>JANOZJ010000416.1:0-21930 GCA_031429315.1 Akkermansiaceae bacterium
CATTGTGGCCAGTAACCTCAACCCCGCCACAGTGGGAGCCGCAGTGACTTTGACCGCCACTGTGGCCGGCAGCACGCCGACCGGTAACGTGTCGTTTTACGCCGGAGCCACGTTGATCGGCACGAATGCTTTGAACGGCTCGTTCCAAGCCAGCGTCACCACCAGCAGCTTGGCGGTTGGGACTTACAGCATCACCGCCACCTATGCGGGAAATTCGAATAACGCCACTAGCACTTCCACGGCGTTGAGCCAAGTGATCTTGGCACCTGCCGCACCAACGAATCTAGTCGCCACGGCGGGCAGCAACTCGGTCGGCCTGAGCTGGACCGCCTCCAGCGGCGCGACCGGCTACAATGTGAAACGGTCCGCCACCAACGGCAGTTCCTACACCACGCTCGGAACCACCAGCGGGACAAGTTATACCAATACCCCGGCGACGAATGGCACCACCTATTACTATGTTATAACCGCGACTAACGGCGCAAGTGAAAGCTCAAATTCCAGCCAAGCCAGCGCCACCCCCGTCGCCCTGCCATCCACCATCACCCTCACTTCTTCGCTTGGCGCGTCCGCTGCTTATGGCTCGGCAGTGACCTTCACCGCGACGGTGGCGGTGACGGGTGGACCCGCGAGCGGGACGGTGACTTTCAAGGACGGGATCACGGTGTTAGGCACTGGCACCCTGGCTTCCGGCACGGCCACCTTTGCCACCAGCACGCTGGCCATGGGCGCGCATTCGATCACCGCGACCTACGGCGGTGACGCCACCTTCGCGACCAGCGTTTCCTCCGCCTTTGACCACTCGGTGACCGCCAAGTCGCTGACAATCGCCGGAGTGACTGCTAGCAACAAGCTTTACGACGCCACGAGCACCGCGACTCTAACCGGCGGCACGGTTTCCGGCGTGGTGAGCGGCGAAAACGTGACGGTCACAGCGGGCAGCGGCACCTTCGCCAGCGCGAATGCCGGCCTCCGCGCCGTCACCTCCAGCGGTTACGCCCTCGGCGGTGCCAACGCGGGCAACTACTCGCTCCCAGCCCAACCTCTCGTACCGGACGCCACCATCACCGCCAGTCCGCTGACGGTCACGGCCAGCAACCAGAGCAAGACCTACGGCCAGACCGTGACCTTCGGCAGTGGCAGCACGCAATTTACCAGCAGCGGCCTGCAGAACAGTGAAACCATCGGCTCGGTGACCCTAGCCTGCACGGGCGGCGGCGCAGCCGCAGCAGTTGCGACCTATCCGATCACCCCGAGTGCGGCCACCGGCGGCACCTTTGCTGCTGGCAATTACACGATTCAATACGTGGACGGAACCTTCACGGTGAATCCAGCACCTGGCTACGAAACTTGGGCCAGCGATGGCGCGCAGGGACTCACGCCCGGCGTGAACGACGCCCCCTCGGATGACCCGGACCACGATGGTTTCTCCAACCTGATGGAATTCGCCCTCGGTGGTGTGCCGATGATTTCCTCGCAGGCGATCCAGCCGACTCTATCCAAGCCGGCCGGCGACTGGGTGTTCGAGTATAACCGCAGCGATGCGGCTCAGTCCTCCACCACCCAGGTCGTGGAATACGGCAGCAATCTGACAGGCTGGACGCCGGTGACCATCCCGGCGACCAGTGCTGGCATTGTGGAAATCACACCCGGCAGCTCATCGGATCATGTGAAAGTCATCATTCCACCCCAAGGGGACCAGACCTTTGTGCGGCTCAAGGTCAGTCAGTAAACGTCCTCGTTTCCAAGCCTCAATCCATAACGTCCCCCCTATGTTTGGCCCTATCTCCCGATTCGCGATCGCGCTCGCTTTGCTAGTGGCCTTCCCTGCGGCAACGCTCGCGTATTCGCCCAATCCCGATCTCACCGCAGCGGGTGCGATCGCCGCGCTCAAAATAGATCCCAACGCGTCACATTCCTACAGCGAAACCTACAATCTTGGCGCCACCGGACTGCGCGGCTGGATCTATATGGATGCCAACAACGGCGATTCAGGGTCGCACGGGTTGATAACGGGGGTGAGCCGACAAATTCTCGTCACGGTGGCGGAAGCACCGGGCAGCGGCGTGATGGCCGTCGATGACGTGATCCTCGGCGCGATGGCCGCCAGCAGCGGAGAAGTGCCGCTTTTCACCAGCGATTGTCGCAAGACGCTCGGCGTGGCGATCGGCAATGCCGAAAAAACCGGTGCCGGCACACTCCGCGTGAAACGTTGGCGCGGGCCATATCCCGGAACCATTACGGATGTAAATATCCCCGTGACGATCATGGGCGATTACGCGGCGACGGCTCCTTTTTCTTGTCCTAAGTCAGCGCAGATTCTCGCCAATGCCCGTACCAAAATGGTCAGCCAACTCCTCGCTGATCCATATTTTCTTTCGACCAACTACGGCGGTTCGATTGATGCGTTGGCGCTGCTGGCAGCGGTTGTCCCGGGGGATTCTGACTACGCTGCCGTGCAGAACCGCTTGCAGTCCTATGCCCAGGCCCTGACCCCCGCAAACCTGAGCCTCAGCGGTTGTGACACTTGGAATTGGTCTTACATCACGATATTCCTCAGCGAGTATTATCTACGCACCGTCGCGGATGGCGCACCTAACGCCGGCGTCTTGGCGGGCATCAACAAGTACACGGTTGCCATGGCCAGCGCGCAGAGTCGATATGGCACCTTTGGCCACGGTGGTTCGGCCTTGAAAAGCGATGGCACCCTGCACGGCACTATCCCACCCTACGGCCCAGTGAATTCTGCCGGCATCCCCGCGAATATCGGCATTGTCATGGGTAAAAAAGCCTTGCTAGCGGGATCACATGCCATCCATCCAGAGATCGATCCGGCGATCGAGCGTGGGTCGAAGTTTTTCGGCTATTATGTGAACAAGGGCTCGATTCCCTACGGTGAACACGAGCCGTGGATCAGTGGCCACGGCTCGAACGGCAAGGACTCAATGTGTGCCGTGTTGTTTGGCTTGCAGGAAAATCGCCCGGCGGAAGCGGAATACTTCGCCCGCATGTCGATCGCGGGGTGTACCGGCCGCGAATACGGCCATACTGGCCAAAGGATTCAGTTACCTATGGGGCAGTATAGGTTCTAACATGGGCGGGCCGACGGCATCGACAAAATACATGGAAAACATCCGCTGGCAACTCGATCTGGCACGTCGCACCGACGGCAGCTTCACCTATGGCGGCAAGGAACAATTCGGCGGGGGAAATACTGCGGATGGCACCTATTTGGGAAATACCGGCTACTACGATCTCAATCCCACGGCGACCTATTTACTCTCCTATGGCGTGGCATTGCAGCGCCTTTATCTCACAGGGAGAAACGCGATTCCTGCGAATACCTTGAATGCCGCCAAGGTTACCCATGCCATCGGCGCTGCAACCTTCAAGCAAGATAGCGTCGCCTACACCAATTCGCAGTTGATAGCGGTGTTGGGTGATTATGATCCCATCGTGCGGAACGAGGCGGCCTTGCAACTGGGCGCGCGCTCCCTCAGCACGGCGGAGGTGAACACCCTTCTGGCGATGGCGGCTGGCAGCAATGCCAACGAGCGCATGGGTTCTTGCCAAACGCTGGGCCGACTCAGAACCCCGGCTGCGTTGACGCTGCTCAGCCAGCGGCTTTCCGACCCGGATCTCTGGGTCCGCGCCCTAGCGGCCAAGGCTCTGGGCAACTATGGGACGACCGCCACCCCGCAACTGACTCCCATGCTCACCGCATTTGTCGCCAACGCCACCGATCCGGAGGTGATCGTGTGGGATGATCCGGTGCAGATTGCCAATGGATTCCTCGCATCTACGGTCACCAATTCTCCTTTGGCATCCGCAACCGCAAGTGCTCCCAAGAGTTTGCTCTACCCCGTAATCCGAGTTGGCTTGGCGCAGCCCGATTCGCTGCCACGCACCATTTTTTCATTTTTTACCCGCAACTACATCCCGCTGGCGGATGTGCAGGCACTGACTCCCGAGTTTCTCGCGGTCGCCACCACCACCGCCCAGGCAGACTCGATGTGGCACGCCGATGCCCGCGCCTCGGGGATCTCAAATTTAGCCGATTTTAAAGCGGCGGAAGCCATCCCCATCGCTCTTTCCATGCAGTATCAGGAGCCTTATTTTGGCTGGGGTGCTCCAACTTACCACATTGCTGCGCTGAATGCCTTGGCTTCATTCGGAGATTCGGCCAGATGGACACTTCCGACACTCCGAAACCTGATTCTCTACAAAAACCCGAATGACGAGGAATACCCTGCGATGTTCAACGCCATCGCCAGCATCGAGAATGCCATCACCTCGCCCGCTGGAATCATCAACCTCGTGGCGGTAGCGAACTCGCAGGTCGTCGTCACCACCGGTGCCAAAGCCATCACGCTGACGGGTAGCTCGTGCCGGGGAACTCCGGTGACGTTTACCAATGTGACCTCGCCTATCCACGGCACGCTCACCGGTACGGCTCCCAACTTGATCTATACCCCGACTGCGGGTTACACCGGACCGGATCATTTCACTTTCCGCGCGGTTGACACCCTGACCACCTCTGAAACGGGTACGGTGAGTCTCATCGTAGGCACCGCCGGCATCGGCCTGAAAGGCGAGTATTTTGATAATACCAACTTTACCAACCTGAAACTCACCCGCACCGACCCGCAGGTGAACTTCGATTGGGGGACAGCTTCGCCGGCAGGATCGGTCGGCGCGGATACCTTCAGCGTGCGCTGGAGCGGCCAGTTGCTGGTTCCCGAAACCGGGACTTATACTTTCTCGACGCTCAACAGCGACGGTGCCCGCTTATACATCAATGGAATTTCCCTGCTCGATGACTATATCGATCAGACAACCTCGTGGAAAGATAGCCTGTCCATTAGTCTGACGGCGGGCCAGATGGTTGAGCTACAAATGGAGTACTATGAAAACACCGGTTCGGCGGTGGCAAAACTCAAGTGGACCGGTCCATCATTTGCTGGACGTAATGGCTCGGTCATCGCCAAGGAATGGCTCTACGACGGCACAGGTGTCATCAATCGCTTGCCCTATGCTCATGCTCAAAGCCTATCGATGATCCAGAATACGGATCAAGCGATTGCCCTAACGGGCAGCGGCGGTAATCAGACCCCGCTGACCTACTCGATCGTTACCCAACCGGGCCACGGCACTCTCACCGGCACCGCCCCCAACCTGATCTACAGCCCGACCGTCAATTATGACGGCACGGACAGTTTTACTTTCTTGGTCAACAACGGTACCAGCAATTCCGCTCCGGCCACCATCTCCATCGGCATTTTGGCAGGCCAGCCAACGGCGTATTTCTGGAGCCAAGCGGTGACCGGCAATTGGAGTGGATCCTTCTGGACCGACGCCGCGAGTAGTCCAGTCACGCCCGCAGCCACCGGAGGTGCATCATACACTTTAAATTTCAACCAAGCGGGCACCTACACCACGACTCAGGATTTGAATAACAATTTTGCATTCAACCAGCTCAATCTCGCCGGCGCGGTGACCATCGATGGCACCAACAGCCTGTCGCCCACAGCCAATGGCCCGCTCCTGCCGCAGATCAATCAGAACAGCAATAGCTCCGTCACCATCCGTGCGCCTCTAAACTTGGCCGCCATGACCACGCTGGGCGGCATTGCGAACGGACAAGTGGATCTTCCGCTCCTCGTCTCCGGCTCGGGCGGCCTGATCAAGAACGGTGCCGCCACGGTGAAGCTTTTTGGGGTGAGCCCCAACACCTACAGCGGCGGCACCATCGTCAACGGTGGCACGCTTCATTTGGGTGCTATTATCAATGGGTCCAGTGTGCCTTGCATCAATCCCGTAGGAACAGGATCCGTCACGCTCAACAGCGGAGGCACCATCCAGTTTGACCGAGTCGCGGCATCGAACGCGCTGATCGTAAATGGTGGCACACTCTACACTCCAAACGGCTGGGGTGCCACCTGGAGCGGTGCGATCACCCTCAACGGCACAGCAACGGTCGATGCGCCTTACACTCTGACTTGCAGCGGTGCCATCGGCGGTGCCGGTGGTTTTAGTAAAACGGGCGATGGCACGCTTTTACTCACGGGAAGTAACAACTCCACTGGAAATAACTCGATCGCTGCCGGCACCTTGCAGTGCAACTCCACCGCCGGCCTTGGGAGTGGTGCGATTAACATCACCAGCGGGGCTAAGGTGAATTTGAATTTCACCGGCACGCGGGCCATCGCCGCACTCAGCTACAACGGCGGTGCAGCACTGCCGCCCGGCACTTATGGCTCGGTCGCCTCACCGGCAATAAATAAAAATGATACTTACTTTTCCGGTAACGGCACCATCACCATTCTTCCAGCAAGCACCACGGTGCTCGCTCTAACGAGTGGGAGCACTCCATCCAACCTAGACGCGCCATTGACTTTCACCGCCACGGTGACGGGTTCCTCGCCGACGGGAAACGTGGCGTTTTATGACGGCACCACGCTGCTCGGCACCATTGCATTGGATGGTTCATTCCAAGCGACTTTCACCACCGGAAGCCTTTCAATAGGAACTCACCAGATCACCGCCAAATATGCGGGCAACCCAACTCACGCGGCCAGCACCTCCGCCGCCATGGTCATTGAGATCACCAGCCTCCTCGCCGCCCCGCCGACCAACCTGCTTGCCGTGCCCGGAAATAACATGATCGGTCTGACTTGGACGATCTCAGCCGGTGCTATCAGCTACAACGTGAAACGTGCGCTGTCCAGCAGCGGCCCGTACACCATTATCGGCAATTCCAGCGTCGCGCATTACGACGATCTCACGCCGAACAATGGCATTACTTATTACTACGTGGTATCCGCAGTCACTGGCGTTGGTGAAAGCATGAACTCAGCCGCAGCGATGGCGAGGATCGGGTTATTGGAATTGCCCGTCACCAGCGGCTTGGTCTTGCGCATGGATGCCTCCCAAATTGCTGGAGCCGCCGACGGTGCACAGCTAGACACTTGGACGGATACATCTGGTGCGGCAAACAACGCCGTCCGCCAGACCGGATCGAGTCCCGGTTATCCCAAGTATGTGGCCAGCGGAATCAACAACCTACCCGTGGTGCGGTTCAACTCTACTAATGCTAACACCGGAGACTATTTCAAATTCACCCGCATCTCGACCATCCGGACCGCATTCTGGGTGGTCAAAGACACTGGCGCGGGCAGTAAGTTCTTGTTGGGTGACGATACCAGCTACGATTTTCATCGGGGTGTGGATGCTAACAATGGAAGAATTTGGGATTCCCGGTATGCGCACTCGAATGTCAAGAGTGGAACCACCAAGCTGATGGGGAATGCGGTCAACGGGACCACGACCTCGCTGCCATCCGCGAGTTTTCAATTGGTTTCCCTCACGACCACCGGCGATGTAACTGCCAACCAAATCTGTCAGGACCGGATTTGGCACGGCAGTTGGCAGGGGGATATCGCGGAAATCCTGATCTACAATCGGGCGTTAACGGCCCCCGAGGAAGCGGCTGTCGGTAGTTATTTGGCCGCCAAATACGGATTGGATACCAACTATCCAACCACCGAGCCCCCGCCACCTGTGGTAACCATTACCACCACCAGTCTGCTGTCCAGTCTCAGTCCTGCAGCTCCCGGGGTCAGTGTGATTTTCACCGCCAGCGTGACTGGTGGCAGCCCTTCGGGGAATGTGACCTTCTTCGACGGTGCAACCGCCTTGGGGACGAGCCTCTTGAATGGCAGTTTCCAAGCCACTTTCACTCATTCCAACCTCGCAGTCGGAACCCACTCCATCACGGCCCAGTATGCAGGGAACTCCTCGCATACTGCCAGCACCTCCCCGGCCTTGAGCCAGCAGATTGCGACTCCCTATGCAGCGTGGGCCGACGGCGGAGCACAGGGCTTATCCGCTGGCGTAAACGACGACCCCGCGGATGACCCGGACCATGATGGTTTTTCTAACCTGATGGAATTCGCTCTCGGAGGCGCGCCGATGGTTTCCTCGCACGCGATCCAACCGACTTTAACCAAACCTACCGCAAACTGGCAGTTCGAATACAATCGTAGCGATGCGGCTCAGTCCTCCACCATCCACGTCGTGGAATACGGCAGCAACCTGATAGGCTGGACGCTGGTGACCATCCCGGCGACCAGTGCCGGCATCGTGGAAATCACGCCCGGCAGCCCTTCAGATCATGTCAAAGTGACCATTCCTAACCAAGGAATCCAGACTTTCGTCCGCCTCAAAGTAAGTAAATAATCCTACCAGTTTTTATAACTAAACACACATGCCATCATCCATCATTCCCCGCACTGCCGTTCCCCGGCTTGAGTCTTCGTTCACCAAAGATTTCCGCCAATGGCTCCGCCTTTGTGCCGTCGTGATCTCAAGTTCTTCCGTTCTCCATGCCGATGGGGCAGGGGAGCACCCGCTGGCAGGAGCGGATGAATCCACGCCCTCACGCAGTCATTATTTCTCTTGGATCGACAATACCAACGAAGGTTCGACCGAGAAACAAACCCTCGCAAATCTTGATTTCTTCAAATGGCTCCATGACGACTATGGAATGGATCTCGATATTTACGCGCTGGATGCCGGTGCCATCGATACTCCCGGCGGCTACGGCAGCATGGAGTCCGAGCGATTTAAGAAACAATTTCCTAACGGCTTCGGTCCGATCGCTGAGAAGGCGAAATCCTTCGGTTGTCGCCTCGGTGTGTGGCTCGGTCCCGATGGCTTCGGCGATACGCCGGAACAAGAGAAAGCGCGCACGGAAATGCTCGTCAAACTTTGCCGCGATTTCAATTTCCATCTCTTCAAGGTCGATGCCGTCTGCGGCCAGTTGCGCCCGGAGAAACAGGACGCCTTTGTCAAAATGCTCAAGGAATGCCGGAAATACTGCCCGGATTTGATTGTCCTGAACCACCGGCTCGATCTCGGCGAAGGGGAAGCCCACACCACCACCCGCCTCTGGGCCGGCGAGGCCTACATCGACGTCTGGCGCGGAAATGAAGGGACGGGGACTCACAATCGCGTCGGTGCCATCGAACTCGGCGTGCCCGTCGATGATAAAGGGATACCGAAGCGCCTGGTCGAAGACCATGGCGTCTGCCTTTCGTCCTGTTTGGATTATTGGGAGGATGACTTGGTGCTTCAGGCTCTGTCGCGAAATCTCATTCTGGCACCGGAGGTCTATGGCAGTCCGTGGTTCCTGCGTGACGATGAGTTTCCCCGGCTCGCGCGGATCTATAATCTCACCCGCCGCTACCGCGATATCCTGCCTAACGGAATGATGCTGGATGAGAAAACCTACGGTCCCAAGTCGGTCTCCCGCGGCAACGAGAAAACCCGGATCATTACCCTGCAAAACACCACTTGGAATCCGGTCACCTACAAGGTCACGCTGGACGGCAGCATCGGAATCGGCGGTAACGGCCCGTTTGAAGTCCGCCGCTTCCATCCGGCGGAGTCGATCCTCGGCACTTTCAAAAAAGGCGAAACCCTCAACATCACCGTGCTGCCATTCCGCAGTCATGCCATGATTGTTTCCAGCGAGCCTTCCCTCGAGCTGGGAGTGAATGGGTGCGGGTATGAAGTCGTCCGCGATGTGCCGGGAAAGCCGGCCACGATCAAATTGTTAGGTATGCCCGGCACCACCGCGAAAGTCACCCTGCCCGCACAGCCTCGCAGATTCTCCAAGGCAAGTCTCGATGGGCTGCCCGCGCCGGATCTAATCGCCGGAAAGACTGTGGATATCACATTCCCCGGGACGCCGCTCAAGCAAGCATTCCATCGCAAGTTAGGGGATCTCGCGTCCTTGGACGTGCCGAAGGATGCCGAGGCACTCTATGAAGCGACCTGTTTCGCCGCTGATAACAATGCGATGGAAATCCGCTCCATCGCCCGTTCCGGACCGACAGCGATCCCGCAGGTCAAAGCCTCCCGCGACGAGTTCCTCGCTCAGAAACTTCTCGTGGAGCGCGGTATCTGGGATCACTACCTTTTTGACAATGATCCCGGCACCTTCTTCCGCCTCTCGCAAAGCCCGATCTGGGACGGTGCTTTCCGCATTGATATGGGAATGCCCACCCAGATCGACCAATGGGTGATCCGCAATGTGGATGATAAATTCAAACCGGAAAAAGCGTTTGTTTCGGCGGATTTGAAAAATTGGACCGCTGTCCCGATCAAGATTGAATCTGAAACTCCGGGTGAAGCCAGCGTCTTGAAAGATGCCTACTCAGGCACCAAGGAGTTCGAAACCATCAAGGTGAACCGCCTGACCATCGACCTGCCTTCCTCCTCCCAGAGCGTGCGCTATCTCAGAATTCCCGGCACGGCGCGCAACGTCGGCGAGGTGATCGGCAGCTACCAAGGCAAAGCGGCGGACCGCAGCGGGTGGCGTGCTTCTAACGTTTTCGCGGACTTTGACAAATCCCCCGCGAAGCGCGCGTGGAGTGCGTCATTCAAGTTAGACGAAGCCGCCAAGGGCTCCTATTTGGTGGTCCCATGCCATGGAAAACATGGTCGGGATGGAGCCTACGCCGCCCTGCGGATGAATGGTCGCTGGATCGGTGCGCCACAGCGGGCCAAGGGCTACGCCGCCAACCCGTGGGAAACCGGCAACGGTCGCCCCGATGCAAACCTCAGCTACTTCTTCCCGGTGACGCCCGACATGATTGGAAAAACCATCGACGCCGTCGTCATGCAGTTCGAATCCGAAGGAAATCCGAAAATCCCCCTTGGAGAATTCAAGTCGGAAGTCTGGATCACCACCAATCCCATCCCATACGTCGAGAAGCAGCTAGTGCTCGATGAATCTTGAAAACTCCGAGTTTTCGGATGGCGCGGCTCAGCACGGTTCGATCCTGCGATTGTCGTTGGGATAACGGCACCGTGCGTCCGAGCCTGCTGGGTGTCGGGGAGCGGGCATGTGAGCAAGCGGGCATCAATATTTTCACTAAAATTTTTCAAATTTTGACGATACACACGAAATTGAATTAACCTAACCCTACTCATGCACCCGTTCCTCTCTCCCGATTTTCAAATCCGCTGGTCCACCCTCGTTCCTAAAGCCGTTGAGGCGGACATCCGCCACGCGCTTGAGCAGGCGAAGCAAAACATCGAGGCCATCTGCGCGCAAGATCCGGCCACCGCGAACTACCAAAGCACGTTTCTCGCACTGGAAAAAGCGACGGAGGAACTCGGTCGCGGTTGGGGCCGTCTGCACCATCTGGACTCCGTTTGTGATTCGCCCGCACAGCGCGAGGCTCTGAATCAAATGCTGCCCGCTGTCACCGATTTCTACTCATCCATTCCCCTCAACGCCCGGCTTTGGGCGTTGATCAAGGCCGCTGCCGAAGGATCGGAAATTGCCGGACTCGACGCCGTCAGCAAGCGATTCATCGAGGAAACCCTCGCCGATTTCCGGAACTCCGGCGCCGATCTCCCTATCGAGCAAAAGGAAAGCATCGCTGCGATTGAGGCCGAGCTTTCCAAGGTCACCAAGGAATACTCCGAGCACGTTCTGGACTCTACCAATGCGTGGGAACTCGTCATCACCGACGAGGCGAAACTCGCCGGACTGCCGGAATCCGCGAAGGCCGGAGCCGCCGCTAATGCCCGCGCCAAGGGCCTCGAAGCACCTGCATGGCGCTTCACCCTGCAATTCCCATCCATGCATCCGATCATGCAGCACCTGCACGACGACGCGATTCGTCGCCAAGTCTGGGAGGCGTCCTCGCAGGTCGGTGCCGTGGGTGAATATGATAATACCTCGCTCGTCTGGAAGATTCTAGCACTCCGCCACGAAAAGGCTGTCATCCTCGGCCACGAGCATTTCGCCGATCTAACGATTCTGCGGCGGATGGCGAAAACCGGGCAAACTGCCCTGAAATTCATCGAAGGCATCCATGCCCGTATCCACCCGACATTTCTCGCCGAGCACCAACAGCTTGCCGAATACAAAGCCTCAAAATCCGGCCAACCCGTCGGCCCGCTCGAACCCTGGGAAACCGCTTATTGGGCGGAAAAGCAGCGCCAGCAAAACTACGACTTCGACGAGGAGTCGCTGCGCCCGTATTTCCCGGTGGATGGCGTGATGGCTGGCATGTTCGAACTCGCCTCGCGCCTCTTCAATATCACCATCCGGCAGCTTGAAACGGTCTATCTCGAACCCGGTTCGGCAGCACCCGCTCCGGGCACGGTCGAAGTCTGGCACCCCGAGTGTAAATTTTACGAGATTCACGACTCGAAAACGGCCGCCCATCTCGGCTCTTTCTATGCCGACTGGCATCCGCGCGAATCCAAACAAGGCGGTGCTTGGATGAACTCGCTTCACACCGGCGCACTCGGCGAGCCTCACCTCGGCCTGATCATCGGCAACATGAGTCCGCCGGTCGATGGCAAGCAGGCGCTGCTGACCCACCGCGAGGTCGAAACGATTTTTCACGAGTTCGGGCACTTGCTTCACGGCCTTCTCAGCGAGGTTTCCGTCAAGTCGCTGGCAGGGACCAACGTCCCTTGTGATTTTGTCGAACTTCCCTCGCAGCTCATGGAAAACTTCTGTTGGGACCGCGCCTCGCTTGATCTCTTCGCCCGCCACTTCGAGACGGCAGCACCGATCCCGGAAGAACTTTTCAACAAAATGATCGCGGCAAAAAACTACCTCAGCGCCTCCACCTTCATGCGCCAGTTCGCCCTCGCCAAGCTCGATCTCGAGCTCCACATCCGCCTCAGCGATTTCCTCGGAAAAGACCTTGATGCTGTCGATCAGGAAATTCTCGCCGACTACCTCGCGCCGCTCAAAACTCCGTCGCCCTCGATGACGCGGCGTTTCAACCACCTCTTCAGCCACCCTACCGGCTACGCGGCGGGCTACTATTCCTACAAATGGGCCGAGGTTCTCGATGCCGACGCCTTCAGCCGCTTCCAAGAGGAAGGCGTGCTCAATCCCGAG
Source organism: Akkermansiaceae bacterium (assembly GCA_031429315.1). Classification (GTDB taxonomy): domain Bacteria; phylum Verrucomicrobiota; class Verrucomicrobiia; order Verrucomicrobiales; family Akkermansiaceae; genus Luteolibacter. Next base: position 12,938 of record JANOZJ010000416.1, read on the forward strand.
ACCGGTCTCGCCTTCCGCGAGCACATTCTCAGCAAGGGAAATTCCGCCCCGGCGGACGAACTTTACCGCCGCTTCATGGGCCGCGATCCGGACCAAGAAGCACTTCTCGTGCGCGCCGGACTCACCACGCCGGTGGGGGCTTAGGAATCCTGCGGATCCCTCTTTTCCCAGGCGGAACACCTTCCCGCTTCAGAAGGCTGCGCCATCCTCCTGTCTTGTTGTGATGACGACTCTGGCAAGGCGACTTGGCTTGCGGTGGATGAGCCGCAAGCCCGTCGGTTGAGCCGATGAAAAAGAAGTAAGCGTCCTAAATCCGTCCCCCTGCCTTGGTCCGTATGGGGCGATTGATGCGCTTACCCAGCCTCGCCATCAAAAACTCTTTATTCGCGTCGATTCGCGTTCATCAGCGGTTGAAGAAATCCAAATTTCACCCTCGGCCGCCTTTGCCGTTGCGGGGACGGACGCCAGAAGACAGACTCCCGCCATGGCCGGCCAAAATCTGCGAGACCTCATCCTCGACCACCTCCGCACTGCGAAAGGTAACCCGCTTTCCAAGTCCCAGCTCGCCCGCAGCCTCAAGCTTCCCGGCACCCGCATCACGGAGCTGCGCGACACCCTCGACGCGCTCGTCAAGGAAGGCATCCTCAATGCCGGCAAGAAAAACATCTTCGTGCTCCCGGCACCGCCGAAAAACAACCAGCTCACCGGCAATCTCAAATTCCACCCGAAAGGCCACGCGTTCTTCTTCCCGGACATCACCGACGAGCAGAACCTCGCCGCCGGCATCGACTTCACCCTCAACTCCCGGATCATGATCGACCGCCGCAACGTCGGCACTTCGCTGGATGGCGACAAGGTCCTCGTTTCGATCATCAAGCAGGTCGCCCGGCCGTTCCGCACCCGCAGCGAGTTCACTCCGGATCCCTCCGACGAAATGCGCGGAAAAGTCGAAAAAGTCCTCGCCCGCCGCTCGGGCCGGCTGGTCGGGATTTACCAGAAGAAGGGCAAGTTCGGCTGGGTCGATTGCGACGACAAAGCGATCGAAGGAAAAATCGACGTCATCGGTGACACCACCGCGATGCCGGGGCAGTTGGTCGTCGTCGATCTCGAGGAATGGCTGGACCGCAACGCCACGCCGCGCGGCCGGGTGATCGAAGTACTAGGCTGGCCGGGCGATCCGGGGGTGGACATCATTTCGGTGATTCACCGCTACGGGCTGCGCACGTCGTTTCCGGATGAGGTTCTGGCAGAAGCCCGCGCGGTGCCGGAAGAGCCAGACGTTGCGGAAATCGCCCGCCGCAAGGATTGGCGGGACAAGCTCGTCATCACCATCGACCCCGCCGACGCGAAGGATCACGACGACGCGATCTGGCTGGAGAAAACCAAATCCGGTTGGACGCTCGCCGTCCACATTGCCGACGTTTCCCACTACATCAAACCCGGCAGCTCGATGGACAGCGAAGCCATCGACCGCGGCAACTCGACCTATCTGGTGGATCGCGTGCTGCCGATGCTGCCCACCGAGCTTTCTAACGGAATTTGCTCGCTCAAGCCGGATTGCGACCGCCTGACGAAGTGCGCGCTGCTAGAAATTTCCGGGGACGGGGAAATCACCAAGGCGAAGTTCATCGACGCCGTCATCCACAGCCGGGCGAAGCTTTCCTACGAAATGGCGCAGGCGATCCTCGACGGCAAACCCGCGCCGGAAGGTTCTGATTCCAAGCTCGTCGGCATGGTCAAGGAAGGCTGGAAGCTCGCCTCCACCCTGCGTGAGCGTCGCTTCAACCATGGCGCGCTCGATCTCGAAATGCCGGAAATCAAGATTCGCCTCGATGACAAGGGCCGCGCCGAGGTCGCCGAGCCGGTGATCCACACGGAGAGCCACCAGCTCGTCGAGGAGTGCATGTTAGCCGCCAACGAGGCGGTCGCGAAAATCCTTAAGGACCGCATGAAGCCGGCGATCTATCGGATTCACGAGGATCCCGATCCGTCGCGGTTGTTGGACTACACCGAGACCGCGAAAGCCCACGGCTACCGCCCCGGCGACCTCACCAACCGCGCCCACATCCAGAAGCTGCTGGACGATTCAAAAGGCAGCCCGGAAGAGCACGTCATCAAGCTTGGGCTGTTGAAAAGCCTCAAGCGCGCGGTCTATTCCGCCGAACCGATCGGCCACTACGGCTTGGCGAAGGGCGACTACTGCCACTTCACCAGCCCGATCCGCCGTTACGCCGATCTCATCGTCCACCGCGCGCTGCAGCCGCTGCTAGAGAACGCGCCGAAGCCACACGACCGGACGCCGTCGCAAGCCGAACTGCGGGAGATTTCCCGCCACATTTCCGACACCGAGCGCACTTCCTCCGATGCGGAAAGCGAGACCAAGCAGATCAAGCTGCTAGAGTATCTCGACCGCGTCGCCAGCTCGGACAAGCCGCCGGTTTTCGACGGACTCATCACCGACGTCCGGCCGATGGGACTGATGGTGGAAATTCCTAACATGGGCGTCCGCGGCGTGGTGAAACGCGAGGATCTGCCCGAAGGCCGCTGGCGTTTCGAAGCACACCGCATGGCGTGGGTGTCCATGGACGGCAAGGTCATTCAGTTAGGCATGAGGATTCCGCTGAGGGTGATCAACATCGACTTCGACAAGCGCTTCGTGGATTTCGCCGTCGCTGGCAAGCCGACCAGCGAGGGCACCCACGTTTCCGTGAAGAACCCGGTGGTCGCCAAGAAACACGGCAAGCCGCACACCAAGCCCGCCGGCAAGGTGGGTCCGGCGCCGAAGCTCAAGGAGTCCCGCTACGCCACCAAAGACAAGCCCAAGCGCCGCAAGCGGAGGTAGTCGCGCAGTCCGCCAAGGGGGACGAGGCGGGTCAATAAGGAGTCGCGACATTCCTGTCGCGAGGGCGAAGGTGGGGCCGATGAGGCGGGAGCTTCGCGCGGTTCATCGGCTGCGCCTTCGCCCGCACCACAGAAATATGGTGCCTCCGTATTTCAGGCGTAAGAATGGTAGGGCCTTGAAGCGTATGACGTTAACTCCTCATCATCCCAAACAACCAAATGCGCTACCTCATCCCGTTGCTCCTCGCCCCGCTCGTATTCGCCCACCCTGAACCTGGCACCAAGCCCGGGGACGGTCCTCAGACCGCCGTCCGCACCGGCAATGGCGCTTTCACCTACGAGGCTGTGCCCCATTGGGGCGAGCTGCCGGACGGCAAAATCATCGGGCCGACCCACGGTGGCGTGGTGGTCGATGACGAAAGCGGCTTGATCTATGTTTCCACGGATTCGGACCTCTCGGTGGTCGTCTATCAGCCGGACGGCAAGCTTGTCAGAACGATCGCGCCCGAGTGCAAGGGCTTCCACGCGATGGCGATCCGCAAGGAGGAGGGAAAAACCGTGATCTTCGGTGCCCAGCTCAATAGCAACACGCCGCCGCTGCGCGTGTGCAAGATCGACACCGAGGGCAAGCTGCTGCTCGAAATCCCGAATGCGTCCACCGGCGAAATTCCCGGCGGCTGGAGCGGTGTCACCGGCGTCACCGTCGCGCCGGACGGCTCCATTTTCGCCTCCATCGGCTATGGCTCTAACATCATCCACAAGTTCGACGCCACCGGTAAGCTCCTGAAATCCTTCGGCAGCAAAGGAACGGATGAAAAACAATTCAACACGCCGCACGGCCTCGCCATCGACACCCGTTTCGGCGAGCCACGGTTGCTTGTCGCCGACCGGGAAAAGCGCCGCTTGGTTCACTTCGACTTGGAAGGAAATTGGATCGGCGTTCATGCCAGCAACCTCCGCCGTCCTTGTGCGATCAGCATCTTGGGCGACCATGTCGCCGTCGCCGAACTCGAATCGCGCGTCACCATCATCGACAAGTCCGGCACGCCGGTCGCTTTCCTCGGTGACAATCCGAACAAGGCGCAATGGGCGGAATTTCCCGTCCCGCCGAATGAAATGCAGCTCGGAATCTTCACCGCGCCGCACGGCCTGAGCTTCGACAAGGCGGGCAATCTCTACGTCGAGGACTGGAACAAAACCGGTCGCGTGACCAAGTTGACGAAGCTTTGACCGAATAATGGCGGCGGCTTGCATCAAGCCGCCGCCACCCGAGTGTAGTGGGTCTCCCGGTCATGAAATGGTATCCCTGCCTCGCAATTCTCGCCGCCGCCCTGAACACGGGCTGCGACCAAGCAAGCACCGTCGCCGCCGCTTCTAACACGGCTCAAAAATATCCCGGCGGCTCCTTGCCCGAGCAGGTCACCTTCAACGCCCACATCCGGCCGATCTTCTCGGACACCTGCTTCGCTTGTCACGGATTCGATGCCAAGAAGCGCAAGGCCGACCTCCGGCTCGACACTCCGGAAGGTGCCTACGCCAAGCTCAAGGACTCGCACGAACGGGCGATCGTTCCCGGGAAACCCGACGAGAGCGCGATCCTCAAGCACATCGTTGCGAGCGATCCCGAAGAAGTCATGCCGCCGCCGGATTTCCACAAGGATCTGAGCGAGCGGCAAAAATTCCTGATCCGCGCGTGGATCGAACAGGGCGCGAAATACGAGCAACACTGGGCTTTCACCCCCATCGTCGATCCCGCCATTCCGGTTTTGGCGAAACACGCGGCTGAAGTCGCCAACCCGATCGATTCATTCGTCCTCGCCACCCTCGAACGCGAGAAGCTCGAACCCGCGCCGGTGGCCGGCAAAGCGACCTTGTTGCGCCGCCTGTCGCTCGACCTGATCGGCCTGCCCCCGTCGCCCGCCGAGCTTGATGCATTCCTCGCCGATACCTCGCCGGACGCCTATGGAAAACAGGTCGAGCGCCTGCTTGCCTCGCCCCGCTATGGCGAGCGGATGGCCGTGCCGTGGTTGGACATCGTCCGGTTCGCGGACACCGTCGGCTACCACGGCGATCAAAACCTGAGGGTTTTCCCCTATCGCGACTACGTCATCAAGGCCTTCAACGACAACAAGCGCTTCGACCAGTTCACCATCGAACAACTCGCCGGCGACCTGCTCCCGGATGCCACTGTCGAGCAACGCATCGCCACCGGGTTTCTCCGCCTCAACCTGATCACCCGCGAAGGCGGTGCCCAGCCCGGCGAATACCTTGCGAAATACATGGGCGACCGCGTCCGCGCCGTCGGCGCGGCGTGGCTTGGCCTCACCACGGGCTGCGCCGAGTGCCACGACCACAAGTTCGACCCGGTCACCAGCAAGGACTACTACTCGCTGGGTGCCTTCTTTGCGGACGTCCGCCAGTGGGGTGTCTATTCCAACTACAGCTACAGCCCGAATCCTGAGCTCGCCGGATTCGGCAACACCGCTCCGTTTCCACCCGAGATCCTCTCGAAGAACGCCTATCTCGAAAAGCGCATCGACAAGCTCCAATCGGCTGCCGTGGAAATCCTTGCCCCGCTCAAATCCGCCGCAGACGAGGGCGCATTCAAGCAGTGGACCGGCCGGGCCGCCACCATCCTCGCCGCGAATCCCAGTGGCTGGAGCATCCTGCCCTCTGCGGAAATCACCGCCGCGAAGGGCACGGCTCATGAAATCACGCCGGAAAATTCCATCCTGTTCACCGGCCCGCCGACCAAGGATGAGATCGTGACACTCCGCTTCCCGCTGCCCGACCAACCCGTCCGAGCCATCCGTTTCGAAGTGCTGCCGGATGCTAAAAACGCAGGCAAGGTCGGCCGCTCCGAGCATGGCAGTTTCTCGGTCACTCCCACCTTCGCCACCATCGCCGCGGACGCTACGCCGGAACCCCTCGCCATCGCTTGGAGTCAAGCCGACCGCCGCACCCCGCTGGACTACGACAACGGCTTCGACAGCCCCACTCTTGAGAAGGAGTGGCGATCCGCCAACGGCCTTCTGGAAGAACCCCGGAACGCAACCTCGCTGCCGCATCACGCGCTCTATCACCTCGCACGGCCCATCGCCGCCACCGCAGGACAGGTGCTGCAAGTCACCCTGGCCACTGCGAACCTCGGCAAGTTTCGTCTCAGCGTCACTCCTTTCGGCGACGCCATCCCCGGTCGGGAAAACGCGCCGCGTGCCGCGCTGACCACCGCATTGCAAACTCCCGCTGCCTCCCGCAACGAGGCCCAACTGCGCGAACTCGCCGCCGCCTGGATCCAAGGCACCCGCCCGGACGCGGATTTGCCAGAGGCCTACAAAAGACTCCGCTCGGAGATCATCGGCTGCCGCGCCGGCTACGCCCACTCGGTCATCGCCCAAAGCGTGCCGGCGGATAAAATCCCTGCCACCCACATCCTGCCGCGCGGCAATTGGATGGCTCCCGCCGAGGAAGTGAAACCAGCGGTTCCCGATTTCCTCCCGCACGCTTCGTTGACCAACGACGGCACCCGCCTCACCCGCCTCGATCTTGCCAAGTGGCTTCTCGCTCCGGAAAACCCGCTCACCGCCCGCCAGTTCAGCAACCGGTTGTGGGAGCAGTTCTTCGGCAACGGGCTTTCCAACGTGCTCGACGATCTCGGCAACCAGGGCGAATGGCCGTCTCATCCGCAGCTCCTCGACTGGCTTGCCTCCGAGTTCCGCAATTCCGGATGGGACGTGAAACACATGGTCCGGCTCATCGTCACCAGCCGCAGCTACCGCCAGCAGTCCGCCACCCGCAAAGACCTCGCGGAGATCGATCCGGCGAACCGCCTGCTCGCAGAACAGGCACCCCGCAGGCTCGATGCCGAGTTCATTCGGGACAACGCGCTTGCCATCTCCGGCCTGCTTGACCTGACCAAACTCGGCGGCCCCAGCGTGATGCCCTATCAGCCGGAGGGCTACTACGAGAGCCTCAATTTCCCGGACCGCGACTACCACGCCAGCACCGGCAGCGCCCAATATTCCCGCGGCCTCTACATGCACTGGCAGCGCACCTTCATGCACCCGATGCTTGCCGCCTTCGACGCGCCAAGCCGCGAAATCTGCACCGCCGACCGCTACCAGTCGAACAGCCCGCAGCAAGCGCTGGCGATGCTCAACGACCCGAGTTTCGTCGAAGCCGCGCGCGGTTTCGCCCTCCGGTTACAGCGCGAGAATCCCAACACCGGCGACGGCGAGAAAATCCGCCGTGCGATGAATCTCGCGCTTTCCCGCGACCCGAAACCGGACGAACTCGAATCGCTCGGGAAATTCCTCACCAGCCAACGCGGCATCTACCAGAAAACCCCAGCCGATGCCGAAGCCTTCCTGAAAACCGGCCTCTCCGATCCCGGCACCGGCCACGCCCCCCCCGCGGAGCTCGCCGCATGGTCGCAGCTATGTCGCGTCATCCTCAACCTTCACGAAACCATCACGCGCTATTGAACAAGGCGGCGGGCAGAATGCCCGCGCCACAGTGGCCCGGGCATCCTGCCCGGAGCCCAAAACATCAAGACCATGAGCCATCCATCCATCGCCGCCTTCGAGCGCTTCCAACAGGATTTCAGCCGCCGGACGTTCTTGCAAAAGAGCTTCGCCGGCATCGGCGGCATGGCGCTTTCCCAATTGCTCGGCGCTTCTAACAAACTGCTGTTTCTCCAGAGCCAGGGCGGACTGCATTTCCCCGCGAGGGCGAAGCGCGTCGTCCATCTCTGCATGGCGGGCGGGCCATCCCACCTCGAATCCCTCGATCCCAAGCCACAACTCGACGCGCTCAACGGCCAACCGTTTCCCGAGTCCTTCACCGCCGGCCAACAGCTCGCCCAACTCCAGGGCAGCAAGTTGATCGCCCGCGGGTCGTTCACGAAGTTCAGGAAATGGGGCGAGAGCGGCATCGAGATCTCCGAGTTGTTTCCTAACATCGGCTCGATCGCCGATGACATCTGCGTCGTCCGCTCGATGGTCACCGAGCAGATCAACCACGATCCGGCCCACGCGTTCATGAACTCCGGTTCCATCCTCAAGGGCCGCCCCAGCATGGGATCGTGGTTGCTCTACGGCCTCGGCTCCGAGACGCAGGATCTTCCCGGCTACGTCGTCATGGTTTCAAAAGGCGGCGGCGGCGAACAACCGGTCTCCGCTCGCCAGTGGAGCGCCGGGTTCCTGCCCAGCAAGTTCCAGGGCGTGCAGTTCCAGAGCAAGGGCAGCGCCGTCCACTACGTCGGCAGCCCGGCGGGTGTTTGCCAATCCACCCAGCGCCAAGTGATCGATGAAATCCAGCGCCTCAACGGCAAACTGCGCGACGAGCGGGTGGACCCGGAAATCGAAACCCGCATTTCCCAATACGAAATGGCCTTCCGCATGCAGTCCTCCGTGCCCGAACTCTCCGACATGCGCGACGAGCCTCAGCACGTCCTCGACATGTATGGCGTGAAACAACCGGGCGACGGTTCGTTCGCCAGCAACTGCCTGCTCGCCCGCCGCATGCTCGAACGCGGTGTGCGTTTCGTGCAGCTCTACCACCGCGGCTGGGATCACCACCGCAACATCGAAAAGGACATGCCCGTCGCCGCCAAACTCACCGATCAGGCGTCGGCGGCACTCGTCAAGGACTTGAAACAACGCGGCCTGCTGGAAGACACGCTCGTCATCTGGGGCGGCGAGTTCGGCCGCACGCCGATGGGCCAGGGCGGCGATGGCCGCGACCACCACATCAAGGGCTTCAGCCTGTGGATGGCCGGCGCCGGCATCAAGCCGGGCATCGTCCACGGCGCCACCGACGAGCTCGGCTACGCCGCCGTGCAGGACATCGTCCACGTCCGCGACCTGCACGCGACCCTGCTCCATCAGTTCGGCATCGACCACACGCGTTTCAGCACCAAGTTCCAAGGCCTCGACTACAAGCTAACAGGCGTGGAGCCCGCCAAGGCGGTGAAGGGGATCATGACGTGAGCTGCTCTATGTATGTAGTCCAACCCTTTAGGGTGTCTTCCGAGCGGCACAAAGACACCCTAAAGGGTTAAACTACATACCAAGGCCGCAACGCGCAGAGCGTCCAGCACTCCAAGGATCTCAAAATTTCCCGAAGATTTTTGTCCGCCTCTGAGGCTGCCA
>JANOZJ010000417.1:0-18132 GCA_031429315.1 Akkermansiaceae bacterium
GCGCTCGCCATCGCCGGAACATGGCTTGGTAACCAGCACCAAACGATTTCCACCTTGGAACAGGAAAGCGCCGCCTTGCAAAAGGTCATCACCGCCCGCACCTCCGGCAGTCTGCCTAGCTCCTCGACGACCAAGCCCACCTCCTCCACCCAGGCAGCAAAAGACAAGGAACCGCTTGATTGGAAGAAAATCGCGGCGCAGATTGCGGAAAGGCAAAGCAGCGGTGGCATGGGCGACATGCGTAGTATGATAAAATTCCATCACCGCCTGCAGGCGATGAGCAAGGAGGAACTCGTCGCCGCCTTGGATGAAATCGCCGCACTCGATTTGTCGAAGGGGGCCCGCGATCAGCTGGAGTCAATGCTCATCGGCCCACTCACCCAGAAAGACCCCGCCTTCGCTTTGACGAGATTCGTCGACCGGATCAAAGACAACGACGGCTCAATGAGCTGGCAGCTGGGAGCCGCGATGCAAGAGTGGGCGAAAAAGGATCCAGCGAGTGCAACCGCTTGGTTCGACCAACAAATCGCCGCCGGGAAGTTCGAGAGCAAGTCGCTTGATGGAAAAAGCCAGACCCGGCTCCAGTTTGAATCAAATCTCATCAATATCCTGCTCAGCTCGAATCCAGATGCCGCCGGACGCCGCTTGACCGGGCTGCCGGAAGACCAGCGGGACGAGGCTCTGCGGCAATGGACGGGCCAGCCACTGAAGGATGAAGATCAAGCCGCCTTCGCCAAACTCGTCCGCGACCAGATCCCGGAAAAGGAGCAGGCGCGGACACTCGCCCAGAAGGCATCCTACTTGGTAAGCTATGATGGCGGCTATCCAAAAGTCACCGAGTTCCTTGGCCGCATCGACGCCACGCCCGCCGAGCGCACCGCTTGCGTCGAGCAAGCCGCAGAATCCAAGCTCCAAAACATTTCCCATCAGAAAAAAATCACCCGCGAGAATCTCGATACGATGCGTGAATGGGTCACCACCCAAGCCCCCGAATCTACCGGCACTGTGACCGGTAAGGCTCTGGCCAACGCCATCCAAAATCGTCGCAAAATGGAGTTCTCCGAAGCCGCCGAGCTCGCCGTCGAATATAACTCCGCTGCCAACAATGACGATGTGCTCTCGTCATTTCTCGACAGCTACGGCTCTCGCCAAAACAAGGAACAAGCTCGCGTCCTCGCCGAAAAGATTTCCGATCCTAAACGCCGCGAGGAAATCCTCAACAACCTCAAATAGCCCCGCTCATGAAAGTTTCCCTAGCCGTCTCCATCTTCATCCTGCTCATCGCCGCGCTCTTCGGTGTCCCCAACCACCAGCGGCTCACCACGATCCGCCTGAGCCACGCGAAACTCGTCGCCACCGCCGCACAACTCGGTGTTTCTGTCGATCCATCTACCCCCGAAGACTCCGTCCGCGTCACCAAGCGCGAGCGGGAAAACAAAGAAGCGGATGCCAAGCTCGCCGCCGCTGAATTCATCGCCTTTGCCAAGGAAATAGAAGCCATGGAGAAGAATGGCAGCCCGCCGGACCAGGCGCAGCAGAAGCGCATCGTGGAGATCATGGACCGCATGATGTCGCTCGACTCTGCACAGTTAAAGAGCCTCATCGCGGAGGTCCGCGCTGCCAAGGATCTCAAAGACGAGACCCGCCAAAACTTAATCAGCTTCTGGACCATGACCCTTTCTAACGATCATCCGCAAGCCGCACTCGCCCTCTTCACCGAGTCGTCGGATCTCTTTGAGGAAAACGGCATGACCTCTCACGTCATCTCCTCCTCGCTCGCCAAGTGGGCCAAGGAAGATCCACTCGCCGCTGCAGAATGGGTGAAGAAAAATAGTGCCAAGTTCCCCGATCTGGTCACATACGAAGCCCAGCGCGGCTTGATATCCGGCACCGCAGCCCATGATCCCAAGCTCGCCTTCAAGCTCATCAATGAGCTGGGAATCAAAGAGTCTCGTCAATCGATCAACAGTATTATCCTTGCCACCAAAACACCGGAAGAACGAACGACCACGCTCGCCGCACTTCGCGAGCACCTAGCGACCCTGCCGGACGAGAAAACAAAAAATGAATTATCAGGCGACGCCATGAGATGGTTTGCTAACAATATTGCAGGGTCGGGATTCGAGGCTGGCACGAAGTGGATTGCTGAGTCGGATTTCACCCCGGTGGAACTCGAGAGCTTCGCCCGCGGATTGCAAAACTCCGTCAAGAGCGAAGACAGCGGCAAGTGGATCGAGTGGCTAGGCGAGAAGCTCCCTCCCAAAAAAGCGGATGAAAACATCAACAGTCTCGTCAGCAACTGGACCCGCAGCGACTACCAAGCCGCTGGCCAATGGCTCAGCACCGCTGCCGCTGGCCCCGCTAAAAACTCCGCCATCCGTGGCTACGCCGAGACCGTCGCAGAATACGAACCGGCTACCGCCACACAATGGGCGCTCACTCTCCCAGTCGGTAAAGATCGCGACGAGACCCTCAAGAATATTTACGAGAATTGGCCTAAAGACGACGCCACCGCAAAAGAAGCCTTCAAACGGCAACACGGGATTAAGTAACGGCGGAGAATCCAACCCTACGCGCGGCACCGCCCACCGCATCGGCATACCAGACGTAGCCGCTCTCGTTGGTGCCCTTGGCGATGAATTCATGGGCGGCGATTTGGGGGAATTTTTCTTTCCGTTAAATCGTTAGAATCTCAGCGGGCTGGCTGATGGACATTCGGTAGGAGAATCCGACCTCTCCTGCAAGCTCGGACTGCTCTCCCGCGCTGGGACGGGCTGGTGTAGCCGACGAGGAGCGTAGCGACGAGGCGGCGGAGCCAGCCCGTCCCAGCGCGGCGGCCAGGGCACCCAGCTCCTTGTGCCCGCGGACCCGCCGGAAGCCCTCCTGGGCGCGCAGCAGCGCCACTCCCATCCATCGTGTCAGTTGGTCGGTCTTCGAAATCCAGCAAGTGTTTGTTACCCTCAATGTCGATGGCCAGAGCCATCACCTCCTGCTCGAACATCAACAGCAGTCCCTCGCGCACAATGCCGCGGAGCCGCTCCTGGAAAATCCCGTTAAAATCCTCAATCCCGGCTTGCGCCGGTGCCTGTGTCCCTGTCTGATCGTTCATGGTATTGGTTGGTTTAAACGTTTGCTTAAACAGGCGATGTCGGAACATCGCCCGATCAACCAGCACCAATCGATTTTAACATTTTAACGAAAAAAATCCGCTTCCTGGAAATTGCGGACAGTCACAGCACTTCGAGAATGGGAGATCACTCAATTTTGAAACCCTCATCCTTCATCCTTCCCGTCATCGCGCTCGCCATCGCTGGAGCTTGGCTCGGCACGCAGTTTCGTGCCGTCTCTTCACTGGAGCAGGCAAGCGACCTCTTGGAAAAAGCTATCGCCTCTCGGGCTTCTGACAGCATCGAGAATTTTCAGTCTATTAAGTCTTTATCTATTACTCAGGTAACTAAAGACAAGGGCTCGCTCAATGGGAAAAAAATTGCAGCGAAGTTTGCGGAAATCTACGGCAGTAGAGTCAATGGTCATACGCTGGAAATGACGAAACTTATGGAACACTTCTTGGCCATGAGTAACGAGGAAATCATCGCTGTCTTGGATGAAATTGCCGTGCTCGACCTCACCAATGAATCACGAACCAACCTAGAGGACTGGCTAATCGTTATACTGTCGTCAAAAGCCCCTGAGATTGTTATGACAAAACTCAGTGGTCGGATTCGAGATGGCGATCAGTCATCAGGCTGGGGATTCTTATCTGCAATGTATAAATGGACGCATAATGACCCCACAGCCGCAAGTAGATGGTTCGACCAGCAAATCGGTGCTGGCACCTTCGATAGCAAATCGCTCGACGGAAAAAACGCTACTCGGCTTGAGTTCGAGGGAATTCTAATGACTCTGCTGCTTCCCACTGATCCAGATGCCGCAGCACGTCGGTTGGCTGCGCTGCCAGAAGATCAGCGGAGCGAGGCTCTGTCGCAATCCTCTTATAAGCCCCACGGTGAGCATCAAGCAGCTTACGTCCAGATCATCCGCGATCAGCTTCCAGAAAAGGAGCAAGGAAAAGCCCTTGCTGGACTGATACCCTCCATGGTGAAAAATAACGGTAACTACACCGAGGTCGCTGAGTTTCTCAATCTCATCCAAGCCACTCCTGCCGAGCGTACCGTCTGTGTGGAGCAAGCTGCAGTGTGCGGGCTTCAAACAATTTCCCCAGAGAGAAAAGTCACCCGCGAGGATTTAGATGTAATGCGGGAATGGGTCACCACTCAAGCCCCGGACTCTACCGGCACAGTGACGGGCAGGGTTCTAGCCAACGCCAGTAGAAATGGTGGCAATATCGAGTTTTCCGAGGCTGCAGAGCTCGCGCTCGAATATCACACTGCGGCTGGAAATGATGAGGTGCTCGCCTCATTTCTCAACAGTCAGTCTGCATTGCAAAATAAAGAGCAAGCCCGTGTTCTGACAGAAAACATCTCCGACCCAACACGTCGCTCAGAAATTCTCATAAAACTCAAATAACCCTACTGATGAAAGTTTCCATCGCAGTCTTCATCCTCATCTTGCTCATCGCTGCGCTCATCGGTGTGCCCGGCCACCAGCGCCTCACCACCCTGCGCAAGAGCCACGCGCAACTCGTCGCCAAAGCCACGCAGCTTGGTATTTCCGACGACCTTGCCAACTTGGCCAATCGAGTCAGTAACACCAAGCGCAAGCGAGAGGACAGGGACGCTGCTGCCAAGTACTTCACTGGCGAGCTCATCGCCCTTGCTAAGGAATTGAAATTCATTGAGGAAAAAGGCAGTCAGCCCGACAAGGTTCAGCAGATGCAAATCATCGAACTAATGGATCGCATCGCGTCGCTGGATTCCAACCAGTTGAAGAACCACATCGCCGAGATCTTAACCGCCAAGGACCTCAAAGACGAGGCCCGCCAAGAGATCATGGAATTTGCCATCAAGATCCTCTCAAGGGACCACCCTCAAGCGGCACTCGCCCTCGTCACTGAGTCTTTGGATGTCTTTGGTAAGGGTTATCTAAATCCTGACGTTTACGTTCCGCTTGGCAATTGGGCAAAGGATGATCCGCTGGCGGCGGTGGAATGGCTGAAAAGTAACGGCGCAAAGTTTCCAGAACTCATGAATGGCTCCAACGAATACGGACTGCTTTCCGGCATCGTCCCTCAAAATCCCAAGCTCGCCTTCGAGCTCATCGGCGAGTTAGGAGTTGAAAAGCCGAACCCATTCATCCAAGAAATCATGCGCGCTACAAAAACTCCCGAAGAGCGCAATGCTGCCCTTGCAGCACTTCGTGAGCACTTGGTGTCCGTCAAGGACGACAAGACCCGAGGTGCAATTTCAGCCGAGGCTCTAACCAATTGGTCTTACTCCTTAGCCACTGAGGGATTTGACACCAACTCCCAATGGCTCGCTGGGGCTAACTTCACGGCTGCGGAGCTTGAGAGCTTTTCCATTGGAATGTATAAATCCGACATGAGCGGCGACAATGGCAAGTGGATCGAGTGGCTCGGCGAAAAACTTCCTCCCGAAAAGGCCAAAGAACAGGTGAGAAATCACATTAACTACTGGACTCAGAGAGACTACCAGGCGGCAGGTGAATGGCTCGTCGCTGCCGCTCCTGGTCCTACCAAAAACACTGCCATCCGCAGCTATGCCGAGACCGTTTCTGAGTATGAACCCACCACCGCCGCGCAATGGGCGCTGACCCTGCCCCCCGGTGAAGACCGCGACGCGACCCTCAAAACCATCTACCAAAAATGGCCCAAAGACGATTCCCCTGCCAAGGAAGCCTTCAAACGGCAACACGGGATTAAGTAACGGCGGAGAATCCAACCCCAACCTGCTGCTGCTTTTCGAACAATACCTGGGCCAGAACGAGGGCCTGCGCGACGAAGTGGAGGAGAAAAAGCAACAAGGCCGGGCCAAAGCCTCCATGATTGTCTCCGTGGCGGCGGGGATCATCCGGGCGGCCGGAAACTTCATCAACACCGCGCTCACCAGAGCCACTCAGCGGACGCAGCGTTTCATCCGTTGGGGGCGTGTCTGGATCTACAAACAGGCACCCTAGGGCGACTCCATCGCCCGCCTGAAGGAAGTCTGGGGCGGAATCTATTCATAGTTTTCCACACCGATCCATTTCGCCACCACCGCCAGCCAGAGCGACTTCAGGTAGATCAATTTCATGCCGGTCGATCTGATGGACGTGACACCGTTAGGCGGGACGGATTGTGAGGAAATGCCCCGGATCGGTTTGATGGATTTGGCTTCCCGATGGCCGGCCAATCCGCCAACCTCCGGCGCAATGACGGAGAAACCGAAACTTGTCCAAGATGATCCGTGGCTGGAACCGCACCAGGGTGCCATCGAGCGGCGGATGCAGCAGTTTTGCGAGGCGCTCGCGGACATCGAACAGGGTTCGAAGACGCTCGCCGCCTACGCCACCGGCCATAAGCATGTGGGCATCCATTTCCATCCTAACACCAACCAATGGATGATCCGCGAGTGGGCACCAGCGGCCAAGGCGGTGTCGCTGATCGGTGATTTCAACAAATGGGACCGCGAAGCCCATCCGCTCGCGTCCTCGAATAGCGGCGTTTGGTCGCTCCAACTGCCCGCTGACGCGCTGGTCCACGGCCAAAAGGTTAAGCTTCATATCGTCGGCGCGGACGGCTCGCGCCGCGACCGGATTCCGGCGTGCATCCGCCGCGCGGTGCAGGACCCGACGACCCATGATTTCTGCGGGCAAATCTGGAACACGCCGCAACCCTACGTTTGGAAACATGAATTCAGTCCGGCCACGATCACCGCGCCACTGATCTATGAATCGCATGTCGGCATGGGTGGCGAGGCACCGCGGGTCCACACCTACCGGGAGTTCGCGGACAGCGTTTTGCCGCGCGTCGCCAAGGCGGGTTATAACACCTTGCAGATGATGGCGGTGCAGGAGCATCCGTATTACGGGTCGTTCGGCTATCATGTATCGTCGTTCTTCGCGCCGTGCTCGCGCTTTGGCACGCCGGAGGATTTGAAATACCTGATAGACACCGCCCACGGCCTCAGACTCGCCGTGCTGCTAGACGTCGTCCACTCGCACGCCGTGAAGAACATGGCGGAGGGACTCAACAATTTCGACGGCTCCGGCCACCAGTATTTCCACGACGGCCCTCTCGGCGATCATCCGGGCTGGGACTCGAAATGCTTCGACTACGGCCGCCCTGAAGTGCGGCAGTTCCTCCTTTCTAACATCCGTTACTGGATCGAGGAATTCCGCTTCGACGGCTTCCGCTTCGATGGCGTCACTTCGATGCTCTACCACTCCCGCGGCAACAAGGCCTTCGGCAGTTACGACGACTACTTCGGCGGCGACGCGGACGACATGGCGATCCTCTATCTGAAACTCGCCTCCAAACTCATCCAGGACCTCAAGCCCGGTGCCATCGCCATCGCGGAAGACATGTCCGGCATGCCCGGCCTTTGCCGCCCGATCGTGGACGGTGGACTCGGGTTCTCGTTCCGCCTCGCGATGGGCATCCCGGACTACTGGATCAAGCTGCTCAAGCACAGCCGCGACGAGGATTGGGACATGGGCGAGCTGTGGGGCGTCCTGGCTAACAGACGTCACGGCGAGGCGACCATCGCCTACGCGGAGAGCCACGACCAGGCGCTCGTCGGCGACAAGACGCTGGCGTTCTGGCTGATGGACAAGGAAATGTATTGGCACATGGCCAAGAACGACCCGAACCCGGTCATCGAGCGCGGGATCGCCCTGCACAAGTTGATCCGGCTGGTCACGCTGGTGTTAGGCGGCGAAGGCTGGCTCAATTTCATGGGCAACGAGTTCGGCCATCCCGAATGGCTCGATTTCCCGCGCGAGGGCAATGGCTGGTCGTATCACTACTGCCGCCGCCAATGGTCGCTGGTGGACAATCCGGAGTTGAAATACGGCTGGCTCGCCGAGTTCGACCGGCAGCTCATGGCCTTCGCCAAGCAAACCAACCTGCTCGCCACGCCGCCCGCCCAGAACCTCTACATCGACAACGGCCAGAAAATCATCGTCGCGGAACGGGCGAATTTGATCTTCGTGTTCAATTTCTCCACTTCTAACTCCGTCTTCGGCTATCCCGTCCATGTCCCCGGCCTGGAGACCCGCGAGTTGGTGTTAGACAGCGATCAGACCGACACCGGCGGCCATGGCCGGATCGACCACGCGTTCGACTATCCGGTCTCGGAACATAGCGTCATGCAGATCTACACGCCGGCGCGCAGCGGACTGGTCTATGCGAAGAAATAAAAAGTCCGTGCGCTTGCGCCGGTTCCATGCATCCTCAGCGCGTGTCATATCTGGAAATCAAAAACCTCCACACTCATTTCACCCAGCGGTCCGGCTCGATTTTTGCCCCCGCCAATCATGTGGTCCGCGCGGTGGACGGGGTGAGCCTCCATATCGAGAAGGGTGAAATCCTCGGTCTCGTCGGCGAGTCCGGTTGCGGAAAATCGACCTTGTCGCGGACACTCATGCAGCTCATTCCCGCGACTTCCGGCTCGGTGGTGCTTGATGGCGAGGATCTATCCGCGCTCTCGGCGGCTGAAGTCCGCAAGCGCCGGCTGGATTTCCAAATGGTGTTCCAGGACCCCTACGCCTCGCTCAACCCGCGGATGACGATCTTCTCGACGCTCGCCGAGGCCGTCCGCCAGCGCCATCCGAAGCTGCAAGGCGACGCGCTTTTCAGCCGGGTAGAAACCCTCATGGCCACCGTCGGCCTCGATGCCAAGGTCATGCGCAAATACCCGCACGAATTCTCCGGCGGCCAGCGCCAGCGGATCGCCATCGCCCGCGCACTTGCGCCCGAACCGAAGCTGATCATCGCCGACGAACCGGTCTCCGCGCTCGATGTTTCCATCCAATCGCAGATCCTCAATCTGATCACCTCGCTGCAGAAAGACCTCGGTCTAACCATGATTTTCATTTCCCACGACCTCGGCGTCGTCCACTACATCGCGGACCGCATCGCGGTGATGTATCAGGGGAAAATCGTCGAGTCCGGCCCTGCGGGAAATGTGTATTACGAACCCCAGGCGGAATATACCAAGCGGCTGCTCGCTTCGATCCCCAAGCTCGCCGTGATATAGGCATTCCTGCCTGTTCTTCATCCATCTCGCTCCAAAGAACGGGCAGGAATGCCTATATCACATCCCACCTCGCCGATTTTTTCACGGAGAGCTATCAGAATAGCCACTGCCGTCGCGCCATCGCCATGCACGCAGAGCGTTTGGATCTTTCCGCTAGAAGCTATTCCC
The DNA here is from genome assembly GCA_031429315.1 of Akkermansiaceae bacterium. Lineage (GTDB taxonomy): Bacteria > Verrucomicrobiota > Verrucomicrobiia > Verrucomicrobiales > Akkermansiaceae > Luteolibacter. The sequence continues at coordinate 9,324 of JANOZJ010000417.1, forward strand.
ATAGCCTGCGCCACCGCGGCATACACGTCCTTGATCACCGCGCCCGGCTCACCACGGGGCATCAGCGATCCGTCTAACCGGTAGCGGCGGTCCGCGAAACCTTCCGCGCACACTGTGAGACCCGCCGCCCGGCCTGCTTCGGCGAGCGCGCTGGCGGGCAGCGCGTAAAGGACCAGTCCGGGTGAAACGCGGGTGATACCGGCGACCACGGCAGCGGCTAACAAGGGATCGCGGCTGGCCTGATTGTAGAGCGCGCCGTGGGGTTTCACATGGTGCAGCCGCGCTCCCGCGTCACCGGCAAGCGAGGCCAGCGCCGCCACCTGCCGCCCCACCAGATCGGTGACTTTTTCCAACGGAAGCACCATCGCCAGCCGTCCGAAATGTGCGCGATCCTCGTAACCCGGATGCGCCCCGATCGCCACACCGGAGGCGAGCGCCAATCCGATCGAGCGTCGCATCGTCACATCGTCGCCGGCATGGCCGCCGCAGGCGATGTTCGCCGAACTCACAAGTTCTAGCAGCTCCGCGTCGCGCGAGCCGCCTTCGCCGAGATCGGCATTCAAATCAATGGATCGCATGGCCGTCATTTTAACAGCTCCAATCCGGTCCGCAACCACTTGAAATCCCGCTCGTCCCGCCGTCGCAATTCCTGTGCCTCATCCCATGTGACCTCCCGGAATCTCACCCGCGTCCCCGGCCAGGCGCGGGCCAGCTTCGGCAGGTCCACGGAGATCACATGGCCGATCTGCGGGTAGCCGCCGATGGTCTGGCGCTCGGCCAGCAGGATGATCGGCTGGCCGTCCGGTGGCACCTGCACCGAGCCGCACGCCACCGGTTGTGAAACCATTTCGCGCGCACCGCCGGGTTGCAGTTCCGCTCCGGATAGACGCGCGCCCATCCGGTCCGAGCAGGGCGTGAGCTGATAGACCTCGTCGCGGAACCGCCGCCGCGCTTCGGCGGAGAACCACGATTCCTGGACTCCTGCTAGGAACCGCAGTTCGATTTCAGAAACTCGCTCCGCCCGCCCGACATGCCAGCCGTCACAGCGGGGCACCCGCCCCGGTTTCCCAGTTTGCAGCCAGTCACCCGCTTGCAGCGCCCGTCCTAGGACTCCGCCGAATCCCGCCCGCAGATCCGTCGCCGCGCTGCCTAACACCTCCGGCACTCGCAGCCCGCCGGCCACCGCCAGGCAGGCGCGGATGCCGCCTGCTAGGTTTGAGAAATCGACTGTCTCGCCTGCGGCCACGGGCCGCGATTTGCCGACCGCGCCTGCTAGGGCCACCACCGCTTCCGCGTGGAATTTAAGCACCGGCCCGCTCACGCAGAGTTCCAATGCCGCCGCGCCCTCATTGTTTCCAACTAGCAGGTTTGCCAGCCGCAGCGCGTGCCGGTCCACCGCCCCGCCGGGAGACACGCCCGACGATTCGTGGCCCGGCCGTCCCAAGTCCTGCACGGTCGTCAGTCCACCCGGCCGGATCACCTCGATCGTTCCCGCCGGCACCGCGACGGGGGAAATAACGTTCCCCGGCTCCCATTTCTCGACGGGCACAAACCGCACCCGGTCGCCGGACCGCAGCCATGCCGGCCGTGCCGCCTGCGGATCAAACAATGTCACCGCCGTCCGGCCCAGCACATGCCAGCCGCCCGGCGACGTGAACGGATAGATTCCCGCCTGCCCGCCGGCCACCGCCACCGAACCCGCCGGCACAGCCAACCGCGGCGTCCGCCGTCGCGGCACCCGCAGGCGCTCCGGCAAGCCTAACAAGTAGGGAAACCCCGGCGAGAAACCCACCGCCGCCACCGTGTAGATCGCCCCGCAATGCAGCGCGATCACCTCTTCCGTGGACAGCCCCGTTTGCTCCGCCAGCTCCTCCAGATCCGGCCCGTGGACTCCGCCGTAACAAACCGCAATCTCCCGTTCCGCGCCCGTCGGCAGTCTATCAGTCACGGCGGCCGAGCCGATCCATTCACCAATCGCAAGCCCGTCATCCCCCGCGAAATGCACCACCACCGAATCGAAGGCCGGCACCACATCCAGCACTCCGGGCGGACGATCGCGTTCCAACGCATCCACCAGCCCCATCACCCGCGCCAACGCCGCCTCGCCGGATTTCCCGGGAAACTCCACCAACCATGCGGAATCGCCGAGCGGCTTCAGCGTCATGCGCGGAGCTTGGCACGAACCAGCAGGCTTGCCAATCCCGGCGGAGAAACGACAATGCATACCACAGATGAACGGGACGGATGCAGATCGGAAGCGGGCGGGATTTCTCGAATTCCTGATCCCTCATCCCTTCTTCCATCCGCCTCCATCCGGCTCATCTGTGGTTGGAAAAATCCCGCAGGAAACGCCGCGATGAAACCGCTCGTCATGATTTCGCTCCTCACCTTTGGACCGCTTGCCTCCTGCGAGGAAAAGGAAAAATCCGCGCCTGCCATGATCGACCGAACCATCCCGCCCGGCGCACCGCGGGCCGCCGCCGCCGCAGCCAACGTCCGCCCGGCCCTCGAACGCGACCTAACGGCTGCCGGCTTGAAATTCGGCGATCCCGTTTTCATTCGCGGCTTCAAGGAGGAGGACCAGCTCGAGTTGTTCGTCCGCAACCGCGCGACGGGCAAGTTCGATCTCTTCCGCACCTATCCGGTCGCCGCCGCGTCCGGCACCCTCGGCCCGAAGCTCGCGCAGGGCGACGGCCAGGTGCCGGAGGGCTTCTATTTCGTCCCGCCTTCCGCGATGAAGCCGGACAGCCAGTTCCACCTGGCGTTCAACATCGGTTTTCCTAACGAATACGATCGCGCCCATCGGCGCACCGGTAGCGCCATCATGGTGCATGGCAACCGCGTGTCCATCGGCTGCCTCGCCATGACCGATGGGAAAATCGAGGAAATCTACACCCTCTGCGCCGCCGCCCTCGATGGTGGCCAGCCGTATTTCCGCGTCCACATCTTCCCGTTCCGCATGACCGGCGGGCGGCTGCAAAAAGCCGCCGGGGACTCTAACGAGGGATTCTGGAGAAACCTCAAACAAGGCTATGACCACTTCGAGAAGGACCGCGTGCCGCCGGAGGTGTCGGTCGTCGCCGGACTCTATCAGTTCAAATGACAACTTTGGACTGCGCTCTGCCACCGCACTCCACGCCCTAACTCCCCCAGCTCCACCGCTCGGGGTGCCAAAGGTAGCCATTGCCGACCGGCAGGATGTGGCCGAGTCCCGGCCACGGCACGTGGAAGCCATAACAAAGCGTCCGCTCCGCCGCGGCTTGTGCGAAGACTTTCCTGCGGGTCTCGATCCCTAACATCGGATCGTGATCGAAGGCGATGTATCACTCCGGATTGTGGAACATGAAGCCGTGGTGGTGCGCGAGATCCACGAAATGCAGCAACGACTCATTGCCCGACTTGATCCGGAAAATCGCATGCCCCGCGGTGTGGCCGGGCGCGGCTTCGATGGTCACCGCGCCGTTGAAAAACCGGGTGCCCGCCTTCACCGGTTGCGAGACGCCCTTGAGGATTTCGAACTGCTTGCGCACCTCCTGGAACTTCATGGACTCAGTGCGATGTCTTGCGATATCGCTCCAAGTCGGCCGTTCCTATCTGATCTGCGGGAACAAGCAGATAGTGTCGCTCCTCTACGGTCTTCACCAATCCGTCGTCATCAAGACAGAGTTCAAACATGGCAATCCGCGAGTCGTCCATGAATTGGGCGGAAATGGCGCGGCAGACGGGATCGGGAAATTTCTCGGCACAGCAGGCGATGTCCTGTTTTGCCTGGACGGTCGAAAGCTGATCGTTTCCGCCCTTCGCCTGCACCGGAATGATGTATTGGCAGCCGTGGCGGTCGATGCCCACGTAAACCTCGTCGATCTCGATTTGGCCGAGACTTTTCACCGTGGTGCGCAGGTGGTTCTGAAGCGAGTAGGCGGTGACGCCGAGGAAGATGTCGATGAGCCTATTATAACGGACGCGGGCAAGCAGGGCTTGTTCGTCGGATAGGGAATTGCAGGTAATTATTTCCGGCGTGGCGTCGGGGATTTTGATCGTGATGAGGTTCGGATTTGGAGCGACGCGATTGATCGTGACGAGTCGGAATTCGTACATTGCTCTACCAGCCCCTTCTATGACCCATTCCATGTTCTTAGGTTGGGTTTTGAGGATCTGATCCGGTAAGGGATTCCTATATCTGAAGGAATAGATGATGTCTCCAGCGTTCTTCGGAACTACGATTCCGAGCTTGGCAGCAGTTGCGATTAGTTCCTCACGGGTGAAGGCCACGACCGTTGCACCCTTTTTGTAGGAATGGAAAAACACATCGGCAACAAGTGCTTGATATCGATTGGGCGGCTTTTCCTTCATAAGGGTTAACTGGCTATGCCGGATAAGCGATCAGCTTCGGTTTCGATTTGCGAGCGCTTTTTCGCCCCGCTCTTACGATCCCGTTTCTGAGTCGGGCTTTCCACGCCCCAGAAGGCGGCGGCATAGGACATTTCCATGGCGAGAAGCGCAGTATCACCTAACGGAGAAGATTCTGTTTCGCGCCGGGGTGATATCCCCAATGCTGTGATGATAGAAGATGCGACCGCGCGCGCTAGCGGCGGTGGGACGGAATTGCCGATTTGCCGCGCCCCATGCCATTTGGTGCGGTGAAACCGGAACCAATCAGGGAATCCGTGCAATCGAGCCATCTCGCGAACAGTGATGCAACGAGGATAGCGATAGTGAATCGGGCGCGGACTGGTGAAGGCCCCTCGGGAGGCATCCGTTCCTGCGCGGAGAGTGTTAGAGACGCCGAGAGCGGAGAGTTTGAAAAAGCGCGAGATGGGTTCAACGGAACCTGGTTCGGTTTGGGTAAAACGGAGGCGTGAGATTTCAGAGTGCGTGGTGCGAGCACTTGAGGTAAGGAAATCAGAATTCCAGAGGCGCGGGACGCCGAAATGCCACGAGGAGTCGTCCAGGCAGCGCATTTCCCGTGCGTAGGACGACGGATCACCCCAAGTGGTGGTGCTCACTTCGTCATCTCCTTGTAAAGTTCTGAAACGGTCTGCGTCAGGAAGATCATCCAGAGCGTCCTTGCAGGTAGGTCCGGCAATTAGGCTGACTTCTGGATCCCGCCCTGCTCGCGTCGTTGTGGGGCTAGGATAGAGCGGAATCTTAAGTCCTCTTTTGGCACCAAGTAGAAACAGTCGCTTCCTATCCTGTGGAACCCCATACGAAGCGGCGTTCAAGACGGACCAAGGTAATCGGATATCGTAACCTCGTGCTTCGAAGGCTTGGATCAGTTCTTCAAGAAACTTGCGTTGGCTACCGACTGTCAGACCTTTGACATTTTCGAAGACGAAATAATCCGCGTCGAGTTCCGTCACAATCCGCACAAAATCCCTGACCAAGCTGTTCCGGGGATCGTCGAGTACGCGTTGTCCGATCATTGAAAAGCCTTGGCACGGAGCGCCGCCGAACACGACGTCCACCTTTCCAGAGATATTTGCGATGGAGCGGATATCGTCTCCAGTCACTTCTTTGACAGACTTTGGAATGACGGCGCACTGCGGGAAATTGAAGTGGTGGATGCACGAGTGTATCGGATCGATTTCGACGGCGGCAGCAATGTGGAAGCCGGCTTGTTCAAAACCCAATGACATGCCGCCGGCCCCGGCGAAAAGGTCGATTCCAATGGGCCGGCGACTTTTCTGATTAGAATTTATCGTAGTCATGGTGTTCTAATGAACAATTTTTTATTCGAAGGTCAAGCCTTTCCAAGCGGAGAGTGATTCGTAAATTGATTTTAGGAAATTTTAATCACGGAGAATTTTCAGACGTTGGATCTCACCCGAGAATCTCCGGTGCCAGCCTCGCCAGCCAGTCCGCGAGTTCCGCCGCCGCGCGGGTCTTGGGCAGGGCTTCAAGGTCGTTCAGTTTCCAGCGGTAGGTCAGCTTGTAGCCGTCCCATTCGCCGGTCGCGCCGCAATCGCGCATCCAGCCGGCGGCCTGGCGGTTTTCCGCTAGAACGTAGCCGACCATGACCTCCACTCCCGCGCGGAAGGCTGTTCCCGATCTCCGATCCCTGATCCCCTATCATCATGACCTCCACTCCCGCGCGGAAGGCTGTTAGCCACATCAGCGCCAGCAGCAGGGTGCCGATGCCGCGGCCTTGCTCGGCGTCGAGGACGATGAGGGAAATTTCCGCTTCGGCGGGGTGATCCGCATCGCGCCACCAGCTCGCGCCAGCGAGCGGGCTGAATTCGCGGCAGAGATCGAGCACGGTCCAAGTGACATGGGTCGCGGGATCTTGCGCGAGCACGCGGGAGAGCATTTTTTCCCCGATGACTTCGCCGGTGTGGGTCCAGAAGCGGTTGTAGCGGGCTTCGGGCGACAAGCGGCGGTAAGCCTCCGCCAGCGCGGGTCGGTCGTCCGGGATCAACGACCGCGCGACGACGGGTGTGTCATCGCGGAGAGAGAGTTCCAGCCGGTCGGATGTTTCCACGCGGACATTCTAGCGGCGAACGGATCGAGCGTAAAGCGGCGGAAAACCGCGATGAGGCGCGTATTGACGCCCCGCAGCGAGTCCGCCACGCTGCCAAGCATGAACGCAGCGCCGGTCGTCGGAATCATCATGGGAAGCACGTCGGATTGGCCGACGATGGAACACGCCGCCCGCACCTTGCGCGACTTCGGCGTAGCGTGGGAAGCGGAAGTCGTCAGCGCGCACCGGACGCCGGACAAACTTGTCTCGTATGCCACCGCCGCGCGTGGGCGCGGATTGAAATGCATCATCGCCGGAGCCGGTGGTGCGGCACATTTGCCGGGCATGACCGCCGCGATCACGCAGATCCCGGTGCTGGGTGTGCCGGTGGAATCCAAGGCGCTGCAAGGCGTGGACTCGCTGCTTTCGATCGTCCAAATGCCCGCCGGCATCCCGACCGCCACCTTCGCCATCGGCAAAGCGGGCGCGATCAATGCCGCGCTTTTCGCCGTGGCGATGCTCGCTAACAACGACGCCCACCTCGCCGAAAAGCTCGCCGATTTCCGCAACAACCAGACTGCGGCCGTGAAGCGCGCCACCTTACCTCCTCTCGATCCCATTGACTGACCGCATGCCTCCTAACATTCCAATTCACGCGCCGCATTGTGTCGTCGGCGTCATCGGTGGTGGCCAGCTCGGCCGCATGATCGCTCTAGCAGCCCGCCGGATGGGTGTGCGCACGGTGATCTGGACGGGCGGTCTCGAAGCGCCCGCCGTGGAGTGCGCGGATGAGGTCATCGACCTGCCGTTCGACGATCCGTTAGCACTGAAGGATTTTTGCAGCCGCATCACGGTCGCCACGGTGGAGTTTGAAAACATCCCCTGTGAGACGCTGGAGGCGGTCGCCAAATGCGCTGAAATCCATCCGTCGCCGCACGCCATCTGCATCACTCAGAACCGCGAGCGCGAGAAAAATTTCCTCAAGGAAAACCACATTCCGCACACGTGGTATGCCGTCATTTCGAATGCGGCCGAACTCGCCGCCGCGATGCAAGAACTCAACGGCCCGGGCGTGCTCAAAACTGCGGATTTCGGTTACGACGGCAAGGGCCAGATCAAGCTGGAAGGTCACGAGGATGCTGACAAAATCTGGTCTGTCTTCGAGGCGCCGCGCGCGGTGTTAGAGGCGTGGGTTCCCTTTGAAAAGGAACTCTCGGTGATGGCCGCCCGGGGCGCGGACGGTGTCACCGTGACTTATGATCCGGCGGAAAACCGCCATCGCCACCACATCCTGGATGTCTCCATCATCCCCGCCCGGATTTCCCCGGCGGTGGCGTTGGAGGCCGCGGCGATCGCCCGCCGCGTGGCGGAAGCGCTCGATTATCGCGGCATCCTCGGCGTCGAGTTTTTCCTGAAAACCGACGGCACCTTGCTCGTCAATGAAATCGCCCCGCGCCCGCACAACTCCGGCCACCACACGCTCGACGCCTGCGTCACCTCGCAGTTCGCGCAACAGCTCCGCGCGGTGATCGGCCTGCCGTTAGGCTCCACGCGCTTGCTCACGCCGGTAGTGATGTTGAATCTGCTAGGCGACATGTGGCAGGACGAGACCACCCCGCCCGACTGGTTGCCGCTCTTCGCAGATGGCGAGGCGCATCTCCACCTCTACGGCAAGCGCCACGCCCGCGGCCGCCGGAAAATGGGCCACGCCAATTTCATCGGCGATGATGCCCTCGCCCGCGCCGAGGCGCTGAAGGCGTTGTGGCTGGCGTGATGCTGCAAAACAGCGGAGATGAATTTCGATTTCTTCCTCTTTTACACCTTATCCATCTTTCGGCACTCAACCGCGCCCTCTTCATCACCCACATGTTTGAACAAGCCTTCAAAAACATCGACGACGTCCTCTGGAAAGACGCCGGATGCACCAGCGAACTGGATTACACCGAGCAGAGTTCCTGGCTCCTGTTCCTGAAATACCTCGATTCCCTCGAAACCGACAAAGCCACCGAAGCCGAGCTGGAGGGGAGAAAATACTCCTACATCCTCGATCCCGCCTACCGCTGGTCGAAATGGGCGGCCCCGAAAACCAAGAGCGGCGAGATCGACCACAACAAAGCCCTCACCGGCGACGACCTCCGGGACTTCGTCAACCTCAAGCTCTGCCCCTACCTACACGGTTTCAAGCAGCGGGCCAGCGGCCCTAACACCATCGAATACAAGATCGGCGAAATCTTCGGCGAGATCCGCAACAAGATCCAGAGCGGCTACAACCTCCGCGAGATCATCGACCACGTGGACGAACTGCAATTCGGCTCGCAGAAGGCGAAACACGAACTCTCCCACCTCTACGAA
>JANOZJ010000418.1:0-2176 GCA_031429315.1 Akkermansiaceae bacterium
CGAGCGCCTCGGACTCCGCCCGGACCCCATGGCCGGCCAGCTCACCGACGTCTTCGTGATCGCCCGCGAAGCGGAAAACACCGCCCTCGTCTCGATCCTGCTGCGGGTGCCCGGCGATGGCGACATGCCACCTCGCGGCCCCAAGAGTTTCGATGTTTCCGCCCGCGCCTATCCTCTCGAGGGAGACGCGCTCGCGGTTTGGAAAGAATTCGGTCGTTGGGTTTTCGCCCTGTCTCACCAAGGCAAGCTCGTCTATTGCCAAGCCACTTCCGTCACTTCCGTCAGCCCGGACGACTCCTTGGCCCGGGAAATCCGCCTCGCGCTCATCCAGCTCTCGCTGCAAGGCTTGGCCATCGAGCCGGACCGCATCGTGGTGTGGAGCAGTCTCGAAGGTTGCAGCCGGGCCACGCTTGCCGCCGCGTTCAAGGTGCCGGTTGAAATTTCGCCCCGCCCGGCACCCGTCCTGCCCCATCCCCTCAGCAAGCTCCTCCCGGCCGACGTTCGCGCGGCCCGCCGTGAAGCCCGCCGCCGCCAGAATATCATCCTCAGCGCCGCCGCCGTGGCCGTCGCCTATCTTGGAATCATCGGCTGGTTCAGCTACGGCTTGTGGAAAGACAGTTCGGAAACCAAGAAGCTTCTCAAGCAGGCCGAGACCATCGCTCCCGAAGGCGCAGCCTACACCGTCCACGTTGCCAAATGGGACGAGCTTGCCCAAGTCATCGAACTCAGCAATTCGCCGGTCGATATCCTCAGCCGCATCGCTTCCTGCATCCCGCCGGTCAGCGGACTCCGGCTCAAAACCGCCGACATCAGCGCCTCGGAAATCAAACTCATCGGCGAGGCCCCGCAATTCCAAGCCCCTAAAACATTCAGCCTGAACCTGGAAAAAAACAACGACCTTGCCCAGTTTGAATGGCAAACTCCCGAGCCCAACCAATCGACCCGCGGCTGGGAGTTCGTCTTCAGCGGCGAAGTGCCAACACCACCCTGATTTCCAAGATCACCGACAAAGTCCATCCGCCGCGGCATTAACCGGTCAGCAGATCCTCTTTTCCCGCCGCATTTTCCATTTCTCTCTCCTTCTTCATGTCAGACCGCGAAAAAAAACTTCTCATCTTCTTCGCCCTCGCGGGATTCGCGATCGTCAACTTTTTGGGCTACAACTTCGCCACCAAAGAACGCGCCAAAGTGAACTCCGGGCGGACCCTGGCGGAACAGAAACTCACCCTTGCCGAGGATTTCCAAAAAAACAGCGAACAGGTCAGCGACCAAATGGATTGGCTGGCCAAGCACGAACCCGAACCCGCCGCGAATCAGGACGTCCAAACCAAGCTCCAGCTATTCGCCGAGGGCCAAGCCAAGGAAGCCGGCCTCACCATCAAAACCCAAAAGCCGCTTCCCACCGACGCCACAGCCGGCAAATTCTACCACCGCGCCAAGCTCCAGATCACCGTGACCGGCCCCGAACAGGCGCTTTACCAATGGTTTGACCGCCTCAACGTGCCCGACCAGCTTCGCATCGCCACCCAAATCCGGCTGACTCCTAACCAGGACGACACCAAGATCGACTGCACCGCCACCATCGAACAATGGTTTGTTCCGAAAACCTCCTAACCCGTCCGTATCGTGAAAACCTCGATTTCATACCCCGTTTTCCTGCTCCTCGCCCTCGTCGGCGTGGCCTCCGCCGACTTGCCCAGAAAGGCCCCCAACACCAAATACAGCGGCCTGTGGACGAATTCCCCATTCACCTCCAAGCCGCCGCAGCCCGAAGCCGGACCGGAAAACAATCCGCTCGATGACTACGCCCTCATCGGCGTTTCCTCCCTCGGTGCGAAGAATTACCGTGTCACGTTGATCAACAAGAAAAAGCCCGACGAACCACGGATCTACGTCGAAACCAACCGCGACAGCAAGGGCTTCAAAATCATCGAGGTCACCCGCAAAGAGGGCGATCCGCTCGGCACGGTCGTCACCATGCAGTCCGGCACCATGACCGGCACCGTGAGCTACGAGGAGAAACTCCTCACGCTAGCCGCCGCAGCACCCAAAGCCGCGCCGCCGCCTGTTCCCGGTGGCCCGCAACTGGTCCCCGGCCAGCAGGTGGTCCCAGGCACCCCGCAGCGCCAACCCCGCCCGCGCGTCGTTCCGCCGCCAGCCCCAGCAGTCGGTGGCC
>JANOZJ010000419.1:0-1917 GCA_031429315.1 Akkermansiaceae bacterium
CGCTTCCGGGGCCTTCGCCTTCTCATGGTTCGCATAGACGATGAGGGCATCATACAAATCGAGATTCCCACGGGTGACTTTGGCGAGGTCTTCGACGAATGTTAGATTGAACCCTTGCGAGCCTAGGGCTTGCTTGAGGACGCGGTAGCGTTCGAGCGGTTGATGGTGGCCATCGTCGCCGAGGAACAATACTTCAAGCCGGCGGGACTCTGCGGATGTGGAGACTACTCCCAGCATGCTGAGGATGGCGATGGATAGAATTCGGCTGATCATGGGGCGTTCCGCAACGATACGGACGAGTCGGGCGCATTCTTCCGGCATGGTCTGCATCAGGGGACATTCCCCAAACCATGAGCGAAAACAAATTTCATCGCCTGACGATCCCGCGCAGGCGGATGTCATTTCCGAACTGCCGGAACTCGATTTCCTCCAAATGCAGCGACTCTTTCAGGCCCGCGCCGGCAAGGCCGGGCGAGGGGCCGCCGCAGAGCATGGGCGCGTAATAGACGACGACTTCATCGACCAAGCCGGCCTCAAACAACGCGGCGGAGAATACTCCGCCGGCCTCGACCATCACTGTTAGAGCACCTTGCTCGCGGGCGAGGTTCCGCAGGATTTCCGCCAGATCGCCGCGCGGGCGGATCAGGGTGCGCGCCATGGATTCATCGAGCCACAAGGTTTCCGGGCGGTCGGAAACCACCACGCGCCACGGCTGCTGCCGCCCGGCTAGCAATTCCGGCACGCGGATGGTCAGCGCGGGCTGGTCGCGGCGGACTGTCTCGCCGCTGGTGAGGATGGCGTCCACGGTGGCGCGGAGTTGTTGGACATCGGCGCGGGCGGCCTCGCCTGTTAGCCATTGGCCCTCGCCCGGCGGGCGGGTGATCCGGCCATCCAGGCTCATCGCGGATTTCCAGATCACCCACGGCAGCCCGCTGGCGCGGACCTTGAAAAACGGGCGCAGCAATCTTCCCGCCTCGGCCGCGCACACGCCTGATAGAACCTCGATGCCCGCCGCTTTCAGCAAGGCGTCCGCTCGTCCTGCGTGGTGCGGATTGCGGTCCACACAGGCGTAAACGACCCGCGCGATGCCGGCGTCTATCAGACCTTGGGTGCAGGGCGGGGTGCGGCCGTGGGTCGAGCAGGGTTCGAGGGTGATGTAGATGGTCGCGCCGCTAACATCCTTGCTGCCCGCATCCGCCAGCGCCTCGCGTTCGGCGTGGGGCTGGCCGGCGGCGCGGTGCCAGCCTTTTCCTAGCAGCTCGCCATTTTTCACGATCACCGCGCCGACAGGCGGGTTCGGCGCGGTGCGGCCGATGCCTTTGCGCGCCTCGTGGAGCGCGAGTTGCATCCAGTGGAGGTCGTCGGTCATTCGTCCGGGTTGTCAGCATTCGGTTGGAGCGGCAACTCCGGCTTGTTCGTGAGGAAGCCCATCCCGGCTTCCACGAAGCGCTTTTCGATCATGAACCGCAGGTCGCTGGCGATGACGTCGGCGTTCGTCTGGTCGTTGATCTCGGTCCAGTAATAGATCCCGAAGACGTAGGCGGTCTCGGCGAAGTCCTCGAAGGTGATGATCGGATCCGGGTGCTTCAATATCAAGCCGTGGCGTTCCACGCAGTCGTTGAGGATCGCGCTGATGTCATGCGGCGAAGAGCCGAGCGCGGCACGCACTGTTAGCATCCGGCGGACGCGGCGGTTGGAGAGCGTTAGATTGGTCACCCGGTTTTCGAGGAACAGCGAGTTGGGCACCAGGGTTTCCTTGCCGTCGGCACCGCGCAGGACGGACGAGCGGGTGTTGATTTCCGTGATGGTTCCCGCGCCGCCGCCGATGTCCACCACGTCGCCGACGCGGATCTTGCGCTCGAACAGGACGATGATGCCGCTGATGAAATTCTTGATCAGCGTCTGGGTGCCGAAGCC
>JANOZJ010000420.1:0-3370 GCA_031429315.1 Akkermansiaceae bacterium
GGTAAGGGATTCCAGTTTATTCAACCTTTTTCATCTCATGGCCGCCTCCGCTGAACATACCCACCACATCAAGATCCGCTCGACGCAAATGGAAATGGCGTCCGCCGGCGGCTCTAACCGCGACGAGGACTACGATCGCAAACTCAAGGACGCACAGGACGAACTCGACCGGATCCAACTTCAGCGCGAGGAACTCGAACGCAAGAAAAGCGAGCTCGAGGAACTCACCGGCCGCAAGCGCGCGTTCCTTTCCCAACAGGTCGAACTCACCGAGAAACTCACCTCGTCGCTCACCCTGATCGACCGCGAGCTGTATGAAATGCGCAAGGAGTCCGAGGATCTCGAGCAATGCCGGGTCTGCTTCGCCGCCCACCTCGACAAGATCCAGAAGTTCAGCCCCGAGAGCTGGACCCGCGACCAACTCTCCGAGAAACTCGAAAAAGCCTCAATGGCCATCGACATCGCCGCCGATGAATACGACCAGGCCGCCGCGCACTTCGTGAACGGCCGCAGCGGCGCGATCTTCGGCCGGCCCTCGAAGCGCAGCCGCCGCGCTAACAACCGCGGTGCCGGCAGCTCGGAATTCAGCGTGAACCTCCGCAACGGTTTCGCCTTCAATCTACCGATCCTCATCCTCGGCGGCCTGGCGCTCGCCGTTTATCTCGTTAGATAGCCCACCCCAAGATCACCATGAGTCGCGGCACCCCACTCAAAGAAGAGTTGGAATTGAACCAACTCCGCGAGGACGAGCAGCAGCTCCTGCAGCTCCAAAAGCAATGCGCGGACATCCCCCGCAAGCTCGCCCTCGAACTCAAGGAACGGGAATGCACGATGCCGCCGCTGGCGGAAATCGAGGAACGCCGGCTCCGGCGCCAGCACGAGGAGATCGTTTCCCGCGGCCAGGTCGCCAACATCCTGCGCGATCAAAGCAAGAGCTTCCTGCTGCTGGTGCTGCTTCTAGCAGCCACCGGCACCTTGATCTGGTGGGGCATGAAACTGATGCAAGGCTGAGACCTCTCAAGCCTTCGCCTTCAGACGCTCTTCGAGTTCCGCCCACTGGCTGCGACCGACGATGTAGCCGATGCAGCCGTCCTTGCCGCACAGACAGGGATGATCCTCGTAGCAATCGACATCAAAGCCATAGTCGAAGGTGAGTTCGTCACCCGCATTGATGTCGGCCAGGGAATGGATGAAAATCTTCCGCCCCTCGATCCATGCCTCGCAGTTAGGCTGACATGAATGATTGATCAGCCGCGCCGTGTTCCATGGCACGTTGCCATCGATGTCGAAACGCCTGGACAGCGTGAAAATATAAACCGCCGCGTCACCCGTCTTGAGAGATTTGGCGTGCTGTGAGATTCCGCGGCGGCCGCTCTCGTCCTTGTCCACCAGCTCGCCGACGTATTCGATGATCTTGGTTTCCTTGGGGATGAAAGTCGTCGCATACACCCCGCGGCCGTGGATTTCCGAGCCGCGGACCTCGCAGAACTGGCTCTGCCCGCGGTTCCACAGCTCGACGAGCTTGCGGTGCAACACGTTCTGATCGGATACCGACTTCTTCTTCTTCGCTGACATGGCCTTGATTCTAACGAGACTCGCGCTTTTCCAAAGGAGGAAATTGCAAATCCTGCGGCAAATTCACGTACAGCGCACGCAGGTCGTTCACTGTTAGGCCGGAGCCGTCGATAAAGGTCCAGTCGTTCCTGCCTTTTTCCGAGATCGCCACCTGGAATCCGATCGACTCGATGACGACCGCCTTCGCGTCTCCCGGACGGATGATCCTGAACTTGGTGACGGTGGGAATGATCACCAGCCACTTGCTGAAAACGAGGCTCTCGACGTCCTGACCGTTGACCTTCTCGACCTTTCTGCCGGGTCCGACTTCAAACGACCGGGGCAGCCCCTGGGGCTTGAAGGAAATCATGCTGATCCCCTGCTGCACCATTTGCTTCGCGACCCCGCCGAGTTCTTTTTCCAGCTCCTCGATCCCGCCCTTCATGCGCTTCGCGGTGCGATCCTTCCACTGCGGGTTCATCCGTTCCAGCGCGACCTGATAACGGCCTAACACCACCTCGTCACCCAGCGCGGCCACCGCCGTCACCGCCGCAGCCACCACATCGGCCGGCGCGGCGGAAGTGGTTGCGGGAGCGGAGTCCTCCTTGGGAATCTTTGGCAGCGGTGGTAACGGCGGCGGCGCACCCAAGGAGGTTGAACCACCACCCACCAGCGCGATGGCAGCAAGCGAGGAAATAAATGACGTCAGTTTCACGCGCCAATCGATGCCTCGCCCCCCCTCCCCCGTCAAGCTTGGCGGCAATTCAATCGGGGCAGGAACCCGCCGGCGTTGCCTGACGGGTTTTTGAATTCCTCGTTTTAAAAAAATTCCCTTCATCCAAGCCAATCGCGCCGGACGCGACCGGATTCCGCTTGGACAATCCGGCGCCTTTGCATAATCCTCGCCACCCCATGGCGAAACAGGCACTCGGAAAAGGACTCGGCGCACTTATTAAAAAAAGTGCCGCTTCACCGTCGGCGGACGCCCTCGCCGCGCCCGACGATTTCAAACGGGTCCGTGATGTGCCGCTTGACCAGATCATCGCCAGCCCGCTGCAACCTCGCACCGTGTTTGTGGAGTCGCCGCTCGACGACCTGATGGAGTCGATCCGCCAGCATGGCATCATCCAGCCGCTCATCGTCCGCGCGGTGGATGGCAAGCTCGAACTCATCGCCGGCGAACGCCGCTGGCGGGCTTCGAAAAAGCTCGGCCTTGCCACCGTGCCCGTCATCGAGCGCGAGGCTTCCGACCGCGACGTGTTGGAAATGGCCCTTATCGAGAACCTCCAGCGCGAGGATCTCAACCCGATGGAAGAAGCCGCCGGCTACGTCCGCCTCGCCGAGGAATTCACTCTCAAGCAGGATGAAATCGCCGCCCGCGTTGGCAAGTCCCGCGCCAGCGTCGCCAATGCCATGCGCCTGCTAGGACTGCACTTGGATGTCCAGATGCTCGTCGCCCAGGCCCGCCTAACCGTCGGCCATGCCAAGGCGATCCTCGCCATCAAGGACCACGCCGCCCAGCTTCTCATCGCCGACCAGATCATCCGCCGGGTTCTAACCGTCCGCGCCACCGAGAAGCTCGCCCAGTCGTTCCTCAACGACGAGCCCCAGGAATCCCGCGACGCGAAAAAGGCCCCCGCCGCCCGCGAGATCGACATCCACGTCCGCGCCATCACCAACCGCCTCCGCGAGCATCTCGCCACCCACGTCGCCATCCAGCATTCCTCGAAGAAAGGCAAAATCGAGATCGAGTATTACGGCGATGACGACCTGCAACGGCTGATCGAGCTGCTCGGCTTGCCGAACGGCGATTGAT
>JANOZJ010000421.1:0-8112 GCA_031429315.1 Akkermansiaceae bacterium
ACGGTGCCGATCTATTACGAAAGCCGCCTGGCGAAGCTGGACATCAACCGCGAGGAGATCGACCGGCTGAACAAGGACGTGGAGGAGGTGATCGAGGACGAGGAGGATGTTTCCGCGAGGGAATCGACCAAGGGCAAGTGGGCGGAACTGGCGAAGCTGGTGGGCGCGAAGGAACGCGTGGAGGAGATCGCCGCGGATTTGGTGGAGCACTACGAGACACGGACGAGCGTGCTGGAAGGTAAGGCGATGATCGTGGCGATGAGCCGGGACATTTGCGTGAGCCTCTTTGATGAGATCATCAAACTGCGCCCGGAGTGGGCAGGCACGAAGCTGACGAAGGACGGGAAGGACATCGGCTGGAATCACGAGGACGGCGCGATCCGGATCGTGATGACGGGCACGGCGTCGGATCGGCCGGGCTTGCAGGATCATGTTTACAGTAAGGGCCAGAAGAAGCGGCTGGCGAAGCGTTTCAAGGATGCGAAGGACCCGCTGAAGCTGGTGATCGTGCGCGACATGTGGTTGACGGGATTCGACGCACCATGCTGCCACACGATGTATGTGGACAAGCCGATGGCGGGCCACAACCTGATGCAGGCGATCGCGCGGGTGAACCGGGTATTTGCCGGCAAGGAGGGCGGGCTGGTGGTGGACTACATCGGCATCGCGGCGGAGCTGAAGAACGCGCTCAAGACCTACACGGATGCGAAGGGCAAGGGCGCGCCGACCTTGAAGGCGGAGAAGGCGCTGGAGGTTCTGTTGGAAAAGTTGGACGTGCTGCGCGGGCTTTTCCATGGCTTCGACTACAGCAAGTTCGAAGGGACACCGGCGGAGGTCCTGGCCCTGTTGCCTGCGGCGGCGAACCACATCCTCGGCCTGGGCGACAAGAACGAGATCAACGGCAAGAAGCGGTTCCTCGATGCGATGGCGGCGGCGAACGTGGCGTATTCGCTGTGCTCGACGCTGGACGGAGCGAAGGAGCTCAAGAAGGAGCTGGCGTTTCTATCGGCCATCAGCGCGGTGCTGCGGAAGTTCGATGGAGTGGACAAGAAGCGTAGCGCGGAGCAGAAGCACAGCGCGCTCAAGCAGATCCTCGACAACGCGGTGAAGGCGGAGGACGTGCAGGATATTTTCAAGATGGCGGGACTGGACCGGCCGAACATCGGGCTTCTATCCGACGCGTTTCTCGATGACGTGCGACGGATGGAGAAGAAGAACCTGGCGGTGGAGCTGTTGGAACGGTTGCTGCAAGGAAAGATCAAGGCGCAGACGCGGACGAACCTGGTGCAGGAGAAGAAATACAGCGACCGCCTGATCGAGGCGCTGCGGAAGTATCACAACCGGATGATCGAAAGCTCGCAGGTCATCGAGGAGATGATCCAGATGGCGAAGGACATGCAGGAGGCGATGAAGCGCCACGAGGAGCTGGGCCTGAATCCGGACGAGGAGGCGTTTTACGACGCGCTGGCGGATCGGCCGGAAGTGCTGCTGAGCATGGGCGATGCGACGTTGAAGAAGCTGGCGAGCGAGCTAACGGAGAAGCTGAGGAACAGCACGACGGTGGATTGGCAGTTCCGGGATAGCGTGAGGGCGAAGATGCGGATTCTGATTAGGCAGCTATTGAGGAAATATAAGTATCCGCCGGAAGGCTGTGAGGAGGCGATCGCGCTGGTGTTAGCTCAGGCACAGGCTTTGGCGGATGACTGGTCTGCCAGGTGATGAAGACTCGGAGCGAGACGCTCCGAGCACGGTCTGCGGCGAGACGCCACAGCCACTTTTTCCTTACCGTTGGTTGAGCATCACGATGATGAAAATCACCAGCAGCACGCCGAGGACGGCGAAGGTGATTTTCACCCAGCTCAGTGGGAACTCGCCGGCCATTTTTCCGGTGAATCCGTTGACCACGACCTGGAACGACTTCGGCCCATAGGTGTAGGTGGTGAGCCAGACGGGGACGAGGATATGCTTGAAAGTGCGGCCCTGATAGACGGACTCGACCTGCAGGTTCCGCTGGGTGTCGCCGGGGACGTCGCGCGAGCAGAGCTGATGGATGGTGGCGTCCATCTGCTGCTTGCTGACCACCGACGCCTGCTGCAGATCGACCTGATAGCGCTCGACCGTCCAACCGCGGATGTAGGCCGGGTCGTAGGGTTTGAGGTTCTCGGTCGTGGGAAACGGCTCCACCTTGCGCAGCAGGGCGGTGTGGACGCCGACGGTTCCCGGGACGGCGTCGTCGTCAAAGAAATGCGATAACTGTCCGGCACTGTCCTCCCAACGGGTCCGCTGGACCTGGCGGGTGGCGGTCTTGCCATTCGCGTCCTGATAGGTTTCCGTCACGTAATAGTGGTAGCCGGACTCGGCGGTCCATTGCGCGTCGACGTGCGCGTCGAAGGTCCAGTAGGGCAGATAGATGCCGTGCAGCGTGTCGGTTAGGGCGGCGCGTTTCAGCTTGGTCGGGGCGAACCAGCGGCTGCCGTACCACGCGCGGAGTTGGTCGCGGACTTGCGGGGCGGCGATGACCGCAGGCAGCAGGCTTTCCGGCGTAATGGCGTCCTTCAGGTCGTCCACCGGCACGATGGCCGGGGAGCCGCAGAAGTCGCAGCGTTGGGCGGCGCGATCGGGATCGAACATGCTGATCGCCTGGCAGCTTTCGCATTTTACGGATTTTTTCTCGGCCTTGAGTCCGCGATCGTCGTCGCTGATAGAAGTTAGCGCCGTTTCCAGGTCGTGCTCGACGATCGCGGCACCCATCGGGTCTTCGCCATCGGTCCACGGCACGATCGTGCCGCAATACGGGCAGGCGAGGGCCTGCTTGGCCGCGTTCCACTCGGCATCCCCGCCGCATTCGGGGCAGGGATGTTTTTTCAGCGCGCTGACTTCGGCCATGGTGGCGGCGGTTACTCGGCGAGGAACGCGTCGAGGGCGGCGCGGGAAATTCGATAGGCCGCACCGATTTTCTTGCCTCTCAGTTCCCCGGCATCGACCGACGCGATCACGTCCGCCTCGGATACGCCGAGAATTTGCGCGGCTTCTGCGGGACTCATGAGTTCGGGGATTCCCGCCGCTGGCGGGGTGCCGGGCAGCGGTGGTGGCTGGGTCTGCATGTTCTTCATCATGTCCTGGGCCATTCCGAAGCCCATCGCCATCTGACCGGCTGCGGCGGCGGGGGAGCCGCCACCGTCACCGCCCTTGGTCATGGACTCGGCCATCTGGAATTTCACGTAATCGTTGAGATTGCCGATGGCACCCATGCTCGATCGCTTGTCGATGGCCGCTTCCACCTCGGTCGGCACGGAGACGTTTTCGACGATGAAACTGGTGATCTCGATCCCATACTTCGCGATGACCTGCGGGTTGATCAGCGGCAGCAGCGCGTCGCCAAGTTCCGAGTAGCGCGATGCCACGTCGAGCGCGGGCACGCCGCAGGAGGCGAGCGCCTCGCTGAACACGCTAACAATCCGCGAGCGCATGGTGTCGGCGAATTCATCTAACCGGAAATGGTGGTCGGTGCCGGCGACTTCCTTGAGGAAAACGGGGGCATCGACGATTTTGAAATCAAAGATTCCGAATGCCCGCAGCCGGACGACGCCGAAGTCCTTGTCGCGCATCATCACCGGGTTGGCGGTGCCCCATTTGTTGCCGGTGAAGAGGCGGGTGGTGACGTAATAGACGTCCGCCTTGAACGGAGATTGGAAACCGTATTTCCAGCCTTTGAGCCTGGTGAGGACCGGGATGTTATCGGTTGTCAGCGTGTGCTTGCCGGGGGTGAAACAATCGCCGAACTGGCCGAGATAGACGAATTGCGCGAGCTGGCTTTCGCGGACGATGAGTTGCGCACCATTCTTGATCGCCTTGTCCTCGTCGGGAAAACGCCACGACAGCGTGTCGCGCGAGTCGTCGTTGAATTCGATGATTTCCAGCAGTTCGCCTTTGATGAATCCGAGAATGTCCATGGTGTTGGTTATTGGAGTTGTTGATGAGTTAGCGTGATTTGCGGGTGGCGGGAACAAAAGAATCGAACCGCAGATGGACAGGATGGACGCAGATGAGAGGGATGGAAGAGACGGATCTCATCCTTTTTTACTCCAACCCCCGCTGCGCGACCTCGTCCTCATCCCAGCCGAGGTAGTGGCCGAGTTCGTGGAGGAAAGTGGTGCCCACTTCGTCGCGGTAGTCGTGCTCTTCCTCGCCGACCCACTGCCACAGGTTGGTTAGAAAAAGCCGGATCCGCGGGATCTCGCCGGCTTCGGCTTCCTCCATCGCGGACGGGCCTTCGAAGAGGCCGAGTTCATCGCCTTCGAGTTCCTCGTCGTAGGCACCCTGGCCGGGTTTTTCCTCGAAGGAAACCGCCACTTTTCCCGCCGCGTCCTGGATGTCCTGCGGCAGGATTTTCACCAGCGACTTCAGTTCCTCGTCCGCCCACAGGCTCAATGTTTCAAAATCCATGGCGATGAATTACCCGCTGCGATCGCGCGGCACAAGGAACTTGAGATCGATTTCCCGCTTGGCGTCTCCTAGCAGATTTGCAACAACGGCTCAAGCTCCCAATGGCCTTCCTCGAACATGTCCCTAAAGTCATCCTGCTGGTGTGCCTCTGCTGCGTCATCGCGATCGCCATCGGCTACCCCGCCGCCCACTGGCTGGGCACCCGGCTTGCGGAGATTCTAACGTTCCTGCCGAAGGATAAATTTGCCGAACCCCAGCCCGCCTTGGGAATCCCCGCCAGCATGGCCGTGCGGGGCGATCTGGAGGGCGCGGTGGCGGGCTACGAGGCGCTTTTGCTCAAGCATCCGCAAGAGAAGGAGATCTACTGCCGGCTGCTAGAAATCGTCCTCGGGCCGATGAAGCTCGACGACTACGGTGAGGATGTCCTCCAGCGGGGATTGAAAAACCTGGCCACCGATGGCGAGCGGTTGGTACTGGTGAGGCTTGGCAAATCTCTCAGAAGTGGCGAATACCATCCGTTCAAACACTTCGAACGCGATGCCCCGCCGGAGATCAAAATCCTGCCGCCGTTGTTCGAGAAAATGAAGCAGGAGTAACGAGCGACCTTGCGCGGTCGGGCATCCTCGCCATTTTCCGGCAGCTCATGACCGTCCACACTCTCGATCAGGAACAACGCCTGCCGATCACGCCCGCCGCCGCGTGGGAGTTTTTCTCATCGCCGCGCAACCTCGACGAGATCACGCCCAGCGACCTCGGCTTCAAGATTGTTAGCTTGCCGGGGGAGAAGATGTATGAGGGCCAAATCATCACTTACAAGGTGAAGATCCTGCCTGCCATCTGGATCCCGTGGGTCACTGAGATCAAGGCGGTGGATGAGGGGAGATCGTTCGTCGATGAGCAACGCTTCGGGCCGTACAAGTTCTGGCACCACCGCCACACTTTCGAGGAAATCCCCGGCGGTGTGCTGATGCGGGACCTGGTGCACTACGGGCTTGGCTTCGGACCGTTAGGGGCGATCGCCCATGCGGTGTTTGTCCGGGCGAAGTTGAAGAAGATCTTCGAGTTCCGAAAGGAAACGCTGGTGAAGCGTTTCGGGATTCTGGGATGAGGCCACCAGGGCGACGTGCGGAGGGTAGGCTCGAAGGACTTCAGTCGGCGTGTTAGGGATGTCGGCCTTGATCGAGAGACGGGGAATTATTGGGAACACTCGCCGGCTGAAGCCACCGCTCCGTAACGAGCGAGGCTCAAATTCAGCGCGGTCGATCAATCCAAAGCAAAAAGCTCGCCACTAACAGGGGCTTTTTTCGTGGCAGCAGCAACCGCATCATCAGGGTCGGAGAACTCTTCTTCGACAACGTCCAGAGTTTCTTCCTCGGCAGTCGGCGCTTCTTCCTCAACAACTGGCGCTTCCTCCACGACAACTGGCGCTTCTTCCACGACAACCGGCGCTTCTTCCACGAAGACTGGAGCTTCCTCCACGATCGCCGGAGCTGCCATCACGGCGACCGAAGCTTCCTCCACGATTGCCGGGGCTGCCTCCGCGATCACTGGAGCCGCTTCGACCGGGATTTCCGCTTCCTTCTGCTTGTTGAGTTCGACGAGGCGGATGACTTCGGCCTTGGCGGCAGCGATGCGACCGGAATCCACGACCGGGCCGATTTTCTTGGAAATCGGGGTGGAGCGGGAAGGATCGCTCAAGTCGGCGAGCTGGGCTTCGGCCTTTTCGAGTGCCTCGGCGGCAGCCGCTTCGCGCTTGCGCATTTCCCCGGCGAAGCGGGTGGAAACGGCGACGGATTCACGGAGCCGTTCGATTTCGGCGTTGAGCTCGGCGCTGTCGTCGGGGCGGTTCTGGAGGATGGCGAGTTGCTCGCGGGTTTTTGAAAGTTCGTTTTCGAGGGCGAAGCTGCGGTCCTTCTGGGATTTTTCGCCGTCGTTGGCGCGGCTGTTGAGGCTTTTGAGCGTCTCCTGGGATTTCTTGAGATCGGTCTCGAGGGTGGAGCTGCGTTTGGTTTCGGTTTCGAGTGCTTTGCGGGCGGCATCCAGTTCGGCGGCTGCGGACTCCAAGGATTGTTTGGAAACGCTCGCGGCCCGGAGATTCTCCAACTCGGCTTTCAGGGTCTTGTGGGCTGCCTTGGATTTCTCCAAAGCGGCTTCGAGGTTTTTCAAGCGGTCTTGCTGGCCCTTGTCGCTGGTGGGGGCGGGCTTGGTGGCTTTGCCTGGGGCGGGCTGGGTGCCCGCACCGCGCACCGACCAGCCCAGGAAACCGAAAACGGCGGCGAGGACGGCAAGCACGGGAAGCACATGGGAAAGATGGGTCAGGGTCTCGTTCATAATTCAGATTGGGAAGGCACGCGCTCAGGCGTGCGGGCTTCTATCGCCGGGTTGCCCTGCCGGTCAACTTCATTGCCATGCGGAATTTTCGCGGCATGATGGCGGCGTGTTCCAGTTCCTCGGCAACAGCGCGTTGGCCTTCCTCGTCTATTTGGGGGAAATCGGCAAGCTCGTGGCCGCAGTGGCCGACTCGCTCGTCCATGGTAAAATCCGCTTCCGGATGGTGCTCGAACAGCTCGCGGAAACCGGCTTCCGCTCGCAGCCGGTGGTGGTCATGACCGGGGCCTTCACCGGCGCGGTGCTGGCGGCGCAGGCGTTGTTTCAGTTCAAACCGCTGGGCATGGAAACCGGCGGCGGCGCGCTCGTCAGCGTGGCGATGCTGCGCGAACTTGGGCCGTCGGTCACCGCGCTGATGCTCGCCGGCCGGGTCGGCGCGGCGATGGCGGCGGAAATCGGCACCATGCGGGTCACCGAGCAAATCGACGCCCTGCGCTCGATGGACGTGCATCCGATCGACTACCTGGTGACCCCGCGGTTTCTCGCGATGTTGGTCGCCATGCCGCTGCTCATCGCGGAATCCGCGGCGTTTGGAATCCTTGCCTCGCTGCTGGTCGGCACCGGCCCGTTCAACGTCAATGGCGCTTACTGGCTCCATCAAATGAACCTCCACACCGACGGCTCGGACATCATCATCGCGATGATCAAGGGCCTCGTCTTCGGGATGTTGATCGTCGTCCTCTCCTGCCACCAGGGCCTCAAGGCGGACCAAGGCGCGGTCGGCGTCGGCCGCGGCACCACCCGGGCGATGGTCTATTCCTCGCTGGCGATCCTCATCGTGAATTTTTTCCTCACGATGTTCCTCAGCCTGATCTTCCCGGCCGGCTCGTCGGCCGGTTAGATTTCGTATTCCATGCCGGGCTGCGGGACGATCACTTCGGTGTCAGGCAAACGGCGCTTGATTTCCAAGCGGAACCACTCGACCGCGGCGTCGTCACCGTGGACCAGGAAACACTTTTTCGGCGCCACCTTGAGGATGAAATTGAGGATCGCCTCGCGGGTCGAATGACCGCTGAAATCGAAGATCCGCGTTTCGCAATTCAGCGTGACCGGCGGGAAGGCCGGGTCGAGCACGATCGAGTCGCCCTTCTTGGCGATGCGGATCTTGCCGCCGGGCGTCTCGGGGTCCGCGTAGCCCACGAAGAACAACCCGTGCTTCGCGTTTTCCAAAACTCCCTGGCGGGCGAAATTGTTCGAGACGGTTTTCTCCGACATCATGCCGCTGGACAGCGCGTAAATGCAGCCGGGGTGGAACGGGATCGGGCCCTTGCGCTTCTT
>JANOZJ010000422.1:0-2136 GCA_031429315.1 Akkermansiaceae bacterium
CGAGGAGTCGCTGCGGCGGACGCTGGAGATCGGCGAGGCGGTTTACTGGTCGCGCTCGCGCCAGGAATTCTGGCACAAGGGCGCGACGTCGGGCCACATCCAGAAGATCGTGGAGATCCGCACGGATTGCGATCAGGACGCGCTGGTGCTGCTGGTGGAGCAAATCGGCGCGGGGGCTTGCCACACGGGGCGGAACTCGTGTTTTTACCGCAAGGTGGTGCCTGGGACGGCGAAACTGGAGATGACGGGCGGCGGCAAGTCGTTCGATCCGGCGGCGGTTTATGGGAAACACTGAGTTTCGATCAATTTCGGGTTGCCAAGGTCGAATTGAGCCGCTAGCTCTGCCGCCCCGCGCGTCCGGCATACGGCAAGGACAACGCAGGCAGCACATTACTTTTCCGCGAAGGAGGACCCCATGCATATCATCAAGAAAATCGAGTCAGAGCAATTGAAGCAAGACGTCGCCGAGTTCAACGTCGGTGACACCGTGAAGGTCCATTGCCGGGTGGTTGAAGGCGGCAAGGAGCGGATCCAGATTTTTGCCGGGATCGTTTTGGCCCGTGGCGGCTCGGGCGTGAACGCGGCGTTCACCGTGCGCAAGATTTCCTACGGCGAAGGCGTGGAACGCGTGTTCCCGCTGCACACCCCGCGGATCGCAAAAATCGAAGTCACCAACAAGGGCAAGGTCCGCCGCGCCAAGTTGCACTACCTCCGCGAACGCGTCGGCAAGCGCGCCCTCCTCGTGAAGAGCGCCAACTGATCCACTGGATCGGAAATTTCCCCGAAACGCCCCGCCCGGTTGCCGCGCGGGGCGTTTTGTTTTTGTGATTTCCGCTTTCCCGGCGGGAGAGACCACGCCACCTTGCCGCCGTGCGCGTCCCTATTCCCATGGTCATCTTGCTCGTCCTGGCGGTCGTCGCCGGCATGTGGTGGGGCAACACGCGGCACCTGGATTTCCTGACGCCACCGTCGGAAGCGAAATTGGCGGCCATCCGCGTCAGCCTCGAGTCGTCGCTGCCGCGGGAGTATCAGACGGACGATGCGATTTCGGCTCCCGCCGTGCAAGCACCCGAGCCGCCGCCGGTCGTCGCGGAGCCGGAAATCGATCTGGGCGATCTCACCACGCCAGCGACCGTGCAAAGCTACGGCGAGCTTTCACCGCAAGGTGCCGCGCACCTGATAGAGCTGGCGACCGGACTGGAGAAAAAGGGTGAATTCCAACGCGCCTTGCTGGCCTGGGAGAGAGTCATCGATCTAACGCCAGCGGACGCGACCCAGGCCGCCACCGCCATTTCCGCGATCAAGCGACTGCGGCCGACCATGCCCGAATGGAACCCGAAGCCCGAGGCCAAGATCCAAATCACCCTGCACGCCGGGACTGGCAAGAAACAGGCCGCCACGCTCACGCCGATCCTCGACGGCGTCGCCCGCGATCTCGAAGCGGCTTCTTCCGGCATCGTCAAAGTCACCGCCACGGTGACCGCCGGCAAGACCAGCACCACCGCCAAAGGACCAACACCGGTCGCCCTCTGGCTGGCCGGCCCCGACAAAAAGTCGCCCGCCACGGAAACGCTTTCCTTCACCGTGGATTCACCGGATGCCCTCCGCCAAGACGTCTTGAAAACCGTCTTCCAGCTCATCCGCAGCCATCTCAGCCGCGCCACCAAATACACCCCGCCCGCAGCCTTGGCCGAGGGCGAGGATCCGCAAAGCGCGCTCAATTTCCGGATCACTCGCTTGTGCTGGAGTGAATTCGCCGCCGCCCTGAATCTCCCGCCGATCAAGGCCAAATAGTCCTCGTTAGAACCTAAGACTTCCCACGCCCCGAACGTTCATCCACCACAACATGCTTCTCCGCCTCCTCATTCTCATTCCGGTCTGCGCCACCCAAGTGCTGGCGCAGGACACTCCGCCTGCCGAGCCGCAGCATGCACCGGAAGCCGCCGCGGAACCGATCAAGCCGTTCGTTAGAAAACTCGACGACACGCGCTATCAGATCGGCGGGGTGATCTTCGACCAGAAAACCCGGGAGATTCGTTTCCCGACGAAAGTGAACATGACCGAAGGCCTGTTGGAATATCTAATCGTCCATCAGAACGGCAAGGTCCATGAGTCGCTGCTGTCCACGGAGATTTC
>JANOZJ010000423.1:0-7137 GCA_031429315.1 Akkermansiaceae bacterium
ATCACGAACTCCGCTGCGGACGAACACAAGTTTTCCACACCCAGCCTGCGCAACATCGCGCTCACCGCGCCCTTCATGCACGACGGCCGCTTCGCCACGCTCGAAGAAGTCGTCGAGCATTATAGCAACGGCGTCCAACGCCGTGCGACGCTCGATCCTAACCTCGCCAAACATCCCGCCAACGGCCTCAATCTCAGCAGCACCGACAAGGCCGCGCTTGTCGCATTTCTCAAAACCCTCACCGAGGAAACCAAATCCGCACCCTAACCGTGGCACGGGCATCCTGCCCGCAGCCTTCCAGAACCACGCAAGATCATGAGCACGCACAAACAAGGCGGCGGGCAGAATGCCCGCGCCACCATGAAAACCCTCCTCTTCCTCGCGATGATCTCAATCGCACACGCTGGTAACAACGTGCTGCTCATCATCGCCGACGACTTCGGCACCGACAGCCAGTCGCTCTACAACACCACCGTCGGAGCCACCGCACCCACGCCCAACATCAACTCTCTCGCCGCCAGTGGAGTCCGTTTCACCAATGCATACGCCACCCCGGTCTGCTCATCCACCCGCGCCTGCATCCTCACCGGGCGGCTCGGTTTTCGCACTGGCGTCGGCGAGGTGGTCAGCGTCGCCTCGGGAAACTCGCTGCCGTCATCCGAACTCACACTGCCCGAAGTCATCACCCAAAACAGCGGTCTCGGCATCCAGAGCGCCTGCTTCGGGAAATGGCATCTCAGCGCCGGCCCCGGCACCCCCTCGGCTCCTAACTCCCTCGGCGGCTGGCCGCACTACGCCGGCTCCACCGGGGGCGTGCTTACCAGTTACACCAGTTGGTCGAAGACCATCAACGGCGTCACCTCCACCGTGACCCTCGATTCCAAAAGCCTCAAACCCATCCTCTCCAACCAAAGCACCGGCACGCGCACCCGCCTCTACACCGATCAATTCGACCAAAGCGCCCCCACCGTCGGTGGCCGCATCCTCCGCGACGACCGCTATAAAATCATCCGCCTCAACACCGGCACCGACAGCTTTTACGACCTTCTAACCGACCCTGTGGAAACCACCAACCTGCTCGCCGCAGGCATCGCCGCCATGAGTGCCAGCCACCAAGCCTTCTATTACCGCCTCCGTTTCAATCTCGGGAGTTATACCAACGCCACCGCCCCGCCGCGGCTGCCGTAAAAAGGCTTCTACAGCATCCTGTAGGAAACGCCGTGAACCTCCAGTTCCGACGCCTCGCTCCATGGACTGCGGTGGGAAACGAAGCGCCGACACCGCTTTGGATTCTTCCGTGGCACCCAGGACCGCCACCGCCATTACCACCGGTTCACCCAAAGCGGTGTGGCGCTTCGCGTCACACCGCACTCCAAGGTCACCGCCACAGCTCGCAGGCATGCGCCGCGAAGCCCGCGCCGAACGCGGTCAACCACAGCCGCCGGTCGTCCGGCCGGTTTTCCGTTAGCCTGCGCTCCACCGCGAAGAGCAGCGACGGGCTGCTCATGTTCCCGTGATCCCGCAGCACGCCGCGGGTCTCTATCAGGTCGAACGGCAGCACACTTTCCAGCGCGTCCACCACGTCGCGGCCGCCGGAGTGGGCGAGCACTTGATCCGGCTCGCCCGCGCGCAGTTCGAACAATTCCGCCACCGCTTCCGCGGCCAGTCCCGGCACTGCCCGGTGCAGTTGGTTCTTCAGCCTGCCCTCCGAGTTCACGAATCTAACTTTCTCGCGCTCGGCCGGGCGGTGGGTCGTGGTGAAATGGCCGGCTTGCCACTCGCCGGCGGCACCATCGCCCGTCCAGACTGCCGCCGCCGCGCCGTCGCCGAACAGGCAGAGGCTGATCAACACGCCGGGATCATCGTTGGCGAAAAACGCCGCCGAACAGATTTCCACCGCCACCGTCGCCACCACCGCCCGCGGATTTGCTGCTAGAAATCCGTGGGCCGCGCGCAGCATCGGGATCGCCGCGCCGCAGCCCTGGCCGACGAGATCGGATAGATAGACGTCGTGGCGCAGGCCCGCTTGTTCCGCCAGATGGCTCGAAACGCCGGGGCAGAGATAGCCGGTGCAAGTGCAGACGAACAGCGCGTCCACATCGGCGGCGACGAGTCCGGATTTCCGCAATGCCGCTAACAGCGCCTCGCCCGCCAGCGGCGGCGCCTCGCGCTCGAAGTTGTTGTTCAATGCTTCCGCGCCCTGGCCGAAGGGCGCGATGATCGAGTCCAGCGCCAGGTTCCGGCGGTGGATTCCGGAATTGCCGTTGGCGAGGATTTTTTCCAACAGCGCGACGGATCGCGGCTTGAGAGTGGCCAGGAAATCCCCTTGTTGCATCGCGGTCCAACACATTTCCTGGGTGAAGGATCGGGGCGGGACGGCCGTGGCGAGTGAGCGGAGATACATGAAAATCTAGCGGATCAAGGCGAGCATCGGGTGGAAGGGCAGCAGACGCGCGTGGGCGAGGTTTTGCAACAGCGATCTCCCGCCGGCTTCTAGCAGGAGTGGGTGCAGCATCGCGGCTACGGTCAGCCGGCGCTGGAATTTCCGGGCCACTGCGGCGCGCACGGTGTTCGCCGCGTCTTGCCAGGATTGCTCGCCTCGCGACCACGCGGCGAGTGGCCCGGTGGCACATTCCGCGGCTTGGAAGGCCATCGACATGCCGTTGCCCGTGAACGGCGGAATCATGCTTTCCGCGTCGCCGAGCGCGAGCAGTCCCGCGACGGGTTCCTGGCGTCCGAGTTCGAAGCCAGCCACTGCGGAAAAGGAACCGTCGCGCCACTCGGCGGCCCGCAACGCGGCGGCAAGCTGGCGGTTTCCCCCCGCCTCCAGATAGGCTGTTAGCAAGTCCGCGCCGCTGGCTTGGAGCGTCCGGTCGAGCCGGAACAAGCCGCAGACATTCGTCCAGCCGTCCTCCACTCCGGCGAGGCCGGCGTAGCCGTTGTTCCCCGCGTGCATCTCCAAGTCCGCCGCCATCGGAATGTTTCTCACATGCGCCTTGAGGCCGATCCAGCGACCGTTGCGGGGGCGTCGTCCCGCCGTCCAGACCAGGCCGTCGCGCGGCTCGGGCCGGACCCGCGCGCCCGTCCTAACATCCGCCCCGGATGCCACGGCAAGCTGCCGCAGGCGTCCGTCCAACAGATAACGGGAAATCCCCAGCGCCGGCTCCCGCAACCCGTCGCGGTGGATCAAGCGCCCGGCATCATACCAGCCAAGCGACCGGTGATGGCGCGCGTCCCCGAACGCTCCGGCGATCCCCAGCGCAGTTAGAGATTCCGCCGTCACGCCGGAAATGAATTCCCCGCAAACCCGGTGGCGCGGATAGTTTCCCGCTTCGAGTACGGTCACCGGCACCCCGTGCAGGCGCAGCCCCGTGGCCAGCGACAAGCCCGCCAACCCGCCGCCCGCAATGGTGATTTCCCGCCTCAAGACCGCGAGACTACCACGCGTCTGGCCCCGCGCCATGTGGAACTTTCGCGAGTCCGCCAGCGGCCGGGGTCCAGTCCCAGGAGGCGGGAAATCTCTCCTGCCGCGAATCCCGCCCGGATGCTCACATGCATGTCGTGACGCGTCACCCGGTTGATCCACGGATGCATCAAGCCGCCAAGCACATGGGGCAGCGCCGCGCGGTCCGGCTCGTTGAAGACCAGCACCTCGAAATTTTCAACCCATCGTCCCAAGGCTGTTAGCGCGGCACCCTCGAAGTGGTGCAGGAACAAATTGGCCACCAGCACCCCGCCGCCCGCCGGTGCGGGCATCGCGAACAGATCGCCCCGGTGCCAGACGACACGCGAGTGCGGATCCGAGGGCGCTGGCGCGAGATCATAAGCCGCCACCTCCGCCTGCGGAAACTGCTTCGCCAACTTGCCGCTGAGGACTCCGTCGCCCGCGCCGATCTCCACGATGCTGCGGTTCGCCTCGTCCGGAAACCGGCTAACAGTCCGGCGGACCCAGCGCTCGTTTCCCATCAGCAAGTTGATCCGCCGCAGGTCACGCCGGCTGCGCCGTGCCTCCGGAGCCTCCGCGGGCAAGTGATCTAGCAGCTCGGGCATGACAACGCGTAGGGACATCGAAGCGGAGGCTACCCGGGCTTGCGGGTCCGGGCAATCTCCGCCTATCCTCCTCCCATGCCGCCGCCACGCCGACCTCACCAACCGCCAAAGGGACGCAACCCCGGACCACCACCCGCAAACAAGCCCCCTCCCAAAGATCGCGGCTGGGATCCCGTGGCCGCGTGGTATGACAAACTCGTCGGCGAATCCGGCTCGGACTATCACCAGAACGTCATCCTCCCCGCCGCCCTGCGGATGCTCGATCCGCAACCCGGCGAATCCATCATCGACGTCTGCTGCGGCCAAGGCGTGCTGGTCCGGCCGCTGCTGGATGCGAAGATCGGCAAGTTCACCGGCGTCGATGCCAGCCCGCGGCTGATCGAGTCCGCGAAATCCCGCCACGGTGCCGACCCGCGGGTTTCCCTCATCGTCGCCGATGCCTGCCTGCCCGGTCCATGGGCCAACGGCTGTAACGACGCGGCCACCTGCATCATGGCGGTCCACGACGTGCCGGACATCGTCGCCTTGTTTGCCAACGTCGCCCGCGCCCTCAAGCCGGGTGGCCGCGCGGTGATGGTTTTCATGCACCCGTGCTTCCGCATCCCCCGCAAGAGCCATTGGGGCTGGGATGCCGATCAAAAAATCCAATACCGCCGCCTTGACAGCTACGCCAGTCCGTTAGAAATCCCGATCACCACCCATCCGGGCAAGGGGACTGGCGAGCAAACCCATTTCCACCACCGCCCGCTGGCCGACCTTCTAACCGCCATGGGCCGGGGCGGGCTGGCTGTGACCGGCTGCGAGGAACTCTACAGCCACCGCCGCTCACAAGGCTCCGGCCCGTTCAGCAAAGCCGAGCACGCTGCGGCGGAAGAGTTCCCGCTGTTCATCGCGCTCAAGGCGCTGAGGGTCTAACGGTATCCAATGGGTTCACTTCTTGCGGATGTGCCAGATCTCGACGATCTGGTTGCGTTCCGGGATGCGGCTGCTGAAGCGGGCGGTCTGGCCGAGGTAAACCGCTTGGGTGAATTGGCCGGGGCGTTTGACGTTTGAGATCAACTGCGCCGCAGCGGTGGCCCTATCCGATGACAGGGTCTGGTTGGCATCGACATTGCCGGTCTCCGAGGCGTAGCCAATCGCCAGGATGAGATCGCCATCCGCGACTTCCGGGACCAGACTGCGGATCTCATCTTCATCGGCGGGCATCAGGGCACTGGAGCCGGTGGCGAAACTGAGGACCTTCTTGACGTTCGCGCCGAGCTCCACGGCAAGGCTGCTGTAAGCGGTGGTGATTTCCGAGTCGGACTTGCCTTGCAGCTTGCGGAGACTGCGCACCAACGCGACGGCTGCCGGCAGCAGCTCGCTTTCCGAACGGGCGAAGAGCCTCGCTTTCGTTAGATCGCCCTCCAGTTCCTTGACGCGGGTTTCGAAAAACTCCTTGGCGCGCAGCGTTTCTTCAAAGCGGCGCTTGAGGTCGGCGTAGTCCTCCGCCGAAACGCCGGCACTTTTCTGGCGGGCGGCGGCGAGATCCTCGGCCAAGGCGTCGCGCTGGGCCTTGAGATTGGCTAGATCGCCGCGCAGGCGGTCGGCGTCCGAACCGCCGATCAAGGCGCGATTGAGATCGCTCTGGAGACGGCTGTTTTCGGCGAAAAGGCTCTGCCGGAGTTTTTCGGAACGGAGGATTTCCGCGTTGCTGGCAGTGAGCATCTTGTCTTTCTCCTCGATCATCTGTTGGAATCGGGCCGCCAGCCCGACCAACGAATCGGCGTCCTTCTTCAAGCGGGCGGCGATGTCTTCGATGGGCTCGGACGCCCCTTCGATCGGACTCAGCCCCATCGCGATGCGCTGCCGGTTGAGCTCGGCGCGGCGGGCATCGACGTCCGACTGGAGGGCCGCGAGCCGACCGTCATCGGGCGGCGCGCTGAAGGTGCCGCTCTTGAGAACCATCACGATCAGCACGCCTAACAGCGCGATGATCACGAACGCGAGGGCGACGGCTGGCGGGAGATTGGATTTGGAAAACGCCACGTCACCCTGGGTTTCCTCGTTTCCCGCATCCTCATGATTCTCCTCAGGCGATTTAGCATCCGACATGCCGGGAGGTTGCCCATTCCGCGCCGCCGCTGTCAACCCGCCGCTTTGGTCACTGTGTGACTGAATGTGGTGGCCGAAATAGGGGGGAGTGGACATTTCTGTCCACTCGCCGATGCGGGGCGAAAGCGATAGCGCGAAGCTCATCTCTTTCTCTTCCCATCGTAAACGGGGGCGGCCCTTCGATTTCAATATCAAGATTTGCACCCTGCCCACATTTTCCATGACCCCATTTTCCAACTCCGCCTTCCAACAAACGGATCGCAAACGGTTTCCCCGTCGCTCGTTGCCCACCTGTCGATCACGGACTGCTCCGACATGTCGGAGCTTTCCCACCGGCCGACATGTCGGCCAGTGGCAAAACGGTGACACGTTCCCCGCAAAGCCTACGCCGCGACATCCAACGGACTCACCACTCCCAACCCATTTGCGCCCGTCGCCACATGCAGATAAATCTCCGTCGTGCTGATATCCTCGTGCCCCAGCAGATCCTGAATCGTCCGCAAGTCCGTTCCGTTTTCCAACAAATGCGTCGCAAACGAGTGCCGGACTTGTCCCGGCACAGCACCGAGGCGACGCCGGAACGCGTGGCTTGGCGCATTCTCGTCGATCACGGACACGGACATGGACTGCTCCGACATGTCGGAGCTTTGCCACAGGGCGGCATGTCGGGCCGGGGGAAAGCGGTGACACGTTCCCAGCAAGCCGACGCCGCCTCTTCTCCAGCCCCGCCGCCGTCACCGCCGCCAGCGCCCGGCTCACCCGGGCCTCCTCCACCGTGATGAACCCGCTCCCCACATGAAACATGAAACCGACTTCCAACTTTTCCCTTGAACTGTTCCAGTGAACACTTTAAAGGCAGTCCATGTCCCTCCCCTCAATTCCCGACCCATCCCCGTCGCCCGCCCGCCGGAAATTCCTCGCGCGCATCGCCTCGCTCCCCATCAAGCCCGCCGCCCGCGACTACTACGTCCGCTGGGCGGAATCCTGGACCAA
>JANOZJ010000424.1:0-18467 GCA_031429315.1 Akkermansiaceae bacterium
GTCCGAAAAATGCCATGCAATCCCGGCGGCGGTCAGATAGAAGCACTGCAAGCCCATGTCCGATCCCGCCGCCGAACGCGCCTTCCAGGATGAAATCATCGCCCACCTGACGGCCCACGGCTGGCTGCTAGGGGTTTCATCGGGCTACGACCGGGAGCGGGCGCTCTATCCCGAGGATGTCGTCGGTTATTTCAAGGACACCCAGCCGCAATCGTGGAAGCGGATCTGCACCAATCACCCACAAGATCCCGAGGCGGCGTTGTTGCGGAAGGTGTCTGAACAACTTGAAAAGGTGGACCCCAATGCCTCCACGGCGGAGATGCGAAAATACGGCACGCTGGGTGTGCTGCGGCATGTTTTCAAGGATCGTGGCGTGACGATCAAACTCTGCCAGTTCAAGCCGGACCACGGCCTGAACCCGGACACGCTCGCCGCCTACGGTGCCAACCGGCTGCGGGTGGTGCCGGAGCTAACGTATTCTCCATACGCCAACTATCCGAAGAAGAAGGGAGCGGCCACTCCAGCAGAAACTAACAAGGGCAAGGACTGGCGCATCGACCTGGTGCTTTTCATCAATGGCATTCCGGTGGCGACCTTGGAGCTGAAAAGCGAGTTCAAGCAGGCCGCGCAAAATGCGGTGAAGCAGTATTGCCGGGACCGGCTGCCTAAAGACCCGGTGACGGGGAAAGCGGAGCCATTGCTCACCTTCAAGCGCGGGGCGCTCGTCCACTTCGCCGTCAGCCAATACGATGTGCAGATGTGTACGCGGCTGGCGGGAAGCGATTCGTTTTTCCTGCCCTTCAATCGCGGCACCGAGGACGGCGGCGCGGGCAACGATGTGCCGATAGATGGATCGCACGCGACGAGCTACCTTTGGCGGGAAGTCCTCCAACGGGATCATTTCCTCAACATCATCGGGCGCTTCGTCCACTTGCAAATCGAGGAGAAGGAGGACTGGCAGGGGAAGAAGGCGAAGAAGGAATCGCTCATCTTTCCGCGATACCACCAGTGGGATCTCGTGCGGTTGTTAGTTTCCACCACGCTCGATGAAGGTCCGGGCCACGAGTATCTGGGGCAGCACTCCGCCGGGTCGGGAAAGTCGAATTCCATTGCATGGACCGCGCACCAACTCGCCACGCTGCACGATGAAAATGGCGACAAGGTTTTCCACTCGGTGCTCGTCGTCACCGACCGCACCGTGCTGGACGACCAGCTCCAGGACACGATCTATCAATTTGAGCACCGCGAGGGCGTGGTGGGCCGCATCAACCGCGAGGAGGGCGATGGCGCGAAGTCCAAAAAACTCGCGGAGGCGCTCCTCAAAGGCCAGCCGATCATCATCGTCACGATCCAGACGTTTCCCTTCGTGTTGGATGAAATCCAGAAGAACGCCACCCTCAAGAAACGGAACTTCGCTATCATCGCCGACGAGGCGCATAGCTCGCAGGCGGGAACCAGCGCCCGCAAGCTCCGGGAGGTTCTAACGGCGGAGCAGATAGACGACGAAGTGGAACTAACGGGCGAGGACCGGATCAACCAAATCCTCGAAGCCCGCAGGGGATCGAAAAACCTGAGCTACTACGCCTTCACCGCCACGCCCAAGCCGCGCACGCTGGAACTCTTCGGCCGCGTCCCCAATCCCGCGCTGCCGCCCGGCAAGGACAACCTGCCGGTGGCGTTCCATGTTTATTCCATGCGGCAGGCCATCGAGGAGGGATTCATCCTCGACGTGCTCCGCAACTACATCAGCTACGGCACGGCCTACAAGATCGCCCAACAGAAAGCCAAGGGCGACGAGGAGGTGGACAAGAAGAAAGCCGCGAAGGAACTCGGCATTTGGATCAAGCTCCATCCCCATAACATCGGTCAGCGCGTGCAGGTGATCGTGGAGCAGTTCCGCCAGCACATCCAAGGACTGCTAGGCGGGCAGGCGAAGGCGATGGTGGTGACTTCCAGCCGTCTGGAAGCCGTCCGCTACAAGGTGGCGTTCGACAAATACATCACCCGCCTCGGCTACAAGGATCTCCGCGCCATGGTCGCGTTCTCCGGCGAGGTGATCGACAAGGCTGCCGCCGACTTTCCGTTCACGGAGCGCAACATGAACCCGCAACTCAAGGGGCGGGACATGCGGAAGGCATTCGACACCGGCGACTATCAGGTAATGATCGTGGCCAACAAATTCCAAACCGGTTTCGACCAGCCGAAACTTTGCGCGATGTATGTGCTGAAAAAACTCAGCGGCGTGGACTGCGTGCAAACCCTGTCGCGCCTGAACCGGACATTCCCCGGCAAGAAGGAAGGCGGCACCTTTGTGCTGGATTTCGTCAACGACCCGCAGGACATCCTGGATGCGTTTAAGGTTTATTACCGCACCGCCGCGCTATCCGATGTTTCCGA
Source organism: Akkermansiaceae bacterium (assembly GCA_031429315.1). Classification (GTDB taxonomy): domain Bacteria; phylum Verrucomicrobiota; class Verrucomicrobiia; order Verrucomicrobiales; family Akkermansiaceae; genus Luteolibacter. Next base: position 2,398 of record JANOZJ010000424.1, read on the forward strand.
TCCGAACCTCGCCCACGCCATTTTCGACAAGCTCGGAGCCGCCGGCATCTATCAGTGGAGCGAGGTCGAGCAATTCACGGAAGTCTTCTTCAACAAGCGGAAGGCGGAACAGGCGCTCACGTCCATTTGCAAACCGGCGCGGGACCGATGGTGCAAACGCTACGCGCAAGCCCGTGCCGACACCGTGGAAGCCACCGACACCCTCCGGCGTGCCAAGAAGTCCGGCGATGCGGTGTTGATCGCCAACGAGGAGAACAAGCTCAAGGACGCCAAGGCGCGGAAGGACGCGCTCGACATCTTCAAAAAGGACTTGGGCACATTCAGCCGGTTCTACGAGTTCATCTCCCAAATCGTCGCATTTGATGACAAGGAACTCGAAAAGCTCAACCTCTATGCCCGCCACCTCGCGCCACTCCTGCGGGAGGATGAGGAGGAGCCGGACCAGATCGACCTGAGCGGCGTGGAACTCACCCACTACCGGCTCCAGAAACAACGCGAGCAGGATCTCAAGCTCCGCGAGGAACCGGGCGAGCGGCTGAAACCCGGCGGCGAGTTCGGCTCCGGCAGCTCCCGCAACAAGGAGATGGAATTCCTCTCCCGCATCGTCGAGCGCATGAACGATCTTTTCGCCGCCGACAACCTCAGCGAAGCCGACCTCGTCAGCTATGCCCGCACCATCGCCGACAAGATTCAGGAGAATGAGGCGGTCATGTCCCAAGTGACTAACAACACCCCGGATCAAACCATGCTCGGCGATTTCCCGAAAGCCGTCGAGGAAGCCGTCCTGTCTAGCGGCGACGCCCACAATGAACTGATGACGCAGTTTCTATCCAACAAGGCGGTGCAGCTCGGCTTCGGAAAGCTTATCCTCGAAATGCTGACGAAGTCGGCATGAATGAGAGTGGTCACGAGCCCAGAGAGGATAACCGGTGGCGGCATCAAGGGCGGGCAAGTCTATGGCGAGACCGATGAAATGCCCTACAACATCGTCAGGGATCCGGTCCACATCCGGGATCTTCACGCGACGGGAAGAGAGGCCCTTTCTTCGCGTCATCATCTCCAGATCCGACGACTTGATTCTTGAATCCCCCCCGACAGTGCCTAGCTTCCCGCCATGCCGCAGGCCGACCCCACTCACGAACTCCAACATGCGCTTGCCGAACGAATCCTCGTTCTCGACGGGGCGATGGGCACCACCATTCGGGGCTACGGCCTCAACGAGGCGGAGGCCCGGGGCGAGCGCTATGCCGCCAACGAGAAGGATCTGCTCAACAATGGCGACATCCTTTCGATCACCCGACCCGACGTCATCGGCGACATCCACAAGCGCTTCTACGAGGCCGGTTCGGACATTTGCGAGACCAACACGTTTTCCGCCACCGGCATCGCGCAGAGCGAGTTCTTCATCGAAGACCCGCGCGAAAAAGGCGGCCGCAAGGATCCCGAGTTCTTCCAGAAAATCCTGGATAACCCCTTCCTCAACGACCTCGCCTGGGAGATGAACGTCGAGTCCTCGCGGCTCTGCCGCAAATGGGCGGACAACATCGGCACCGACACCGGGCGCAAGCGCTACGTCGCCGGTGCCATCGGGCCGCTGACGGTCTCTCTAACCAACTCGCCCGATGCCAACGATTCGGGCTTCCGCGTCGTCACTTTTGATCAAGTCCTCGCCGCCTACAAACACCAAATCCGCGGCCTGATCGAAGGCGGTTGCGACATCCTGATGGTCGAGACGATTTTCGATTCACTCAATGCCAAAGCCGCGGTCGTGGGCATCCAGGAAGTCTTCGCTGAAGACGGTTGTCACCTGCCCGTGATCATCTCCGCAGCCGTCGGTCTTGGTGGGGAAACGATGATCTCCGCGCAAAAAGTCGAGGCGCTGTGGAATGCCTTCGCCCACGTCAAGCCGCTGGCGATCGGCCTGAATTGCTCGCTCGGGCCGGACCTGATGCGTCCGCACCTTGAGGAACTATCAGAATGTGCCGCCACCTGCATTTCCTGTTATCCCAACGCCGGTTTGCCCAATCCGCTCGCGCCCACCGGCTTCGATCTGGAGCCGCAGCACATGTTCGACTACATGGCGGAGTTCGCCAAAGCCGGCTTGCTCAACCTGGCTGGCGGCTGCTGCGGCAACACGCCGGAGCACGTCGCCGCGATCGCGAAGGCCGTGGCCAACTTCGCCCCGCGCGAGATTCCGGTGATCCGTTAGAATCTCACGGAGTGTCGTCCGGGTCCTTTTTGAAAAACCGCCGCGCCTGCCAGAGCAGCCACAAGCCGGCCCCGGTCGCCCACGACCACGCGGCGTATTCATAGTGCGAAATCATCGCTCGCGGCAGGAACTCGGCGGAAGCACGGGTGAGCGCGGCGAGGACCGCGGCAAACACGATGGCGCGTGCGATCCACGATTTTCCCGCGAAAAGTGCCAGTGCTCCGCTGTGGCCGAACAGCACCCGACTGCCCGCGATCAGGCACAACAAGCCGAAACCGCCGATGAATAACAGGTGATCGAGCGCGATGCGATGCAGTGGGAAAATGGCGGTGGTCACCAGACCGGTGACCGCGAGTGGCAGGCACCACACCCGCAGCGCGTTGGCGAGAGTGCCGGGGGAAGGCGCGTCCCTCGCCCGCCGCCAACGGACGCGGGTCAGGGCGAAGATGAAGGCCGCCGCGCGCAGCAGTTGTCCGGCCACCGACTCCACCCACACCTCCACGCCGAAACTCGCAAGCAGGGCCACGGCGGCCAAGGCCATGTGGCCGAGCGAACGGCTGGTATCGCGTGCCGATGCCGGCTCGCCGAAATTTCCACCCAGCAGCCTCGGAAACAGGAAGATGCCGACGCCCATGACCGGTCCTAGCAGGAAGCCCTGATAGAGCAACAGCCCGGCCAGCCGATAGAGTCCGGGCAGCATGAGCCACGCGGGGTTCTGCCACAGCACCGTGCCGGTTAGGCCGCAGAGCAGGCCGGTTCCCGCGAGCAGCATCGCGGGCGGCGGCCATTCCTTGCGGAAGAAAACCACCCGCACCCCGAGCGCAAGGGTGAAGATTGTTAGGAATGCGAGAAACAGCGCGTCGCCCCAGGTGTTAAGCCCGCGCAAGTGGCAGAGGCCGTTGCCGGAATGCAGCAGTAACAGAAGGCCGAGTTCCCACGGCGTCAATCGTGGCGCGGACAACATCCGGGGGCCGGCGGTGCCGAGGAAGCCGACGACAAACGCACCGCCGAAGGCCTCGATCATCACCCGCGCGTGGCTGATGCCCGGATAGAATGCCAGATGCCCGCTGTAAAACAGCGGCCATAACGAGACTCCGGCGATGCTGAACAGGATGCCGCTGAGGAAAAACAGGCGGTACGGCTCGCTGCCCAGCCAGACCAGCGTGGCGGCTGAGCGCTTGCGTTTGCGATGCGGGCAGGCGGGAAAACTCATGGGGCTTTCACCGCTAACATTTTTTCGATGGCGGCGACGGTTTCCCTGGCGTCCTTGTTCAGGCCCTCCTGTTGGAACGCGACCTCGCCTTCTGAGTTCAGCACGGTGATGACATTCGAGTGCGAGAACTGCCCTTTGGCGTCGCGCTGATAGTTGATGCCGAGCAGCGCGGCCAGCTCGCGCACGTCGTCTTCCTTGCCGCGCAGCAGGGTCCAGCGGGCGATGGCCAATTGGCTCTTCGCCCGATAGGCCTTGAGCGCTTCGGGCGTGTCGCGCGCGACATCGAAGCTCACCAGCAGGAAATCCACCTTGCTGCGCAGCGCATCGGGCAGCGCCTGTTCGATCGCCTTCATGTTCTCGACGATGATCGGGCATGCGTATTCGCAAGTGGTGAAAAACATCGCCACGATCTGCGGGCGGCCGCGCAGCACGCCGAGCTTCACCTCGCGGCCGGCGTCGGACGTCCATTTCGATTCGAGCTGATAGAGCGACTTGTCCGTCGGCGGTGCGGTGGCCGCGACCTCGCGGCAGCACGGTGGTTTATCCTCGCCGTGCGCCAGGCTGGCGGCGAGCAGGGTCAGGGTGATGGCTAACGTTTTCATGGGTCTTTGGCGTAACGGAATCCGAGGTTGTGGACGGTGTAGGCGGCTTTGAGGCTGGAACGGAAGCCGAAGCGCATGAAGGCCGGGTAGTTCGAGGGATCCTTCGCGCCGAGCGAGCCCGCGCCGCAGAAGAGCTGGCGTTCCAGGCCGCTGTCGCCGCGTGCGTCACCGGTGACGATGGCGGAGTTGAAATCGCTGGTCCATTCCCACACCAGCCCGTGCAGATCATGGATGCCATGGAGATTCGCCCGGCCCGAGCCAGCGGCCGGCAGCGTGGCGGGGGAGGGAGTGCCATACCAACGGGCGATGGCCTGCTTGAACTCCGGCTCTTTCGCCCCATCGGCTTGAGTGAATCCCACCGCCGCCGCGAATTCCCATTCGGCGGTCGTCGGCAGCCTTGCGCCTTTCCAGGAGCAATAGGATTTGGCGGCGAACCACGAGACCCATGTCACGGGCTGCGCCGCATCACAGCCGGTGCCGAGCTCGGTATCGCCGGCCCAATGCTTCAGATAGTTCTCATCGGCGAAGAGCCGCTTCACCCGCGAGCGTTGCCATGGCGGGTTGGCGCGGACGAAGTCGAGATACTCGCCGTTGGTCACTGGCGCGGCGGCGAGGAAAAACCTGGCGACCGGGATTTGCTTCAGATCGTTCTCGCCGGTGAACAACGGCTGATAGATGCCGGCGGGCACCGGCACGGGTTCGGAGCCGATCGCGGCCGCCGCGGCTAACAGCGCAACCGCGGCAAGGATGGACGGGCGAGAAGTCATGGATCAATGGGCCGCTTCCGCGCGCACCTTGCGGACTTCATCCACGGTGAAGATGTCGCCCTTGTTTCCCCAATCGCTGCTGACGTAGGTGAGGACTTGCGCGACCTGTTCGTCATTGAGGGTGACGGGTGGCATCACGCCGTTGTAGTCCTTGCCGTTGACCTTGATCGGTCCGGCGAGTCCCTTGATCACCGTGCGGATCGCCCGGTCCTTGTCGGCTAACAAGAAGTCGGATTTGGCCAGCGGCGGAAACACGCCCGCCATTCCTTCGCCGTTCATCTGGTGGCAGGCGAAGCAGGTCTGGGTATAAACGCGTTTGCCCTTTTCCATCAGAATCTCCTTCGACAGCCCGGCGATCTTCGGGTCGGCACTGATGGCTTCCCGTTTCTTCTTTTCGAGATCCTCCACCTTGGAATCCTGCGAGAGCAGCGCGCTGCCGAGATAAGTCGCGTCCACTTCCTTGCCGGAATAGGCGATCAGGTTTTCAGGGCCTTCGACTTTCAACATCCCCAGAGCACCCTTGTTGAAGGCGCGGAACAACGCGTGATCGACGAGGATGTAAGTGCCCGGCACCTCGGTTTTGAACTCCACGATCGCGGAGCCGCCGGCCGGAACCAGCGTCGTCTGCACATGCTTCTGGCTCGGAATCATGCCGCCTTCCTGATAGACCTGGTCGAAAATCTCGCCGATGACATGGAACGACGAGGTCAAGTTAGGTCCGCCATTGCCGACATACAGGCGCACCGTCTCGCCGACCTTCGCCTTGAGTGCCTTGTCGCCGACGAGCGCACCGACAGCTCCATTGAAGACCACATAACTCGGCTGCTCGTTGACCGCCTTGGTCTGGTCGAACGCCTGCAGTCCCTCCTCGCCGAAGGCGCCGGCGGTGTAGAAGTCGCCCTGCATCACGTAGTATTCGCGATCGACCTTGGGCAGGCCTTCCTTTGGTTCCACCAGAATCAGGCCGTACATTCCATTGGCCACATGCATGCCGACCGGAGCGGTCGCGCAGTGATAGACATAGAGTCCGGGGTTGAGCGCCTTGAAGGAAAACTGCGACTGGTGACCCGGTGCGGTGAAGGATGACGCCGCGCCGCCACCTGGGCCGGTGACGGCGTGCAGGTCGATATTGTGCGGCATCTTGCTGGTCGGGTGGTTGCCGAGGTGGAACTCGATGAGATCGCCCTCGCGCACCCGGATGAAACTGCCGGGAACATCGCCGCCGAAGGTCCAAAACAGATAATCCACACCATCCGCCATTCGTTTGACTTTTTCGATGACCTCCAGGTTGACGACGACTTTGGTCGGAGTCTTGCGGGTGATCGGCGGCGGCACCATCGGCGGACTGGTGAGCACGGCTTTTTCCTCGCCGGTGATTTCAGGGTCGCTGCCCTTCGCGTTCGCGCCTCGCGGAGCCGATGCTTCCTCGGCGCGGATGTTAGGAAGGATGAACGTGACGCCGAGCAGGAGCGCGGCGGCCGCGTGCCGGACGGTTGGTATGGCGGTGGTTTTCATGGCTTTGGGAATGGATCAGGGTTGGGGGAAAATCAGGCGATCATTCGCCGACGGTTGGATTTCGATAGCTGGCATAGCGCGCCTGTTGTTCCTGAGTCAGTCGCTCTGGGTCGTGGCGCGGGGCGCGGGTTCCGTGGATCCGGCTGTAAATGACTTGGCTGCTATCCATCGTGTGCGGACGCTAACCGCCCGTGCCGTGAACGGCTACGCACCGCTCCCGAAACGTCGCGCAATTCCTGCGATGCCAGGGCACTGCGGCGGATTCTATTTTGCCGCCCCGGCGAGCCGTAGCATCGGCTGACCGTTGAGGTCGGTCAGGCGTTTGGACGCGGCGAGTTCGGATAGAGTCGTCGGCCGCTGGCTTTCCAACAGCGTGCTCACCAACTCCTCCAGCGCCTTGGTGCGGCGGAGTCCGACCGCGCGACAGCGGTCGATGGTTTCTTGGACGATGAGATTCATGACTGGGCGCAGCGTAGAACCGGGCATTTCTCAAGACAAGCCCTCGTCCGTGGCTCATTGGGATCCAGGCAATAGGCCGTGACAAACAGAAAAATGTATTCAGGTTGCTGACCATCCGCCTAATGAAACTCATCCATTCCACACTGATTTTCGCAGTCGGTATCCTCATCGGCGGCATCTTGGGCTGGTCGCTCAAGCCGGTCCCGGAAGAAGCCGGTGGAGATGGCAGGGCCACGGCCTTGGAGCGCCAGCGTCCCTCACGGCCCGTCACCGCCAGCGCGTCACGCTTCGACTCGGAATTCAAAGCCATCAAGGATAGCACCTTCAAAATCATTCGGGAGGACCCCGGCCAGGATTCAGCATATCTCGAAGCGCTGGCGAGCGCGCTACTGAAAAGGGCCGGCGGTTATGCCGCGCTTAAGGGAGAGGAGAGCCAGGCGTTTTCCGATCTTCTCAACGCCATGGCGGGAAAAGATCTGGGGCGGACACTTGATTGGATCGATCAAGTCTCGGAACCACAAGATCGAGCCAGTCTCTGCCGCAACGCGATTCAAGCTGGGATGAAAAAATCGCCCGTTCGGGATCAACTGGATTTTTTCAAGGGCAGGAATTTTACTGCTGAAGAGGTCGGAGGATTCGCCGGCTATCTCATGATGGTTGACGAGACGACCATGAGCACCGAAACGGCGCTCTATCTGCTGGGACATGTCCGGCCCCAGTTGGATAGCGGCTGTTCCGGCGGATACTCCCGTTTCGATAGAAACTTCGATTTTGCCGGTTTTGCGGATGCGACGCTTCAAATGGCCAAGGCCAATGGCAATAAGCCGCCTAATTACTATCCCATAAACTTTTTCAGCGAATGGACGAGATCCGATCCGCCGGCCGCAGCCAGTTTCTTCTTCACCCACTGCATCGGCAAAGACGGCATAATATTTCCCTTCAATACCCTAGATAAATTCATGAAGGAACTTCACGCCAATATCCCCGAGGAGGACTACTGCAATTTCGCGGGCACCGCGCTCAGCCAACAGCTCTTGGCTGAAAAACCTGATACTCAGCTCATCAATGAACTATTGCGCACCTGTCTTTCGACGCCGGACGGCCTGGCGGAAAAGCTGAATCAGATCCCGGATCCGGCCGTGCGCGACAAGCTGGTTCACGATAACATCAGCCGCGCAGCCGAAGCGAGCGCGGGGACGGGCCAGGATGGGAATCTGATGGAACTCCGGGGGGCTCTATCCCTTTATGACGATCCCGTCGCAAGACTGGGAGCTGTGGAGAGTTATGCCCGTGAGCTGAGCGGAAGGGGAGGTGATCGAGAAGCCGCGCGGATGATTCATAATCTGTGCAACCAGCTCGCGATCCTGGGGCATTCCAAAGCGGATCTGCAACGCGTCCGCAATGCCGCCGGGAAATACGGGGAATAGCTGCCAATCCAGCAACAGGCTGCTTAAAACAAGCTCGTCTGCGGATCGTCGGGCCGTGCGGCTGGCATCGGCGCGCCGATTTTTTCATAGGCGGCGGGCATCGCGGTGCGACCGCGCGGGGTGCGCATCAGGAAGCCTTGCATGATGAGGAACGGCTCGTGGACTTCCTCGATGGTCGCCGCGTCCTCGCCGACGGCGACCGCCAGCGAGTTGAGGCCGACCGGGCCGCCGCCGAATTTGTAGATGAGAACTTCCAGCAGGCGCTTGTCCATTTCATCGAGGCCTTGGGAATCGATCTCGATCATCGCGAGCGCGGCGTCGGCGATTTTGCCGTCGATGAAGCCCTCGCCGCGGACCTGCGCGAAGTCGCGGACCCAGCGGAGCAGGGCGTTCGCGACCCGCGGGGTGCCGCGTGAGCGCGAGGCTACTTCGAGCGCGCCGGCGCGTTCGATCGGCACATCCAGCAGACCGGCCGAGCGCTCGATGATTAGCGCGAGTTCGTCGTGAGTGTAGTAATCCAGGCGGTTCGCCAGGCCGAAGCGCGAACGCAGCGGAGCTGTTAGCATTCCCGAGCGGGTGGTCGCGCCGACCAGGGTGAAGCGCGGCAAGTTGATCTGGATCGACCGCGCGGACGGGCCGGAGTCGATGATGATATCCAGCCGGAAATCCTCCATCGCCGGATAGAGATATTCCTCGATGGCCGGATGCAGACGGTGGATTTCATCGATGAACAGGATGTCGCCTTTCTGAATGTTGGTTAGAATGCCCGCGAGGTCGCCGGCCTTTTCGATCTGCGGGCCGGAGGTCGTGTGAAGCTGCGTCCCGGCGGCGCGGGCGATCAAGTTGGCGAGCGTGGTTTTCCCCAATCCCGGCGGACCGGATAGCAGGACGTGGTCGAGGACGTCGCCGCGCTGTTTGGCGGCTTCGAGCATCAGGAGAATGCGGTCCTTGACCTTTTCTTGGCCGATGAATTCGGAAAACGCCGGTGGCCGCAGCGAGACATCGAACGGCGTGACCGGCGCGGCGGTGGTGGTCTGGTAGAAATTCTCGGACATCGGGTGGGGCGGGATTGAAACCCGGTGGCTGGCGGGTGAGAAGCGCGGAGTTTTCATCCGCAGCGTAGTGGAGTCGTTTAAGGTGGAATCAGATCGGGCCGGGCTCCGGGGGCAAAGAATTCTTCCATTGCAGAAGGATTGTGAAATAGCATTCGGGCAGCGGAGTGGAAATCCATTGTCCCGCGTAACGCTTCACCATTTTCCCAATTTCCACCGTATCGTTCCATTACCGTGCTCCATCGGAGCTTGTCTCGGGAAAGGCGGGACAAACGCTGGCCTTGTCCGCGCGATCTGAAGGGCGGGCTGAGCCGTTTTTCCAAGGCCGCGTCCTGCGGCCCAAGCTGCTGGCATCCGCGCTAACTTGCCTGAGCCGGGTCGTCGGCGAGCGCTGGTTTGATGCGGCGGCCGTTGCGGATTCCCGCCGGCGCATGGCCGATCCGCTCGTGACTTCGGGTGACGGAGTCCTGCGGTTCGAGGGGTTTTCCACCTGCCGATCACTGGCCGTCCGTGTGGACCTTCTGTCTGGTGGAGTGGAGACGATCCACGAATCCCACGGCACCACCAACGTCGATTTCAACCAGCCGATGCGGACGGCGCTGACCCGAGTGAATGACCGGGACGCGCTGAGCCTCGCCATCGACGAGAACGCCTTCATGCTGACCCACGGAAAGGAGTCGCTGCAGGAACGAAAGGTCGAGCTGCCACTTTCCTGGCTCAAGGGACTTGCTTCCATTCCGACGATTTCCTCGCGTTGCGAGACCGTGGCGGAGCTTGCCGGACCCGCGATCGCCATGCTTTTTCGGGATCTTCCGAGAACCGGCAACGGTCGCGAATTCCACTGGTTGCACCCGTCGCCGCGGGGAATACGGGTCGCTCGGACACCGGCGGATGGAGCTGTCCAACTCACCGGTGCCAAGCGCCTGCTCGTTCTGCAACCGCTCATCCAAGCCGCGCGGAAATTGACTGTCGCCGCCAATCCCACCCGCGATCTGACTTTGTGGACGCTTCATTTCGACGACTTGCGCCTGACCCTCGCTCTGTCGCCCGAGGTATGGCGTGGGTTCTCCGGAGAAGGCGCTGGCCTCGACGATTTGTCGCGAGAGGTGGCACCGGAAGTCGCCGAGGCAATTCTGTGCGATGGGCCACCCACCTTTGATGCCGAGGCGGCGGCCATCTTGCTGGGAGTGACCCTTCCTGAGATCCGCACCGCTTTCGCCCATCTCGCGAGCCAAGGCCAGATCGGCTACGATCACATCGACGCGGTTTGGTACCGCCGGAAAATCCCGGGAAACGAGGCACTGGTCCGCCAAACCAATCCTCGGCTTGCCCAAGCGGAAGCGTGGGTGGCATCGAACGCGGTCGCCATCGAAAGCCGCCTCCACGAGAGCGTTCGCGGTCGGGTGGGGGCCGAACCGGGCACCGCGCACCTTGTGGAAACCGGCCCGCATGGCTCCCGCTGCACCTGCTTTTGGTTCGGCCGTTTCGGTCTGTCCCGCGGACCCTGTTCGCACATTCTCGCCCTCCGCCTCGCCGCCCGACTTCCATCATGAAAGCCCTCGAAGACGCCATCGCCGCAAGCACAACCGCCGAACGCCTGCGGATCTTGAAAACGCTGTCTCCCAAGGAATATCCGGCACTTCTCAAGGCTGTCGAAGAAGCACGCCAGCTCTTCGGCCAGGAAATTCCCGCCGCCTATCAGTATGCGAGGGAGGAATGGGACGCGAGGCTGGAGACGGTCTATCAGAAGATGGACTGCCTCGATCTGGCGGAGATGATGGCGGGCCTGACCAAGAAGAAGCTGGTTTGCCCACCGAGAAGCGCGGTGCTGCTCTGCACGGAAGTCATCGATCTTTTAACCGCGTCTCCGCCCGCCTGGCTGCCGAAGGTGATCCTCGAAAACTCTGTGGAAGTGATCCTCCGTTATTCAAACATCGAAAGCATTCCGCGTCCGCCGGAAGGGCATTCCTATTACGAAAAGCTGGCTAAGCATATCTTCGTTCAAGGCGAAGGATTGGCGGACGGGATCCAGCGCTTCCTGAAGGACAATCCGGTCATTCTTGAAAAGGATGTCCATGTCATGATTTGGCAGATGGCGAGGAAGCGCGGCCTGAACCGGCTCAACGTTGATCTTAACTTCGCAGAAGGTCGTTCGCGCTTGAGTTATCCTTATCTGGGGCATGAAGCCGGCATCCGGTTTGCAAAGGCCTACACAGGGGAAATTTTCGGGGCGTTTTTCCCGCTGATGGCGGCGGCTGCACCCCTTTTCTCTGATGGCGATTTCAAGATCCATCCCATTTTGCGGACCATGCTTGAAACGCTCGCCGACGTGCAGCGGGAGTTCGAAGCCCGGAATGTCATCGAGGTTCACGACCAGCTCGCTCCGGCTCCAGAACAATGCCTGAAACTGCAGAATGACTATTTCGCGCTGCTTTCGTCTCCTCATAAGGCCGTCGCTAGGTTCGCGATCGACATGATAGAAGGCTTCTCCGGGATGAAGGGTTTCGATGCCGAAATGTTCTCCGCTCGGGTGGATGCGATCTTCTCCCATCCGTCCAACCCGCTGCAGATCGCCGGGTTGAAACTTGTTGGGAATGTCGCAAAGCATCACTCCAAGATCGCAGGTCAGATTCCGGAAAGGATTGCCTCCGGCCTGCTCAATCCCGATCCCAAGGTCCAGGCGGCGATTCTTGCCGTGCTTGAAGCCCTGCCGGTTGCGGCACAGAAAAGAATTCCTGAGGCAATCTCGCCTTTTGCGGACCACGTCATCCCTTCCTTGCGGTCTGCGTTCGGGAAATGGCTCGGGAAAACGCAAACCGCCCCAGTGCCAGTCCAGATCCGATCCAGTGGGTTTCCAACAATCCTCGGCGACCGCCTGGCTCCGCTGGCGTCGGCGGATGAACTGCCTTTTCTCGCGAGCGAGCTTCTATCAAAACAACCCGATCCGATGCGCCTCGAGCTTTTCCTCGACGGGCTGGTGCGGTTCGCGGCGGTCGATAGGCTGAAACTCGCGAAGGCTTTCGGGGCCATGGAGGTACGGGCGCGCCATGTCGTCGTTGAACTCGGCCGAAACGGCTATCACCCGGCTTGGGGGGAGGTGCTGACGTCCAGGCTCATTTTGCATTTCGGGTCGGATCCGTCCGTCCTCGTTGCAACCTCCATGAATTTCAGCGCGCCGCCGGACACTTCATTCTGGCCGGCTGCGGTGGGGGAACGAGGAGCGGTGTGGGGATTCGCCTCATCCCGCATCGATGAGTTAATACATGGCATCGATCACGGCCGCGCCTCGCAGCCGCTTGCGACGCCGGAATTCACGCATGGTTTCATTGGCAGCGATACTCTTGTGGCGCGTCTTCGGGCGCTGCTAGATTTGGAAACCGAACCGATGCATTTCGATTTCATCCAAGCGATCGCTCGCTGCCATCCTTCGGGCGACGAAATACCGCAAGGCATGGATGAGGCATCCCGAGTTCTGCGCTATCGGTTGACGGGAAGAATCGAGGGTCCCATCGGAAAGCCCGCCTGGTGGCTTGCCGCCGCGCGCGCCAGGGAGCCGGGTCACGATTTCTCGGCCCACCCGCAGTTCTCGGAATTTCATGTGGAGGGGCAGTCTGACTGGACCAGCCCGGCCATTTGGCGAGATCCCGCGACCATCGGTTTTGGAGAATTCGACGGGCTCAATGCGAGAAAGTATATAAGTTGGTCTGATCCGAATCGACGGGAAGATCTTTTGTATGATCATGACAAGATCCCGGTTGACCATATCTATCCGCTGCAACACGCATTGATTGGGCCCGATCCGTTCGCGATTCGCTGGCGCTGCAGTTTCACTCCAGGATTCCTGGATGCTGTGATTGCCGAAGACATTCATCATACGTTTTACATGTGGTCGGCTACGGGTCGGAAATACATCGACTCCGCCGCCGCCGTGATGGGTCAACTGGCCACGCGCCGGCCGCCGTTGCGACACACCATGCAGGTCCACCTGCTACTTGCGCTAAACAGTTCGGGCCAGGCGGAACGGGAAGCAGCCGTGGAGATTTTCCTCCAAGCCAGTGATGATGGTCGTCTTGCCGACGCGGTCTCGGGACTCGGTGTCATTTTCAGGCAATTACTCGAGAGTGGTCCACCCCGCGACGAACCCGTGCTCCAGCTCGGACGCGTCGCCCCGTTGCTGCGCCTGCTGTCCACTCACGGGCCGCTGATTCAGACTCAGCTCCGCGACTTGATTCTAACGGCTCTTGAGCGGCCGTTGTCGGGCGTCCCTAAAGGTCTTCCGAACCTACTGGAATTGCTTCTGGATCTCGTCACCGCCCATCCTCCCGCCCGGAAAGTTGACCTCAACGCGACGTGGAGCGGGCGACTTGATGGCAAGTCCAAGACCCTAGCCGCACGGATTGCCAAAGAATGTCCTAACTGAAGATCCAATTTCTCCGGACTGGTCAGCCGCTTGTTTTACCGCCCGGTTGCAAAGGGCTTGCCGCAGAAGACCGTCTTTGGGGGAGTGCAGGATCAAGGCAATTGATCCGTCATATAACTCACGCCCGTTTCTAAGACTCCGCCCTCGCTCACATAAATGATGCGATGGTTTCACTGTGGGACATTTGTGACCGGCGCGGCGGTGGTTTGTTGATAGAAGTCTTCGGACATCGGGGAAGCGCGGGATTGAAGCCCGCTGACTGGCGGGTGAGAAGCGCGGAGTTTCTAACGCGCTGCTGCCGGTGTCTTGCGGGCGACGCCGTGGATTTTGTCAAAATCCTTGTCGAAGGAAATCACGGTGAGGCCAGCGAGGATAGATGTCGCCGCGAGGAAGCAATCCACAAAATCGAGGTTGCCCGCACCGAACAATTTGAGCGCTCGAAGCATTCGTTGCTGTTCTTCCGAGTGAAATCCGGGGCAGGAAATGAGATGGGCCAGCACTTCGGCGACTTTGGATCTGGGTTGTTCATAGAAGCCGGTTAGGACGAAAACCGCCTCCGCAAGGACCATGGGCAACACATTGAGCCGGACTTTCCCGGCGTCCGCAGCGGTGAAAAGTCCGGCCACTTCCCCCGCTTGGTCGGTAGGCTCACCGGTGACGAAGCGGATCAAGACATTGGTATCCAGAAGCAACGCCTTCATTATGCGCCTTCCTGCGATGTTTCATCCACCCATGTCGCGCGGGACTTCGCGCGCGCAACCTCAAACGGAACGCCGGTTTTCGAAGGTGGCGGCTTGAGCATCCCAAAAACCGCCTGCACTCCGGGATGCGGGCGGATGAGCACCGCATCGCCTTGGATTTCATAAACAAGTTTGTCCCCGGCTTTCAAATGCAGTGCGCGGCGGATTTGAACTGGCAAGGTGGTCTGTCCTTTGTGGGTGATGGTGGAGTGCGTCATAGGAAATCCTTACTTGGCGAGCTTAGCCTTACTTTTTACATAGGCAAGGAATCAGGGTGATGGGGCCCGAAAATCCCCGCAGTTGGCCAGTCGGATGCGCGGGCTTGCGGTCTGCTGGAAAGCCCCAACACTGTGCGGATGAAAATCGGCTGGCAGCGAATCCTCTCGATGGTGTTCTTGATCGCCGCGCTGGTGTTGTTCACGGCCTTTCACTTTTTGCCATTGATGCGAAATTCCAACGATTTCGGCTGGAAGCTGTGGAAGGACATTGTGCAGGTGGTTATGAGTCCGAGGGCTCTCGGCGAATGGCCGGCGGGGCTCATTGTTTCTTCATTCGTTACCTTCTCCCTGCTCATTGTTGCGTCGCCGTTCTTGGGAAATGTTTGGGTGAAATCCCTTCTGGCGTGGTCGATCGTGGTGATTTGCAGCGGAGTGGCGGCTGCGGGATTTCCGGTAATCTTTCAAGGCCATTGGGATGATTTGCGCGTGGGCGGATGGTGCCTGATCATTTCCCCAGTGCTGAATTTCGTCGGACTGCTCTTGACGCGGCCCCAGTGGCTGAAAAAGTCGAGGCTTCCATTTCCTCCAGAAAACCACTCGGAGAGTTGAGGACTCGGGAGACGCAGATTGCGGCGGGCGTGTGGAACGATCGCAACTGGGTGTCACTGAAACGAGTCGGCCAAATAAGGGGAGTGGACATTTTTGTCCACTTGCCGATGCGCGGCGAAAGTGGGACCGCGAAGCTCATCTCTTTCTCTTCTCATCGGCAAGTGGGCCGAAGTCCCACCCCCCTTATTGATGCACCTTGCTGCGGCCCACCACTTTAAGTTGCACCCCGCGCCGCGGGAAACAGCTTGTCGTCTCGAAACAGACCTGTGAAATTTCCGCGTCATGTCCATCGACCCCTACTCCTCGCCAGCCAGCCACGCGCAGCCTCCAAGCTTTTCAGCCAGTTCCGAGGTCTCGCAAGGGGTCCTCGCGCAGCTCGCCGGGACCAAGCCGTGGGTGCGATTCATGTCGGTGCTGATGTTCCTCGGTGCCGGGTTCATGTTGCTCGGCGCGTTGATCATGTTGGTGATGGGAGGCACCATCGCGGCAACTGCCAAGGCCGGTGGCGGAGCGTTGCCGGCGGGGATGATGACGGGAATTTCGATTCTCTATGCGCTGTTCGCAGGCATCTACATCTACCCCGCCCTGAAGCTCTGGAAATACGCGAGCAACATCGGCACCTTGTTGATTTCGTCCAGCATGGTGGATCTGGAGGCGGCACTGAGCCAACAGCGGTCGTTCTGGAAATTTCTTGGAATCATGGTCATCGCGATCTTCGTCCTCTATTTCGTGATCGTCATCGCGGTGATCGGCATCGGAGGATTCGCGGCCATGAAGGCGCAGGGCGGCTGAGCGAAATTGGCGGTGATTTTTCCCTTCCTTTGGCCTTGCCATAGGGT
>JANOZJ010000425.1:0-1825 GCA_031429315.1 Akkermansiaceae bacterium
GCGAAGTCACAGAGAGTGGCGATTTGGATGTCCATGATGGATGTTTTGAATGAATTCTAGCAGTTCCGCGACACGGATTTCGCGATGCGGGGCCACTTGTCTGAAGGGATCGCGGCCAACCGTAAAGCGCAAAGAATCCGCCGTGCGCAGATGATCTGTCCGATCGCCCCGCAAGTTCCCCGCTCGCGCCAAACACCTCCCGCCGAATCATTCGACAAATTTTCCGGACGATCTCGCGATTCATTGATTTCATGGGGTTTCCATGCGGTGAAAAATGAGATCCTCGCAAGTTGTTCACATCGGAACTCTTAAGCATGTCTCATGATTCCAGGCGGTGCCACATCTGACGACCATCGTCATGATTCGCTACGCCGGATGCTAGATCCGCGTGTGAATAACTTGGCAACAATCGCGAGCAACAGCTTGACAACCGCCCATCACACTCTCCATCAACCACTTGATCTTCCAGCATCCGTTTAAAGCTGTCGCCACACTGGTAATAACCTGAGCCCCCTCCCTCAAAGCCTTGCCAAGTCCAACTCTCATGTGACTGGCGTGGGAACGCCCGCTAATTGGCGGAAACGAGCGGTCTCCAACATTTTCACCAAGTTATTCACAGTCGCATTCTGCGGACGGATTCCACTCCGAAATTTTAGCGAGCAATTGGCGAAGCAATTGCTTTTGACCACCGCTGGCCAATGTCCTAAACCGACCGCTCCCAGTTTCAAACCGCCAAATTCATGTCCGAGATCCCCACTATCATCTACACCAAGACCGACGAAGCCCCTGCTCTCGCGACCTATTCGCTGCTGCCCATCGTCAAGGCCTTCACCAAGCACTCGGGCATCACCGTGGAAACCCGCGACATCTCGCTCGCCGGCCGCATCATTTCCCAGTTCCCGGACTTCCTAACCGCCGAGCAGAAAATCCCCGACGCCCTCGCGGAACTCGGCGCATGGACCCTCCAGCCCGAGGCCAACATCATCAAGCTCCCTAACATTTCCGCCTCCGTCCCCCAGCTCAAGGAAGCCATCACCGAACTCCAGTCGAAAGGCTACGCCCTGCCGAATCTCCCGGAAACCACCACCACCGCCGCCGAGCAGGACATCAAGGCCCGCTACGCGAAAGTCATGGGCAGCGCCGTCAATCCCGTCCTCCGCGAAGGCAACTCCGACCGCCGCGCACCCAAAGCCGTCAAAGACTACGCGAAAAAGCACCCGCACTCGATGGGTGCCTGGTCCGCCGATTCCAAAACCTCCGTTGCCTCCATGGACGGCCACGGCGACTTCTTCTCTAACGAAAAATCCGTCTGCGTCCCCGCCGCCACCGATGTGCAAATCGAGTTCATCGGCGCAGACGGCATCACCAAAGTCCTCAAGGAGTCCACCCCGCTCAAAGCCGGTGAAATCCTCGACGCCACCTTCATGAGCAAGGCCGCACTCGTCGATTTCCTCGGCAAGCAGATCGCCAAGGCCAAAGCCGACAACCTCCTCCTCTCGCTCCACCTCAAGGCTACGATGATGAAGGTCAGCGACCCCATCATCTTCGGCCACGCCGTCGAAGTCTTCTTCAAAGACCTCATCGCCAAACACGCCGACACCCTCAAGGAACTCGGCGTCGATTTCCGCAACGGCTTCGGCGACCTAGTCGCCAAGTTAGATAGTCTCCCCGCCGACAAAAAGGCCGAAATCGAAGCCGACATCCAGGCCGCCTATCAGAACGGCCCCGCCCTTTCGATGGTGAATTCCGACAAAGGCATCACCAACCTCCACGTCCCGTCCGACGTCATCGTCGATGCCTCCATGCCCGCCATGATCCGCGCCGG
>JANOZJ010000426.1:0-9252 GCA_031429315.1 Akkermansiaceae bacterium
AGATACCGCCGGGCGAGAAGGAAGCTGAAGGAACGTCGTTTGATGCCGCTTGCTAACCCGCGAATGGCTTGGGCGTCAAGTGGTGCGAGTCTCATGGACTGCGGTGGGAAGCGAAGCGCCACACCGCCTTGGATGTTTCAGTGTGGATCGGCGTTGGCTCACGAAGAATCCAAAGCGGCGGCGGTACCCGCCCGTTACCCACAAGTCGAGGGCGGGAAGCCCTGTGACACTGACCCAATTCGCAACGCTCGAAACTTGCCCGGCGTAGTCCTGTCCCCAGGCGATGATGCTCTCATCACTTTTCCTGACCCGGTTGTGGCGATCGTGCTGCGCACTGGCGCGGATAGCGAAATGACCAGCGGCCTCGACCGTGACGCTACTAGAATCATCGCCGATGCGCCCGGCATCGCCCGCAATGGCGGTGCGCCGGTGGCTTGCCGCCCAACATGGCAACAACCTGGTGATGCTCGGCCCCCTGCCTGCTGCCAGTCCCGGACCGATGAGGAAATGGACGTTCAGTCATTTCGCCAGCCTGGCCAACGCCGGAAATGGTGGCGATCTCGCCGACCCCGATGGCGACGGACTGCCTAATTTGATTGAGTTTGCCACCGGCCCCCTGCCTGGGACCGCAAATCGAAGCCCATGGAACCCGGGGCCGATTCCTTCGGGCGTAGGCTTTATGGACTTCGAATATACCCGTAGCAAGTCCGCGAAGTCGTCTGTCAAGCGGACCGTAGAATGGAGTGATTCGTTAGGAATCGGCACGTGGAATACTACTGGAATCACAGAAACCTTTCTAGGAGAAACCGGCGACTTAGAGCAGGTCAGGGCTGCCGTGCCAGTCGGATCCTCGGGCAAGAGATTTGGGTTCACTTGGGGGCGACGGCACGGTAGTCAATCGAACTCCGCCTTCGACACGACCCACGGCATTCCCAAACGGGAGTGAAATGTGCACATGGTGCCCGGTATGGGCCTTTACCACACGAAATGACCCTCCGGAAGGCGCAGTAACCTTGGTTTCGCCCGATCTTTGACTGGGAGTCGGTTACTTCAGCAACTCCAAGCCTTTGCGGATTTCTCCGAGCGAAATGCTGCTGACGTAGAGATGCGGCTCATGCTTGACGAACCAAGCCATGACATCTCCGGCACTTCCTCGGATCATGTGAAAGTCACGATTCCGAATTTGGGAATCAATGGCTTCGGCCGCCTCAAGGTAAGTCGGTAACAGGCGGCGCGATCGTCGTTAGACTAATCTCTCGCGAGTAACGCCATCGCCGCATTGTGGCCTGCGATGCCGCTGACCCCGCCGCCGCGACGGGCCCCCGCGCCTGCCAGATAGATATGTGGATCATCCGTTTCAGCTCCCCAGAGTGGCTTGCCCGCGCCACCGTCAGCGTCGTCGAGGAAAGGGAAATCGAGGTCACGGTGGAAGATGTTTCCGCGAGGCAGGGATATGTCCTGTTCCAGATCGAGCGGTGATTTTACTTCGATCGCCAGCGAGCCGTCACGGCATGGAGCAAGCACGGATTCGATGGGATCGAGCAGGTATTGATCGAGGCTTGCTATGGCGTGTGCTTTGGCCAGCGCTCTGGCACGGTCTGGATCCGCATCGAAGAGTCGCGCGGGAGTATGCAGTCCGAACAGGGTAAGGGTGTGAAATCCTTTTTCGACTAACTCCGCGGACAGAATCGTGGGATCGGTCAGGGTGTGGCAATACATCTCCAACGGCAGGGGCTGTGGCATCTCCCCGCCTCGGGCACAATGGTAGGCGGCTTCCAATTGGGAAAAACTTTCATTGATATGAAACGTACCACCAAAGGCGAGCTGTGGGTCAACTCCCGATTTAAGCCGTGGCAATCGCGACAAGAGCATGTTGATTTTCAACTGGGATCCCTCGAGAGACTCCGAAGCCGTGCGCCCGCGCAAACGAGCCAGATGTTGAGGCGCGGCAGCGAAAAGCAGGTCTTTGGCGCTGTAGGCCTCGCCGGATTCCGTTTCAACGCGAACTCCGACAGGACCGCTTTCCAGCACGGCGACCTTGGATTGCACCCGTATCTCCACGCCACTCAAGATAGCGATTCGGTACAATTCCTTTACCAAGGCACCCATTCCGCCTTGCGGCACGCGCCACTGTCCGTTGCCGTTGCCTATCAGGTGATAGAGGAAACAGCGGTTGGCTTGCATGTCATCGGTCGGAGCAAACGTTCCGATCAGCGCGTCAGTCAAGACCACTCCGCGCACCAGGTCGTCACTGAATCGCTTGCGGATGACTTCGCCGATGGGGATCTCCATCAGATTGCGCCAGACCGCAGGCAAGCCCGTTTCGGACTTGAGTTCAGCCGCGCTCTTGAGGGGCTTGAGCATGGAGGGCGCAAGACGTCGGGCCAGCTCGGCAATCTCACCATAGAACTCGCGCCAAGCGATGCCTTCCCGATCCGATCCGGTCAGCCGTTTGAAACTCCTCCCGGTTGTTTCATCCCACTCCGCCGAAACCAAAAGCCCATCATCCCGCCCTTCCTGCCGATAAGGCGTGTAGGAAGAGATTGTCCGTCCGAGGGTTTTGAAGTTGATGCCCAAATCAGCGACAATCTGGTCGGGAAGCAGCGATACCAAATAGGAATAGCGCGACAGCCGGGCATCGTATTCAGGAAAAGGTTTCACGCTGG
Organism: Akkermansiaceae bacterium; assembly: GCA_031429315.1. GTDB lineage: Bacteria > Verrucomicrobiota > Verrucomicrobiia > Verrucomicrobiales > Akkermansiaceae > Luteolibacter. Next base: position 2,667 of record JANOZJ010000426.1, read on the forward strand.
TGGTGGCACCACCGAGTTCGTCATGTGCTTCTAGCAGGAGGACTGTTTTTCCAGCCTTGGCCAGATAGCTTGCCGCAACCAATCCGTTGTGGCCGCCACCGACGATGATTGCGTCGTAAACTTGATGGGAGTGTTTCATAGAATCAATAGCTAACAGGACATCGCTTTGCGGGTTGCCGGCAGCCCGACGTTGAGGGGCAGGCCAGCGGATACCGGACTTGCGAAAAGTCAGGACGGCCCGGTTGAACCCGTTGTTGGGCAAATTGTCCACTCTTGTGTTTCGTGGATTCCTCCAGTGTGTTTGCGACCATCCTGGAAAACAGGTTCATTTGTCCTTCACCGGCCCAGTCGTCCCGCCCTCGACGAACCCGGCCTTGGAGAAGACTTGGCGACGGTTCTCCCTGCCGCAGCTCGCGCGTGACCGAGCGGATGACGTTGTTGAGTCCGGGGCAAAGCCTGCCGCAGGTGACGATGGCGGCGCGGGTCGCTAACGGATCAAAGAACAGTTTCGCGCGCGGCCCGGATTTTTTAAAAAGCATCAGATTGTCCGGCGGCATGCCGTTGAGCCATTGGATGTCGGCAGGGACGAGCATCTCGTCAGCGTCGCCGGTCGCCAGTGGAGATTGGAACGTAACTGCTCCGAGGGTGGTGATAGTCATGCGTTTCATTGAAATAGGACGATGGCAAGAATCTGCGCGGAGAGGATGCGCATGAGCGTGGTGAGCGGAAATACGGTCGCGTAGGCGACGGTGGGCGCGTCCGAGCCGGCGGTGTTAGAGGCGAAGGCGAGTGCGGGAGGATCGGTCATGCTGCCGACTAGCAAGAGCGGCACGACGGTCACGGCCGCGTCGGCGACGAGCCATTGCAGTCCGGTGGTGCTGAAAACTGTCTCGAAAAACTTCGCCCCTGCGTTGAGTCCGACTGCGGCGAAGAACAACGCGATGCCAACCTCGTGGAAGGCGAGGTTGGTGTTCACCGGCTTGTGCCAGACCTGGCGACCGATGCGACCGACGAGGATGCCGGCGAAGAGCACGCCCGAGGTGCCGAGGCCGATCCTGCGGAACTTGATGCTGCCCAGCGCCATGCCGATCACGCAAACAATGGCGAGCGCGCCGATGGCGTGGGCGATGGGCTGGGTTTGGTGAAGTTCTTAGAGCCAGGTCATGGTGTTAGGTGGGGCGCTGATCGATGACAGGGACCGTGGCGGAGGTCCAGCCCCAGAACGCCTGACCTCGCCTTTGTCCTTGGTTTCACGGTCAACAGCCACTCTTCCTCTCACACGAGGTCAGGTGTTCCGCCAGGGTCACCGGGCGGATGGTTTTCCTGATCATCAAGGGGCCGATTTGACAGGAATCGGGTTGGCGGGTGGCACCGTGCGTTTGATTTCAGGGGCCTTCGGCGGCTGGCCTGCGGCAGGAGGTTCAGGCATGCGGACGAGCAGCCAGGTCTGGACTCGGTCCTTGCCGAAGTGGATCGCCACCGTGCTGACGTCTTGTGTTAGATTGGCGAGGGTGGTGGTGAAGACGGTTTCCTTGTTGTCACCAATCCGCCGCGCGACATTCTGGGTTGCCTTATCGACTTGGCCGGCGATGGGCTTGGCGTCTCCGGTTAGAGTGCTTTCATAACCGCCGCTGACAAGGCCTTCACGACTCACCGAGAGCTGGAAGAACATGACCGGATCGCCTTTTTATGCATAAGCGAGCGCAAACACCCCGAGCGGCAACCACTCGGCGGGTTGGCCCTCCTCGGGCGGGGTGGGCGGCGGCGGTTGCTCGACGTTGACGGCCAGATTCACGATTGGCTGGGTGTAAGTTGCGGCGGGCACTGGCTTGTTGTCCACATAGACGGTCTCGCCCTCGTAAACCACGGTGGTCCCGTAGTCGATGTAAACCGGGGCGGGCGCAACAGCTTGGACGAAGTTAGCCCGACTTTCGCTGTTAGTTGCTAGAATCGGCTAATTTCGCCCCTCTGAGACGCTGGAACCCTTGATTTTACAAGGGTCACCTTGCGAAAATGCCTGTGGTGAGACCCAGCCCATAGACGCCCCTGCTACACGGAGGTATGGTCCACCCCAGATCATGTTTCTGCGAGCGAACAAACGATTCAAGGACGGCAAGGAGCGCCGCTTGTATATTGGAGTGTCGTGGAAAACCGCCGCCTCTCCGGGGGCGGTTCCGTTCAGAAAACCCTGCTCTATCTCGGCGAGAACAACGACAGCGACCGCGCTGCTTGGACCCGCGCTATTGAAGCTGTAGATGAACGCGACCACGTCCGCCAGATCCACCTCTTCCCCAAAGACGGCACGCCCGACCCCCGCCTCGAACATTCCACCATCAAGCTGCGCCTTGATCTCATCATCACCCCTGACGGCCTTCCTATCGGTTATGAAGTCATGCGCGGCAATACCTCGGACAAAACCACGCTGGCCGACATGCTCAAGAAAATCACCGACCGCTACGGCAAAGAGCGGCGCACCTGGATCATGGATCGTGGCATCCCCACCGAGGAAACACTCGATCAGATGCGCCAAACCAACCCCTCCGTACGCTACCTCGTCGGCACCCCGAAAGGTCGTCTCACAAAACTCGAAAAGGATCTCGCCACCAAAGACTGGCAACAGGTCAAAGACGATGTGCACGTCAAACTCCTGTCTCGCGACGGCGAACTATACGTATTGGCCCGCAGTCTCCGCCGAACTGTGGCGCAACTACATCAACCTCGTGCGCATCGAAGAAAGCTTCCGCACACTCAAAGGCGACCTCGGGCTACGCCCCGTCTTTCACCAGCTCGACGGACGCATCGAAGCACACGTTTTCATCAGCTTCCTCGCCTACTGCCTGCACATCACCCTTGAGAAATATAACAAAAAGGCCGTTACCGGCCTGAGTTCCCGCAGCGTGCTTGCGCGGATGAGCGAGATCCAGATGCTCGATGTGACCATCCCCGCCACCGACGGCCGCGAAGTGCGGATGAAACGCTACACCAAGCCCGAGAAAGTCCACCAGCTCCTGCTCGACCAACTCGGCTTCACCCTGCCCGCCCAGCCCCCTCCCGCAATCCGAAACCCAAAGCCTGTGGTGGAGATCTTTTGAAAAAATGAACGCAATCTCAACAATCCAGATCCCAAAACGCATCGAACAGCGAAAGTCGGGTTAGGCAGAAACCGTGCATAGCCGCCAGCCAACAACTTCGGCGGGCCGCGAACGGCCTGATCGGGTGTGTTGCGCGCGGGACCTACTCCCTTTGGATCGCTTGACTGCTTTTTGTGGTTGGCTAGCGTGGTCCCATGCTTTCGCGAAATACCGCTTCATCGTTGAACCGCCGGACCTGGCTTCAGTTAGGTGGCAGTGCCTTGGCTTCCTTGTTGGCTGGACGCGCGCGCGCCGACGAGGCAACCGGCAAATGGGATGAAAAGAGCATCGCAGATTACTCCCAGCGTCTCATCGACTGGCTGACGGCGAATTTCGCGGATCGTGCGAACCGGGTGAGTGCGGCCACGCCTACTGGTTTCGCGCTGAGCTATGATTACATGGCTGCAACCGAGGATCGGCAGCGGCGGCGGGTGTTTGAAAAATTCCGTGAGGGAAGCTTGACAGAGAATGCGACAGAGAAACACATCGAAGCCTGTCTCAAGGAGTTCGAACGGGTTCGCTTGGAATTGGCCGCTGGCGAGGCGGTGGCGGCTGCCGCCTGGAAGGGAGAGGGCGACGGGGCCGAAAAGGAAGGCCGCATCTACGATTCCACGTTCGCCGCCGCGCGGCTGACGGTCGTCCTGGATAACAGCCGCAGCATGGCACCGTACCTGGCGAAGCTGCGGGAGGAAATTTCCCGCGATTTCCCCAACGCGTATTTTGTCGAGGTCAATGGATGCTCAATGAGCCGGTCGGCAACGTGTCCGTGGTTTTTCAGCGCTCCGACCGTGTGGGCGAACCCTTACAGCCCAGAGCGGCACATTCCCAAGGTTCCCACAATGGCCGAACGGCCGCATTCGAGTTTCATCTCCTGGACCCGCAGTGCCACCTCGGCGCTGGAATCCATGGTGGACCTGATGCGGGCGGACGCGATTTACTGGTTTTGCGATTTCGACGATCCCACCGATGACGCCGTGATCCGGCAATTCGCCCGCAAGGTCATGGACAAGAAGGTGAAACTTTTCATCCACACGCTGGACCGGCGAACGCCGAAATTGCTCGCCACCTTGGCGGAGAAATCCGGCGGCAAGACCGTCAGGAAACGGATCTAACGGCTCCTCACTTCGCCCACTCGACCTTGGCGTCTGGGGTTGGGGTTGAGCGTGGTGAATGTCCAAGCCGGAGAGTTGGCTGTGACCGGAAGCAGTCGTGTAGAAGTCCCGCAACTTGCTAGATTGTGTGAATCCGCGAGGATCAAACCGATATACGAGGACTGGTATAATTTCCGCCTTTCCCCACAAGTGATGATTTGAGAAACCATTCGGCTCGGTCCTCGCGCATTCACATCAAGTGAATTCATCGGGTGGACTTTACCGTCGGTGAGAAGGGCCGGACGGTGGCGCGTGACGGGATTTTCCTCATTGGGACGAAACACGCCATTGGTTCGCTGGCTTCACAGATCACCGCAGAGGAATGATATCCACAGGCAGGCACTTGACCGGGCGGGAAATGGACGTCCTGCCATCTTTGGCTATCAGCCGCGCGCGGAGCATTCGTCTTTCCTTGGTCATGCCGCTGAGGATCACTGTGTACGGCGGAGTCGCGGTGGTGCCTATCACCACATCGTTGTCCAGGAACTCCACGCGATCCACCTCGGCGGCGGCGAGCGAGACCTCGGCGGTTAGAGTGAGTTGGGAATTGGGTGCCACGACGGCTTGATACTCTGGCGAGGTCAGCGTGACTTCGAGAGGCACCACCGCACCGCCGGATAACAACAGCGCGACGTCTTCGACATAGCCTGGCGAGGACAAAACCTTCGAGCCGCCAGCGTGGGTGAACTCCACCACGGTCGCGGTTGTGTCACCGGTGCGGGGATCCATCCACCGCCCGCGGTACGTTCCCGCAGGCAGCTTGGCAGTGAGGTTGGCTTGGCTGCCGCCGCGCAAGTAGAGGAGGTAGGCCTCGCCGTCTGAGCCGAGGACCCGCGCCGAGCCACCTGCGGGCACCCCGGCGGTGATGAAGCTGGTTTTCGGCGCACAACGGACCAAGGGAAGGGATTCGAGACACCAGCGCAACACGGCCAACTGGCGCCGGATCGCCGGTCCGCCGCCGCCATGCTTCTTCGGCGTGGCAAGTCCATCCTCGCTGGTGGGCGTGAATGAAAAATCCAAGTGATTCTGCAGCCCTCCGCCGGACAGCATGAACTCCCATGCCTCGCGACGGTATGGCAAATCCGCAGTCCCGGCGGCTCCCGTTTCGTCATTCCCTATCACCCGCTTCAGCCCGAGGTTGGCGAGCGCCGCCTGCGGATGGGAGTAGTGAAAATTGAAGATGGAAACCGCGGGATGCGGCTTGCTGACGACTTGCTGGAAGTTGGCGATGTTTTGCGCGATAAGATGTCTTGCCGGCAGGGAATCCTCCGTCGCCACGATTTCATTGATGATATGGTTTTCCCACCCCGGACCCATTCCATAGTAGGGTTCATTGGCGACTTCGTAGATGATATTGTCATAACTCCGGAGTTCCTCCACAAACTTGCGGACAAGCGCCTTGTGGAATGGCAGCAGGTCGCTGGCCACTTGGTAGCAGGAATCGCCATTTCCCTTACCCACGCCATTGATATGGTTCGACGACTTCATCGGCGAGACGTTCCACAGCCGTTCTTTGTCAGTGGAGAAGATGGCCGCGTAAAGCGGGCAGAACAGCGTGACTTCCACCACGATGCCGCGCTCGCCCGCCGCGCGGACGAATTGATGGAGCCGTTGGAAATAGGCGGGATCCCATTGGTTGAGATCGAACTTGTTACCCCCGTCGCTCGCGCCCGGCACGCTGGATCGCGCCCATGGCGCGATGAACCGCCCCGGTGCCACGTTGAGCGGCGAGTCCTCCACCACAAAGCCGGGATATTGACGATAGGCCCCGGTGAAAACGCGCGTGAAATTCAGCCCGCAGGCCCTCACCTCATCGAGATAAAGGAGATAATCAAAGTCCAGATTCATCAATGAACCGTAATGCTCGGTGGAACCCATCAGCACCACCGGATTGCCGCGGAATGTGAAGTAATGACCGTTCTCCGGGTGCAAGCGGATGGCAGTGCTGGTGCGAACCGCACTTTTGCCGCACGCGGTCAGGCAGCATATAGCAGCGAGTAGCAATGACTTTACCGCGAGGCTTCTAAAGTTCGGCGCAGTCATTGTTTTCATCAGGGGGGAAGGAACGTTCACGGGGCACGGAGATTACAATGGATGTTTCGCCGCGATGCATTTCGCGGCAAGCAAAAAAGCCCCGCAACGAATCCGGCGGGCATGTAAGACCTAAGTCCGATGGTTTCGCAAAAGGCGGCTTGATAGAGCCCATAAATTAGAACGCGCGGAAGTCAGCGCAGGAACCGGCGGCGGATGTCGTCGGGCACGGTGTTAGTGGCGACCCATTGCTTCACGGCGGCTGCATCGTGC
>JANOZJ010000427.1:0-4151 GCA_031429315.1 Akkermansiaceae bacterium
CGGGCTGCGAGTTTGATTCCGAGTTCTGCCAGTGCGAGGTCGTTGCTGAGAACTTCCTTGTCGGCGGCGTCGCCGAGGAGAAGGACGCGGGGCTTGCGGACGAAGCGCGCGGTGAATTCCTCGATGATGGAACGGATCAACGTATTCTGGCCACCTGCGGAGAGTTCGATGGTCATGCCGTCGGGCAAGCGGACGGTTTCACGCGGGAGATTGCGGTGACGGGCTTTGAGGTCGCCGGTAGCGGGATTCGTTAGGAATGATTCGAGTTCCGTTTTGAATGCGGTGGTTCCAAAGCTGGTTATCAGCTTCAGTGCCGCTGGTGTTAGCTGATAGCACCACTTGGGGCTGTTGATCGGGCGGTCCGGTAGATCGGGATTTTCGAGCAGCAGGCCGTGTTGGACGAATTGGTGGACCGTTTGACGGCGGATGGTTTCGCGGGTGTTGGGTGCGTAGTGGACTTCGTATTGGTCGCGCATCCAGTCCATCATCTCGGTGATCCGGCGGAGTGGAGCGGTGGCGCTTTTCCATGCCTTGCGAGGCTTGACGTCGGCGAGGGCGAGAAGAGTGAGGGCGGAGCGTTCGTTTTGCTGTTCCCGCGGAATGCCGATCATCTGAAGGAGCTCAAGTGCTTGGCTGACTCGTGTGGATGATGCGGGATTCATGAATCTGTGAACGAGGGTGCACCGAGGTGTTCGGTCATGGCAAGGTCGATAGCACTCTGTTGGGTGTCATCCAAGGTTGCTTTTCCAAGGCGTTCCAAAGCGGATAGGTCCGGATAGCGGAACGAGCGGAGGTCGGAGGCGTTGACTTGGGTGTGGCCGTTGAACTGGCGGAAATAGCGGTCGGCCACGGTGGAGTTGAGGAAACGGCTGAGGCCACGGGCGAGCGGGGCGGACAGGCCGGTGCGCTTGCGGTGGAAGAAGTTGAGATGGTTTTCGATGCCGACGAGGCCGGATGGGAAATCGGCGGGATTAAGGACGCCGGAGACGAGGCGGCGTTTTTCTTCTTTCGAGGAGAAGCGTTTGATCAGGACGAAGCGGGCGGCGGGGATCAGCCATTTGCGGGTTTCGTCGTTTTCGTGGATGGCCACGGGCTTCTTGCTCAGGCGGCCGCCGCCGTAGTCGGTGGAGCGGAGGGACGGCGCGAGCACGCGGCCGGTTTTGACGCAGTGCGGGTAGATCAGGGGCACGCTGCCGATGGCGAGGTGATCGGCGAGGGAATCCTTGAGGCGGAAGTCGACGACGGGACCGGTCGAGACTTGGATGCCGAGGTCGGTGAGTTTGCAGGGGAGGGAAGCGATGAAACCGCGGACGTCGGTGGCGTCGGATTCCGTGGTGATGTGCATGACCTGATCGGGATCGGCGGGGGAGACGAAGCGGTTTTGCGGGACGCGGGCTGTGGCGGGGGCTTCCAGCGAACCGGTCGATACCATCAAGGATGTGCTGCCACGTTTGCCACGGCGGAGGTGGAACAGGATGTTTTCCTGGAGCACGTCGTCACGGCTGAAGGCTTCCAAGCGCGAGTCGAAGACATGGACGCGGCTGAAGGTTGTTTTTTCCAGCAGTTCGCGGCGGAATTCGCGGAAATAGGGCCCATTGCAGAAACTGCGGGGAGTGATGGCCGCCAACTCACCGCCATCGGCCAACTGGCGGACTGCCAGCCAGACGAAGGCTGCGTAGAGGTTTGAGATTTCGATGCCCACCGAGGCAAGCAAGATCCGTTCGCGCGAACGCGTTGCAATTTTGCGGTAGGGCGGATTGAGGATCGCGTGGGTGACTCGCGGAGTTTGGGTGGTTCCGAACAGTCCCGGATCAAGCCCGCAGGCGGCTCCCTCGATGTAACTGCCGTGGTTGAGCTGGACGGTGGCGCGGATGCCGGCTTGGCGGAGCAGCGCGGCACAGGCGGAAAGGTTCTCGCGAAGGGCGGGAAGGAAGGCCTCGTCCAGTTCCCAGACTTCCAAGGTGACTTCCTCCAGATCAGGCAGAGATCCACTGGCGTGCAAGGTGGTGATCCGGTCCACCACGGCGGCGGTGAGCACGCCGCCGCCTGCGCCGGGGTCCAGCAAATGCAGCGATGGGCGGTTGAATCCTTCCGGCTGGAACCATCCGGCCAAGCAGCGGGCAATCGCCGGTGGGGTGAAAAACTGTCCGTTTTCGCTACGCTCTTCCCGCGTCTTTTCCACGCAGGTCTGCCAGCCGCTTGAATCGGCCAAGGCAAGAAAGTGGGATGCGGAATGAGAAATCATGAGTTCATGTGAACACTTTGAGGGCGAGGTGTCAATGGAGGAGTCCTTGAACGGAGATTGGGCGGGAAAATGTTAATGCGCGAGAACCGACCCCCATTCACCTTAATCCTGTCCCTCTGTCATGAGTCAGTGACCTTCACTACTGACTCCATCGATTTTTCAGGAAGACGCTTGATATTTTGAGAAGAAATCAGTGAGCGGGGGCAATGTACTTCCATAATACATTATTCCGAGGTCTCGAGCCATTTGTCCAACGAGCGAAGCGGGCGTGACAATACCCGCTAGATCGGCCGCCAAACGCATCGCTGCAAATTCTGCAGGAGCATGTACTGAGTTCGAAGTGAACCCCGCAGCCCAATCCCTTTGGCCTTGGCGGATTCGATGAGGGAATATTATCCCAGAAATCATGCTCATAGTCACTCTGGTATCTTCAGTTATTCCGAATTTACTACAGAATTCTTGACACTCGGCTGCCATAGGTAGGCAGGATCGGACTGGTGCCATGCAGAGTTTCGAGTCCTGTTCATATGCTCTAAAAAGAGAGTCTTCAACAGCCTTGAAAAAATCTCGGTTTATAGATGGATTGCCATCTCTGCCGCTCTTGTAAATTTCGTAAACTACAGCACAGGAAAAAGCGGACATTGTCCCACAGATGGTAATCCACCGAGAGGCGTGCTGCCACTGCATCGTGGGAACCAATTGATACCAGCTGGATACCTCAATGCCAGTATCAATAATTAATGATACCACCTCTTGGACTTTATTGTTTTCGCTAAACTTGGGCATTTCAAACTATTGATCTAATTCTGTGAGCGCTCAACAATCAAACTGGTTAATGAGCTTAACCAGTTTGATTGTTGGCACCTCAACGTCTTGACCGATTTTTAGTTTCGCTCGGAGCTAAAAACATTTTCATGAGAAACACGTTGTGTTGTTCGCTTACTGGCAGGCTTCGCACGTGCCGCCGTTGAGCATGGCGTCGATGCTGCAGGCGTTCTTTTCCTCGGCGGTGAAGGTTTTTGCTCCGGCGGCGGTGGCGGCGGTTTGGGTGGGCATGGGAGATGGGGTTAGAAGTTATTTGTTAAGAGTTATTGGGGAAGAGGAAGGGTGGAGGAAGATCAGGCGTAGGAGAGTTTGCCTTTGGGGTCCGGGATGGGGCGTCCGAGGGCATTGGCGGTTTCGATCCACTCGGAGATGACGGATTGGGCGTTGGCGACGGCTTCCTCGTAGGTGGCTCCGTCGGCCATGCAGCCGGGGAGTTCCGGGACTTCGACGAGAAAAGCCTGATCTTCCTTGCTCCAGTAGATGATGAGTTCGTAACGCATGTCAGTCGATGTCGGGTTGGTATTTGAGGATTATGTTCCGCACTTGTTTGACTTGATATGCTTTGGCTTTGTTTCCAATCGGTTGCAAGTTGAGAATCTCCTCCACACCCGTTTTGTGGAAGATGGTGTGGCTGCCACCGCCTTGCCGGCGGGTAAATCCGGCGTGTTCGAGGAGGTGGCAGAGGTCTGCGAATGGAATGTTTGCGTCGGATCTCCCCGTGAGGATGTCGGCGAGCGTTTTGCTGGCTTTGCTCATGGGGTGATTCGATTTGGTTGCTTGATTGTGGGAAGAATGTGGGCGAGACGCCCACACTCCTTGAAGAAACAGGCGAGACGCCTGTGCCCCTTTTATTTTTTACTCGCAGGCTTCGCAGGTGCCGCCGTTTAGCATCGCGTCGATGCTGCAGGCGTTCTTTTCTTCGGGGGTGAAGGTTTTGGCAGCTCCGGCGGCGGTGGCGGCGGTTTGGGTGGCCATGACGCCGCGTTGTTCCTTTTTGACGTCGATGGTGGATTTCTCGATGTTGGAGGCTTGGAGGGTGCGGAGGTAGTAGGTGGTCTTGAGGCCTTTGTCCCAGGCGCGG
>JANOZJ010000428.1:0-2645 GCA_031429315.1 Akkermansiaceae bacterium
CGAAGCGCTCCGCTCGGCATGGGGCGCGCGGCCGGGTGCTCCGGTTGCGGTGATCGTCGGCCGGGTGGCGGCGGAGAAGAACTTCGAGCTGGCGATGTTGGCATTCGAGCAAATGCGGCAAGCGGTGCCCGACGTCCAATGCGTGGTCGTCGGCGACGGCCCGCTGCGCGAGAAGCTGGCGGAAAAACACAAGTGGGTGCATTTCGCCGGGGTCCGGCTCGGCGAGGATCTGGCAAAACATTATGCCTCCGCGGACGTGTTGTTATTTCCCAGTGAAACGGAGACCTTTGGCAACGTCCTGCTAGAGTCGATGGCCAGTGGTTTGGTCACGGTGAGTTATGATTACGCCGCCGCCGCGCTGCATGTAAGGTCGGGTGAGAACGGGCTGAAAGAGCTGAAAGGGGATGCCGATGCCTTTCTGAGACATGCGAACGATGCCCTTTCCATCCGTCCGCATCATGGCTTGCGGATCGCCGCCCGCGAGGTCGCGGAAACGCTCGGGTGGGAGCGGGTGGTCAAGGAGTTTGAATTCCGCTTGGAGTCCATCGCCGGGATCAAGCCTTCCACCGCGCCTGCGCCGGTCAAGCTCGCGAAGCGTCCGAAGTTGGCCTGCAGGACCGTCTTTCTATCGGATATTCATCTCGGCACGCCCGACAGCAAGGCCAACGAGGTGGTCGATTTCCTCAAACACATCCGCTGCCAGAAGCTCGTCCTCAACGGTGACATCATCGACGGCTGGGCGCTCAAACGCGGCGGAAAATGGAGCGCTCGTCACAGCCGGGTGATCCGCAAGATTCTCAAAATGACGGAAAGGGACGACACCCAGGTGATCTATCTGCGGGGAAATCATGATGAGATCCTCGAGCGCTTTCTCCCGCTGACTTTCGGGAAAATCAAATTCACCAAGGAACACATCCACACCACCCAGGCGGGCAAACGTTACCTCGTCGTCCACGGCGACGGCTTCGACAGCATCTCCACCAACCACCGTTGGATCGCCTCGCTCGGTGCGGTGGGCTACGACTTCCTGCTCAAGGTGAACCGCATCTACAACCTCTGGCGGTCATGGCGTGGCAAGGAGTATTTCTCCCTCAGCAAGCGGGTGAAGGCCAAGGTGAAATCCGCTGTCAGCTTCGTGGACAAGTATGAGGAACTGCTCCAGGATCTCGCCCGCCACAAGAAATGTGAAGGAATCATCTGCGGCCATATCCATACGCCGGAGGACAAGCAGGTCGGAGAGATCCATTATCTCAATTCCGGCGACTGGGTGGAGAGTCTCACCGCGATCATCGAGCACAACGACGGCCGGATGGAGCTGGTCCAGCACGAGGCATTTCTCAAGTCGCTCGCGGCAAGGGTAAATCAGCCGGCGCCCGATGATGCGGCGCTTGCGGCTTCGATCTGACTGTTACCTGGAATTTCCTTCCGCTACCACCGTCTCGCCGCCATCATGAGGAAAGTTGCGGGCGGTGCCGGTAATCGACCACAAGCTTCTATGAGCGTGATCGGTCAGCGGGCATGGCTGTGGAGCGACAGATACTTTTCGCGGCGCATCGAAAGGAAGTGACATCCCCCGCGCGCAAATTTGTAATGACGCCATGTCCACGACCCCCGAAGACCTGCTGGCCAAGCTCGATTATTCGGAAAGCTCCGGATTCCCGAAGGCCGCCCTTGTGGAAATCATCGCCCGCAAGGACGAGATGATCCCGTGCCTGCTCGACGTCCTCGAATCCTGCCGGACGCAACCTGAGAACTACATGGATGGGCGGAAATCGATGCTGCCCACCTATGCGTCCTATCTGCTCGCTCAATTCGGGGAAACCCGTGGCTATCGCCCGATCATCGGCCTGCTGAATCTGGGGGAGAAGATTGTGGAATCCCTTTTCGGCGATTCCCTCACTGAGGACATGGGTTCCGTCATTGCCGGTGTCTTCGATGGCGACGAGGGACCATTGCGCGGGTTGATCGAGAACCGGCAGGCGAACGAATTCGCGCGGGCATCATCGGGCCTTCGTGCCTATCAGTCGTTGTTGCGCGCCGGGCGCATCGACCTCGCCGGAGTTGAGCGATATTTCGGCGAGCTGATGGAACACAAACTGGAGCGCGAGCCATCTAACGTCTGGGACAATGTGACGGGCATCTCGGGTGATTTGGGGTTCGTGTCTCTGCTGCCGCTCATCCGCCGGGCTTTTGAAGACGACCTCTGTGATCCGTGGTTCGACAGCTTGGAAAGCATCGAGACCCGGATCACTTCCGGTGGTTCGGATGACTGGGCTGATTCCTGCGAACCGATCGACGATGTGGTGGCGTTGATGAAGGATTGGGCCTGCTTCAATCGCATCCCTGCCCGGCGACCCGCAGCTCCGGATCAAAGTCTATTGCAAAGTCTCGCGCAGTTGCCGCTTGAAAGCGGACGAGAGTCTTCATCCCGACCGACTCTTCCCCCGCCACCGAAATATCCGGGAGTCACCCGCAATGATCCTTGTCCCTGCGGCAGCGGCAAAAAGTTCAAGAAATGCTGTGGGCCGTGAGCGAAGTGGATACTTGACTGAAAGCTGGAAAGCTGGAAAGCTGGATTTGTGAAAACGACGATTGATTTGCCGGAGGATTTGGTTCGGGAAATGAAGTTCCGTGCAGTCCGTGAA
>JANOZJ010000429.1:0-3814 GCA_031429315.1 Akkermansiaceae bacterium
GCGCCACGCGGGCTTTGAATTCGGGTTCGTGTCTTCTTCGTTTGGCTTTCATTTTGTGTGGTTTAGGTTGGGTTCAGCACCCGCCCCCGGCCACCACAATCATAACTTAGCCCCTGGCCCGATTTCCGGGGTCCGCCTCACCCCCCTTGCGAGCGCCGCAAGCATCGGCTCGGACCACACTCCGCGTTCGGCCTTGTGGCGCTGCCACAGGGTCTTCTTCCGCTTGTTTATCTCCTACATTACCCCGCTTCATCGCTACTGTGACGGCTCTGACTTCTGCCCAGTTCCGCTCGCGCGGATTCCAGCCCGGACAGATTTGATTTGCTCACCAAAGAACTCCATCTGCTCGGCCTCCTTCGGGTCCTCGAAGCGCACGCCGACGCCTAGCAGACGCACTGCGCGGTGGTTGCCGCGCTTCCACGCTTCGGTGAGGAGTTCCTCGAAGATCGCGGGATCGACACGGTGGCCGGTGCGCTCGGCGGTGGTGCGGTGGAAGTCGGCGAACTTCATTTTCACGACCAGCGAGCGGATGACGCGGTCGGCGTGGGACTTCGCGAGGTCTTCCAGCAACCCCTCTAGCAGGCCGCGCATCGGCGGGATGAGCGCGGGCAGAACCTGGATGTTTTCGGAAAAGGTGGTCTCGCTGCTAACGGACTTGCGGGTGCGGTCCGGGGTGACCGGGCGGTCGTCGATGCCGCGGCAGAGGTGCCAGAGTTCGACGCCCCATTTGCCGAACCGTTGGGAGAGCTCGATCTGGTCGAGCTGTTGGAGGTCGGCGCAGGATTCGATTTTGAGGGCGGTGAGTTTCTCGCGCATTTTCTGGCCGACGCCCCAGATCCGGCCGACCGGCAGGGCAGCGATGAAGGCGGGGATTTCCTCGGCGATGACTTGCTTCTGACCGTTGGGCTTGTGCCAGTCCGAGGCGATCTTGGCGATGAGCTTGTTAGACGAAATGCCGGCGGAGGCGGTGAGGCCGGTTTCCTCGAAAATCTGCGCGCGGATCTCGCGAGCGATCGACTCGCCGCTGCTCTGGAGGTGGGAAACATCGAGGTAGGCCTCGTCGAGCGAGAGCGGTTCGATGAGTTCGGTGAAGCGGCCGAAGATGGCGCGGATCCGCGAACTAACGGCTCGATAGAGATCGAACTGGACGGGGACGAGAATGAGCTGGGGGCAAAGCACGAGCGCCTTGAAAACAGGCATGGCCGAGCGGCAGCCGTATTTCCGCGCCTCGTAGTTCGCGGTGGTCAGCACGCTGCGGCGGTCGCTGCCGGACACACCGACGGGCTTGCCGCGCAAGGACGGGTTTTCCCGTTCCTCGATGGCGGCGTAGAAGCAATCCATGTCGATGTGGATGATTTTTCTCAAGGTGGCGGGCGGCAGTGTCGGGTGCTGGCGGCGGGAGTTCCACCGGATAATTTCAGCGGGTGGCAACCACGAATTGGATGTAACTGCAAGTGGCGGGCAAAATAGAGGGAGTGGACATTCTTGTCCACTTTCCGATGTGTGGCGAAAGCGGGAGCGCGAGGCCCATCTCTCTCTCTTCCCATCGACAGGTGGGCCGAAGTGCCACCCTCCTTACTGGCACCCCACGCTGCTGCCGACCCGTTTCAACCACACCCTTCAACAAGTTCTTGCAAGGTCGCCTGCCCCCACGCCGTTTCATGCGGCATGATCCGCCCCGTCTGGTTGCTCCCGCTCGCCCTCGCCGCCAATCTAACCGCACATGCACTGCCCACCGAACTCTCGGCCTATGTGTTGGTGTCCGCGCCCGAGACCCGCCAGCCGCTGTTGAAAAAAGGCGACCGGCTGGCGATCTGCGGCGACTCGATCACCGAACAGAAACTCTACTCCGCCCTTTTGGAAACGTATCTAACCTCCTGCTTGCCCGAACTCGACATCACCTGCCGCCAGTATGGCTGGAGCGGCGAGCAGGCAGGCGGATTCCTCAAGCGCATGAAGAACGACGTGCTGCGCTTCCAGCCGACCATCGCCACGACCTGTTATGGCATGAACGATTTCCGCTACGTCCCCTATGACGAGGCGATCGCAGCAGAGTTCCGGAAAAACCAGACCGCCGTGGTCGATGCCTTCCAGGACGCCGGCTGCCGGGTAGTGTTAGGCTCATCGGGCATCATCGACTCGGTGCCCGCTTGGGTGAAGTCCGCCAAGGGCACGCAACAAGAACTCAACATCTGCCTGTCGCGCTTCCGCAACATCGATGTGGAAATCGCCAGGGCCAAGGGTGTCGCCTTCGCGGATCTCTATCAGCCGATGCTGCTGGCCGACCATGCCGCGAAGAAACAATACGGCCCGGACTTCAAGGTTTCAGGCAAGGACGGCGTCCATCCCGCCATGGCAGGCCAGCTCATCATGGCTTACGGATTTCTCAAAGGCCTGGGCGTCGATGGCGATCTCGGCTCGGTGACTTACGACGAGGCCGCAGGCAAAGCCGCCGCCGCGAATGGCCACGAAGTTCTAACCACTGAAAGCGGCAGGATCTCGCTGCGCAGCACTCGCCTGCCGTTTTGTCCCGGCCCCGGCGCGACAGACAAGGACGACTCGCTCCGCGCGGGGATGGCACTGGTGCCCTTCGACGATGAGTTGAACCGTTTCACCTTCCGCATCGGCTCGCCGAAATCCGCGTCCTACACGATCACTTGGGGCGAGCAAACCCGGACTTACACCGCAAAGGAGTTAGAGAGCGGGGTCAACCTCGCGAAGGATTTCGACAACAACCCGCTGGTGCCGGCCTTTAAGAAAATCTGGGATGCCGTGTCCAAAAAGCAGGAATACGAAACTCACCAGATCAAGACACTGGTCCACGGTCCCGAGGGTACCGTCGATCCCGAAGCCACCTTCGCGCTCACGGAAAAGGCCCGCGCGCCGCTGGCTGATGCGATCCTTGCCGCGAAGCAACCGGCCGAGCATGTGATCACGGTGGCCGCAGTGAAGTGAAACATCACCCGCAGGAGACTCGCAGTGAGTATGCGCTCCTTCTCCGCGGCTGGGCGAAAGCCGACCCTCTCGCCGCGCTCGAATACGTCGGCCAGCACCGTGGCGGCAAGCGGGGCCGCGATGCGATCCTCTCGACCTAGGCCGGCAACGACGTGGCCGCAGCTTCCCGCATGGCGCAATCGATGCCGCTGAGCCGCGAACGCGGCGAAGCCGTGGACGCGATCACCCATGCGCTGTTCCTCCAAGGCACCGACGCGGCCATGGCATTTCACGCATCCATCACGGACGAGGCCCTGCGTGGCGGATTCGTCGCGGCGATCGCCAACCGCCTCCTCGACAAGGATGTCAACAAGGCCGCCGCGTGGGTAGCCTCGATGGCGCAAGGCGACATCCAGAACCGCGCGGCCCGCGAGGTCGCCAACGCGTTGGCCAAGGACGACACGCAAGCCGCCGCCGCGTGGGTTCACACCTTGAAACCGGAAGCGCAGTCCGAAGCGGCCCGTGGAGTGATTCCCGCGATGTCCCGCGACGATATTGCCGGAACCGTCCGCTG
Source organism: Akkermansiaceae bacterium (assembly GCA_031429315.1). GTDB lineage: Bacteria > Verrucomicrobiota > Verrucomicrobiia > Verrucomicrobiales > Akkermansiaceae > Luteolibacter. The sequence continues at coordinate 3,509 of JANOZJ010000429.1, forward strand.
GGTCAGCGGTCTCGCTAGCACGCCGAACTATGACAACGTGGTGGAAGAATTCGTGTGGAGCTGCAACTCCCGCGCGCCCGATCAATCCGCCGCATGGATCCAGGGTGTTTCCAATCCGGAACAACAACATCGGTTGTTCCAGCGGATGTTAGATGAATGGGCGCAGCACGATGCAGCCGCCGTGAAGCAATGGGTCGCCACTAACACCGTGCCCGACGACATCCGCCGCCGGTTCCTGCGCTGACTTCCGCGCGTTCTAATTTATGGGCTCTATCAAGCCGCCTTTTGCGAAACCATCGGACTTAG
>JANOZJ010000430.1:0-23066 GCA_031429315.1 Akkermansiaceae bacterium
CCCTCGCAGGCAAGTCGCCCAGCCCGAGCAAGGAGTTCTTCTACTTCAACGATGACGGCACGCTCGTCTGCCTGCTCTACAAACAGTGGAAGATCGTCTTCGCCGAGAAGCGTGCCCACGGCTTCGATGTCTGGGAGGAACCCTTTGTGACCCTGCGCGTCCCCCGCATCTTCAACCTCCGCACCGACCCCTTCGAGGAAGGCTCGCATGGTTGGGATGCCTGGAAGTGGCGGGCAGACCGCCTCTTCCTGCTCGTCCCGGCGCAGCAGTATATCGGCAAGTTCCTCTCCACCTTTGTGGAATACCCGCCGAGCCAGAAACCCGGCAGCTTCTCGCTGGATACTGTGATGGAAAACCTGAGCAAAGGCGCGAGCCGGTAACGTACCAATCGCTTCGATCATGAAACGCGCGGGCTGCCCCGAAAGGGACGGCCCGCGACTACCACACCCAGAGCCGCACCACGCTGCTGGGCACCGGCCCCGGCAGCCTCTCCTGCCTTGACAAGGTCGCTTCAATGGTATGTGGTGATGGTATGCCAACGATGACTCATAGAACCACGTTCGCGCTGGATGAAGCTACCGCTCAACGCCTCAAACGCCTAGCCGCGCGCTGGAATGTTTCGCAGGCTGAGGTCGTTCGGCGTTCCGTGGAGCGAGCCGAAAAGGCGGCTGCACCAGAACAGCCCGACCCGTCCGCCATGCTGCGAGCACTATTCGCCTCGGGGGAGGGGCTTGATCTCGAAAAGGGAAACGCCTACATCGCTGAAGTGTACGAAGACAGGAAACATTGGAGGGGCGAGTGATTTGCCTAGACGCGAACTTTCTGATTGGCGGAGTGATTGAGGCCCGACCGGAATCCCGTCACCTTCTCGCCTGGGACGAAGCGGGAGAGTCGTTTTGCACGGCGGCTCCCGCTTGGTATGAATTTCTCTGCGGCCCCGTCACATCCGCTCAGATCGATACCATGCAAGCCTTTCTCAAGGGGGGCATCATCCCGTTCTCAGCCGCTCAGGCACAGGTTGCAGCCCTACTTTTTAATGTCGCGGATCGCCCGCGCCGCTTGCGGGTAGATGCCATGATTGCCGCCACTGCCATTTCCCAGAAAGTGCCTCTCGCCACTCTCAACACCGCAGATTTCAAGCTCTTTACCTCTCACGGGCTCGAGTTGGCCATCCCTCTCGAACCATAGCCTCCTCATGGACAAGTCCACTGCCCAACGCACCGTCAGCCAGACCTTCAAAGCCGCCTTTGATCGCGATCGCTTCCGCAATTTCGTCAACGAACTGACCAACGGTTTCGATGAAACGAAGAAGCAGACGATGCAGATCCCGGATGCCTTCAAGCCGCACGTCGCTTCGTGCCAGCGCATCAGCAAGGAATGCGGCGCGAGAAATCTTGAGCGGGTGATGGATCGCTTGATAGGCACCGTGGTCGCCGAGGCGCTGCTGGGTGGAAAAATCACAGTAGGCCAGACGTTACACCTCGCAGCGGTCGATAGCCGGATTCAGTTTGTAAGGGTTTCTCGCTTTGAGTTTTTGTGACAACATGGATCTCAAGCGGATCCCGGAACCGACCGAAAAAGACATCGCCAGGCTCAGAAGTATCATCGGGCATGGAGTGTTCTTAACCGGGAATGATGCCGCAATCCTGCGTCCACCCGCATCGCCGCAAGCCGTTTCACTGCGCATTTGGGCTACAGTTCATGCTCGCAAAACCATCGGAAACCCACGAATCTACCGGCCGATTATCCATTAACAACGCCCCCCCGCTCCCTATGAAAATCCCACGACATCACTCCCCGCTCCTGACTCTGGCCGCCTGTTTCGACTTGATCTAATTTTCCCTCGCCGCCGGGTTCCCTTGATTGCACGATCCCGGCCATCCAGCAATCGGAGCCGCCGCCCCATCAGATAACCGATGCGCGCAAATATGGCTGAATCTTCCAAAACCAATCTCATGATGAAACGAATCCTCCGTGAACCGCTGACGCATTTCCTCCTGCTGGGCGCGTTGATCTTCGCGGCGTACGCATGGCGCGGAAAGGATGGAGCGGAGGATGCGCCGAAGGACCGCATCGAAGTGACGGCGGGAACCATCGCCTGGCTGGGCGAAGGCTTCGCGAAACAATGGCATCGCGCGCCCGATGAGGCGGAATTGCGCGGGCTGGTGGATGCTCACATCCGCGAGGAGGCGCTTTATCGCGAGGCGCTCGCGCTGGGGTTGGATCGCAACGACACGATCGTGCGGCGGCGGATGGCGCAGAAGATGGAGTTTCTATCACAAGACATCGCCGCGGCGGTGGTGCCGGACGAACCGACGCTGAGGAAATTTTTCACTGAGAACGCGGCGCGTTATGTGCAGGCGGCGCGGGTGTGTTTCCGGCATGTGTATTTCAGCAAGGACCGGCGCGGTGAAAAGCTAACTGTGGATGCGAGGGCGTCGTTAGAAGCATTGGCTAACGGCGCGGATGAGGAAACGCTGGGCGATCCGTCTTTGCTCCCGCACGAATTCGATAACGCGGATGCCAACGAGATCACGGCGTCCTTCGGAGACAAGTTCGCTGCGGAGATGACGGACATGCCGGAAGGTGAATGGCGCGGACCGGTTGCTTCGAGTTATGGCTTGCACCTGATCTTGGTGAGCAAACGCGCCGAACCGCAGGCGGTGGCATACGAAACGGTGCGCGATGCCGTGCTGAGGGATTTTTCCGAGGAACGCCGCCAAAAGGCGAACTTGGATTTCATCGGGCGGGTGAAACAACGCTATCAGATAACCGTGGATGAATCCGCACTGGACGAAGCCGCCGCACGCTCGAACGCAACCGTGATCCGATGAAATTTCTGGCCGTCATTTTCGCGCTTCTAACCGCTGCGGCATCCGGCCATGAGGTGCGGCCCGCGTTTCTCGAATTGAAGGAACGCGCGCCGGGGGAATTCGACGTGCTGTGGAAAGTGCCGGCGCTGGGAGGCACGCCGCTGGCCGGTGAGGAAATCCCGCACCCGCAGCCTGCGGTGGCGGACCAGGGACCAACGCAAACCATGCCATGTGGCTGCCCTGCGCCAAGCGCCGCCGAGCTTTCACGCGGCGTGCTGGCGATCCATCCATCCATGCCGGAGAACTCGCGCGTCGTCGTGCCTGCTAGAGTGGAGCGGATTCCCGGCGCGGAAATCAAGCGCTGGACGATCGCCACGGATGAGCGCGGGCTTGAGGGCTGGAAGGTGGCGATCCACGGCTTGCAGACGACGATGATTGACACGCTGGTGCGCATCGAGCTGGCGGACGGGCGGGTGGTTTCGCGCTTGTTGCGGCCGGAGTCGCCATCGTTCGTCTTCGGAGCCGAAACTGCGGGGCAGGCGGTGGGTGGATATTTCATGTTAGGCGTGGAGCACATCCTGATGGGGATCGATCACCTGTTATTCGTGCTCGCGCTGTTGCTGATCGTGCGAGGGAACGGCTTGTTAGTAAAAACCATCACCGCGTTCACCGTCGCGCACAGCATCACGCTCACGCTGGCGACGCTCGGTCACCTAAGCCTCCCGGCAGCTCCGGTGGAGGCGGTCATCGCGCTGAGCATCGTGTTTGTCGCGACGGAGATCATTCGTTCGAAACGCGGCCAGCGCGGGCTCACCGAGCGCGCGCCCTGGCTGGTCGCGTTTATTTTCGGCCTGTTGCATGGTTTCGGCTTTGCCGGTGCGCTGAGCGAACTCGGTTTGCCACCTAACGATATTCCGCTCGCGCTCCTGCTCTTCAATCTCGGCGTGGAGGCCGGGCAACTTGGCTTTGTCGCCGTCGTGTTAATGCTTTCCGCACCGCTACGCCGCATGTCTCACAAATTTCCGCGTGGGTCCACTCTCGTTCCTCCCTATGCCATCGGCGGCGTAGCGATGGTCTGGGTGGTTCAGCGGATTTCTTCTCTCTGAATTACGAACCATCCCGAAACCATCATGAAAACCAACGCACTTGCCACCACCATCGCCGGGCTGCTGGCTATGCCGCTGTTTGCGGCGGATGAAATCACCAGCGACGCTGGGACGCTCGATCAGGAAACCGCCGCCAAGGTGCATCCCGCCAAACCGGGGTATTCGCCCTACGCGGGTCGCAACTTCCCGACGCGCCCGCTCTTCGGCGACACGCACCTGCACACGTCGTTTTCGTTCGATGCCGGCATGTTCGGCGCCCGGCTCGGCCCGGTGGATTCGTATCGTTTCGCCAAGGGCGAGGAGGTGACCTCCTCCTCCGGCCAACGGGCGCGCCTCTCGCGTCCTCTCGACTTTCTCGTGGTGTCGGATCACTCGGACTTCATGGGACTCGCGCCGGACTTCCTCGGCGGCAAGCCTGAGGTGCTGGCCGACCCGATGGCGCGCCGCTGGTTTGAAATGATCCGCGAGGGCAATCCCGGGCAGGCATTTAACGAGCTGCTGCCGCTTTACGGTGCCGGGAAAATGCCGGCGACGATGCAATATCTGCCAGGCAGCCCTGGCTACCGCTCGGCGTGGCAGGCGACCATTCAAGCCGCTGAACAGGCGAATGCCCCGGGACGCTTCACCGCCTTCATCGGCTACGAGTGGACGTCGAATACCGGCGGCAACAATCTGCACCGCAATGTGATTTACCGCGACGGCGAGTCGAAGGCCGCCCAGATCGAGCCTTACACCACCTTCGCGCCGCTGGGCAGCGCCGACCCGCGCGATCTTTGGAAATGGATGGCCGCCTACGAGCAGAAGACAGGTGGGCGTCTGCTCGCTATTTCGCACAACGGCAACCTTTCGAACGGCCTCATGTTCCCGATCATCGAGCCGGTTTCCGGCGGCAAGCTCGACAAGGACTACGCGCAGACCCGCATGAAATGGGAACGCCTCCACGAAGTCACGCAGACCAAGGGCGACAGCGAAACGCATCCCTTTCTCTCGCCCAATGACGAGTTCGCGGATTTCAACCGCTGGGATAAATCCAACCTCGACGGCTCGGTTCCCAAGAAAAAAGAAATGCTCGAATTCGAATACACGCGTTCGGCTTTTAAAAATGGTCTCAAGCTCGAGGCGGAACTTGGCGCGAATCCGTTCAAGTTTGGCATCATCGGTTCGACCGACGCGCATAACAGCCTCTCGGCGGTCGAGGAGGATAATTTCTTCGGCAAGATGGTCACCGCTGAACCGAACCCGCAGCGCTGGGAGCATCCGTTCATCAAGAATGTAAAGTCGGGCGTGATGGTCATGGGCTGGGAAACGCAAGCCGCTGGCTACGCCGCCGTGTGGGCACAGGAGAACACCCGCGAGTCCATCTTCGACGCCATGCAGCGGCGCGAGACTTACGCCACGACCGGGCCGCGCATGGCGGTGCGCTTTTTCGGCGGCTGGGATTTTGAAAAAGCTGACGCCGAGACCCGCAGCCCTGCCGTCACCGGTTATACCAAAGGCGTGCCGATGGGCGGCGATCTCACGGATGCCCCGGCTGGCAAGGTGCCCACGTTCCTCGTGGCGGCGCTGCGCGATCCCATCGGCGCCAACCTCGACCGCTATCAGATCGTCAAGGGCTGGTTGGATGCAAAGGGCGAGCTGCACGAAAAAGTTTATGACGTGGTGTGGGGCGGCGACCGCAAGGCGGATGCCAACGGCAAGCTTCCAAGTGTAGGCAGCACGGTGGATGTGGCGAACGCCACCTGGAGCAATACCATCGGTGCCCCAGAGCTGATCGCTGTGTGGAAAGACCCGGACTTCGACGCGAAACAACGCGCCTTCTACTACGGACGCGTGATCGAGATCCCGACGCCCCGCTGGACCGCTTACGATGCCAAGCGTTTCGGCATCAAGATGCCGAAGGAAGTCCCGATGACCACCACCGAGCGCGCCTACACATCGCCGATCTGGTTCACGCCGTCCACGAACTAATCTTCTCGAATTCATCGACACGATAATCACCAAATCAAACCATGGAAACACGCCATCAGATCACCACCGCGGCGCTTGCCATCCTCGGCCTGTCGCTCACGCCACTCACCGCTCAAGAATCCGCGAGCAGCGATGCTGGCACGCTCGACAAGGCCAAGGCCGATGCCGCCCACAAGCCGCGTCCCTACTCGCCCTACGCGGGCCGCAACTTCCCCACGCGACCGCTCTTCGGCGACACACATCTGCACACTTCGTATTCGTTCGACGCGGGCACTTTCGGTGCGCGGCTCGGGCCACGCGAGGCCTATCAGTTTGCACGCGGTGATGAGGTCACGTCTTCGGCGGGCCAGCAGATCAAGTTGTCCCGGCCACTGGATTTCCTGGTCGTGGCGGACCACTCGGACAACATGGGCCTGTTCCCCATGCTCATCGGCGGCGCGCCCCAAGTCCTGGCGGATCCGTCGGGTCGCCGCTGGTATGAAATGATCAACAAAGGCGAGGGCGGTAAGGCGGCATTCGAAATCATCGCGATGTTTGGCGAAGGGAAATTCCCGCCTGCGTTGCAGGTCGCCCCCGGCACGCCGGCTTACCGCGGTGCCTGGCAGGAGACAATCAAGGCGGCGGAGGAATACAATGATCCCCGCCGATTCACCGCCTTCGTCGGTTACGAATGGACCTCCCAAGGGGCGAACAACATTCATCGCAACGTCATCTTTCGCGACGGCGCGGCGCGTGCCAGCCAGGTGCTGCCATTCACCGTGGATCCCCCGGCCGGTAGCGCGAATGAGCGCGACCTCTGGAAATGGATGCAAGCCTACGAGGACAAGACCGGCGGCGATGTGCTCGCCATCCCGCACAACGGCAACTTGAGCAACGGACGCATGTTTCCGCTCATCGAGTTCTTTACCGGGAAACCGATGGATCGCGCATACATCGAGGCACGTAACAAGTGGGAGCGCATCTACGAAGTCACGCAAATGAAAGGCGACGGCGAAACGCATCCCTTCCTCTCGCCCAACGACGAGTTCGCCGATTTCGAAACCTGGGACCAAGGCAATCTCGACAACGGCATCGCGAAGAAACAGGAAATGCTCCAGTTCGAGTATGCCCGCCAGGCGCTCAAGAACGGCCTCAAAGTCGAAAGCGAGATGGGCGTCAACCCGTTCAAATTCGGCATGATCGGCTCGAGCGACAGTCACACCGGATTGGCCACCGTGGAGGAAGACAATTTCTTCGGTAAGGTGACCACCATGGAGCCCAGCGCAGAGCGCCTCACCAATGTTTTCCTCAAGAATCCCAAAACCGGTCTGGTGAAGATGGAATGGGAAGTCGCGGCGGCTGGCTACGCAGCAGTGTGGGCCACCGAAAACACCCGCGAAGCAATCTTCGACGCAATGGAGCGGCGTGAGACCTACGCCACCACCGGCTCGCGCATGGTTGTTAGATTTTTCGGCGGCTGGGACTTTGAAAAAGCCGACGCTGACACCCGCAGCCCCGCCGTCACCGGCTACACCAAAGGCGTGCCGATGGGCGGCGACCTCAGCAATGCACCCGCAGGCAAAGCACCGGCCTTCCTCGTCGCCGCGATGAAAGACCCGATCGGCGGGAACCTCGACCGAATCCAAGTCATCAAAGGCTGGCTCGATGCGAAGGGCGAATCGCAGGAGAAAGTCTATGACGTCGTGTGGAGCGGCGACCGCAAACCGGACGCGAACGGCAAGATTCCGAGCGTCGGAACGACCGTGGACATCGAAAACGCGACGTGGACTAACACCATCGGCGCACCGGAGATGATCACCGTCTGGAAAGACCCGGACTTCGATGCCAAGCAGCGCGCCTTCTACTACGTCCGCGTGATGGAGATTCCCACGCCGCGCTGGACCGCCTACGACGCGAAGCGCTTCGGCACCAAGCCGGGGCCGGGCACGAAGATGACTGTCACCGAGCGCGCCTACACTTCACCCATCTGGTACACCCCCGGCAAATGATAAATCCTAATTCATACTCAATACCAGTTACGCCAGACCATCCATCACCATTGAGGTGAAATGATTCACCAAACTCCCGTTCACATTTAAATTAGAAATACCACATTATGAATACCACGCTCATCACCACCCTCGCCGCCGCCTGCGCCCTGCTTCTCCCAAGCTGTGCAACCCGGATGTCAAATGATCCCACCGCGCCCGGCGGCCCGCCGGACGCCACCGTCAGAATCGACATCGTCCAAGCATCCTACTACGCCTCCGCAGGCACTGGTAACGGCACCCTCCGCTACCAAGGCCAGAGTTACCCGTTCTCGATCAAATCCCTCGGCGGCGGCGGTCTCGGTGCCCAATCCATCCACGCCACCGGCAAGGTCTATCACCTCACATCTCTTGCCAGTTTTCCCGGAACCTACACCGGTGCCCGCAGCGGCCTCACTCTCGTCGAAGGCAAGATGCACGAACGCCTCGAAAACGCGAAAGGCACAGTCATCTACCTCACCGGCAAGACCTCCGGCCTCGCCACTTCCATGGGCATCGACAAATTCGCCATCGAACTGAAGTGATTCCATCGCAGCTCCAACCAGAACAATATCATGAAATCGACCCTCGCCATTCTCGCCCTCACCTCGTCGCTTTATGCCCAGGACGCAGACCTGGCTAAGAAACTCGCCAACCCGATCTCCGACCTCATCAGCCTGCCCATCCAGAGCAACTATGACTTCGGCGTCGGCCCAGGCGACGGCACGGTTTGGAAGACCAACATCCAACCGGTCATTCCCTTCGGCATCAGCGAGGACTGGAACCTCATTTCCCGCACCATCCTGCCGGTCATCGAACAGGAAGGCCTCGCCCCCGCCGGAGATTCGCTCGATAAGTTTGGCTTGGGAGACACCGTGCAGAGCTTCTTCTTCTCACCCAAACAAAGCTCGCCGATCTGGGGCATTGGCCCGGTATTCCTCATCCCCACCGCCACCGACTCGATCCTTGGCTCCGAGAAATTCGGCCTCGGCCCCACCGCCGTCGTTCTCAAACAGGACGGCCCGTGGACCTATGGCGCACTCGTCAACCACATCTGGGACGTCGCGGGTGACAGCAACCGCGATGGTGTCAACGCCACTTTCTTCCAGCCGTTCCTCGCCTACATCCTACCCACCAAAACCACGCTCACCCTCAACACTGAGACCACCTACGACTGGCAGAACGAGCAGTTTACCGTGCCGCTCAACTTCATCGTCAGCCAAATGTTCAAGATCGGCGAGCAGCCCGTGCAGGCCTTCGTCGGTGCCCGCTACTATGCGGAAAATCCCGACAACGGCCCCGAGTGGGGACTGCGCTTCGGCCTGACTTTTCTGTTTCCAAACTGACCGATTTTTGCAAAATAACCACCCGACAAAACCGAATCGCCATGAAAACTCCAAACTCCCAAATCATGCTCGCCGCGCTTTGCATTGCCGCGGCATTTCCAGCCACCCCGGCGCGCGCCCAATCGCCTCCGGACTATCCGGCTCACGCAACCTCGTCCGCGCCCTTGCTCACCTCGCTCGAACTGCAAGGACTCGTCGGCCCCATAGCGCTCTATCCGGACGATCTCCTGGCACTGATTCTTCCGGCATCCACGACTCCGATTGATATCGTGAAGGCCCAGCGGTTTCTCACGAAGTACGCAACTAACAAGTCGCTCAAGCCGGACCCATCCATTTCCCAGCCGGTTCTCAACCTGCTGACCTATCCGGATGTCATCAACATGATGGGCAACGACCTCGATTGGACCGAAGCCCTCGGCAATGCCGTCACAGACCAACAGCAGGACGTGCTCGACGCCATCCAGGTTTTCCGCCGCAAGGCCCAGGCTGCCGGGAACCTGAAATCCGATGACAAACAGATCGTCGTCGTGAAACAGGAAACCGTGCAGATCGTCCCGGCCAAGCCCGAGGTCATCTATGTGCCGGTCTATCAGCCTGCCACCGTCGTCGTCGCGCAGCCCGCGGCGGTCGTCACCTACGCGCCCACCGCTTATCCGGTTTATTATAACCCGGCCGCCACCGCAGCCGTCGCGTTCACCGCCGGATACATCGTCGGAGCCAACACTGCTTATGGCGTAAACTGGTATGGCGGCGGCTGCTATACCGCGCCCTATGCGAATTATGCCAATCACATTCAGGACGAGCGCATGGACTATGCTAACAATGCCCGCGAGGACTGGCAGGACTATGGCACCGCCTCCCGCGAAGATTGGCAGAACTACGGCAGCAACCAGCAGAGCCAACGCCAGAACACCGCCACGACCAATCAATCGTCACGCCAACAAACCAGCACCACCAACCAGACATCACGCCAGCAGTCCGCACAGACCACCACCGGCGCGAACCAAACCCAGCGTCAGGATGCCGCAGCGGGTGGCCAACAGCAGAAGTCGGCCAATCAAACCCAGCGCCAGGATTCGGCGGCGGGAGCGCAATCCTCCTCCCAACAAAGCCAGGCCGCACGCCAGAGTTCCGCCCAACAAAGTCAGACCCAGCGCCAAAGCACCGCGCAGTCCAAGCAGCCATCCGGTTCGCAAAGTTGGCAGGGTTCCGCGTCAGCCAAGACCAGCCAAGCCTCGGGTTCCGGCCAAGCCGCCGCAGCCAGCCGCACGACTTCATCCTCCGGCCAACGCCAAGCCTCCGCTTCCTCCTCACAGTTCGGTGCCCGCCAGTCCAGTGGCTCTTCCGCCGGTGCTTACGGTGGCACATCATCTGGATCGCGCACCCAAGCCAGCAGTGCACGCGGCAGCCGCAGCACGTCAGGCGCAAGCCGCAGCGGTGGCGGTGGTGGTGGTGGCCGCAGCGGCGGCGGCAGACGTTAATCAACATCCAACTTCAAACATTCAATTCCATGAAACCATTCCAATCCATCGTTCTAACCGTCCTGTGTCTCTCGGGCAGCATGTTCGCGCAAGAAACCGCATCCATCCCGCCGAAGCTCTTTGAAACTCCAGTCGAAGCATCAGACGCCTTTATTACCGCCGCCAAAAACGGCGAGCAAAAGGCCATCCTCGAAATCTTCGGCGACAAGCACAAGGAACTCATCGGCACCGCCGATCCGGAGCGCGACAAGGAACTCCGCGCCAAAGTCGCTGCGATGGCCATCGAGCGCCGCCGCTTCCGCGAGAACGACGAGAACTCCGTCACCATGGTCATCGGTGCCGAAGCCTGGCCGTTTCCCGTACCCATCGTGAAGACCGACAAGGGCTGGCATTTCGACTCAGATACCGGCGTCGGGGAAATCGTCAAGCGCCGCATCGGTGAGAACGAACTCGCCACCATCGCCAGCCTGCAAGCCTATCTGGATGCCCAGCGCCATTACGCCGCCGTTCCCCGTGACGACTCGAAGGTCCGGCAGTTCGCCCGCAAATTCCAAAGTTCCTCCGGAAAACACGACGGCCTGCACTGGCCCGCGGACGTCGAAAAAGGCGAGCAACCCAGCCCCGCCGGACCGGGAATCAAGAACCCGGAAACCCCGAATGATGGCTATCATTATAAGATCCTAACCGCCCAGGGCAAGTCCGCGCCCGGAGGCAAATACGACTATATGATCAACGGCCATTTTATTGGCGGCTTCGCCCTGATCGCGTGGCCCGCGGAGTATGGCAAGACCGGAGTGATGACCTTCCTCGTCAACCATTACGGCGACGTTTACGAGCGCGACCTCGGGCCGGAAACCGCCAAAACCGCCAGCGCCATCACTGAGTACAATCCGTCCGACGAATGGACGCAGGCAGAAGACTGATCCAAATCCAAGATGAGTCAGAAAACCAAAGTCAGCAGGAACGCCGATCCCGCAGTCAGGTCATTGAAATGGCTTTGGAGGAATTTTTGCGAAAGCGGGGTGGTGCGGAGGATGAGATCGTGACCTCCGAGGGGCGTTTCGAGGGCAAGTTCAGCCGGGAGGAAACCTATGCGCGTTGAGAGTCTGACAGGATGTGTGCTGGTGGACAGCAACGTGATCATCTACGCTACCCTTGCGACCGATCGCCGCTACGAACAAGCCCGGGAAGTCATGTCCCTCTGTCATCGTCCCGAAATCAAGTTGTTCGTCTCGGTGCAAAACCTGGCTGAAATGTATCCGAACCTCACCGCTCCGAAAAACCAACCGCCGGACAGCCCCGCCCTCGCGTGGGAAAAGATCCGTTCCCTGTCCCGCCTGCGCGGGCTGAACGTGCTTAAGGCGACCATTATGGTGACGCTTCTCCTGCCCGTCCTGCCCTGTCACGCGCAGGACATCGAACCGCGCCGCTGGAGCCACCTGCCGCTTAACGGGAACTTCGGCGGCATCGCCTATGTCTATACCGAGGGCGACATCTTTTTAAATCCGGTGCTGCGGATCGAGGACGGGGAGTTTGAGATGCACACGGCGGCTTTCAAATACATCCATGCTTTCGAGCTTCTCGGGAAATCGGCTCGCGTCGATCTCACTCAAAACTATCAGAGCGGATCCTGGAGTGGCCTGATCAACGGAGTTCCCGCTGCTACGGACCGGGACGGATGGGCGGACAGCACCCTTCGTTTTGCGGTGAACCTCTACGGCGCTCCGCCGCTTGCCGGACAGGAGTTTATCGAATATCGCAAAGCTGCCTACTGCGAAACCATCGTCGGCATGGGCCTAGTCATGACGTTTCCCACGGGGGAATACTTCGAGGACAAGTTTATCAACCTCGGCACTAACCGCTTCAGCTTCACTCCTCAATTCGGCGTCGTCCACACCCGCGGCAAGTGGACGATGGAGCTTTCCTCCTCCGTGAGTTTCTATACGAAAAACGACGAGTTCTTCAACGGCACGGAGCACGAGGAGGACCCCTATCTGGTCGGTCAGGGCCATCTCATCTACACCTTCATGCCGGGATTGTGGGTTAGTGCCAGTGCTGGCTACGGCTACGGCGGAGAATCCACGATCAACCAAGTGTCTGCGGACGACCTGAAAGGCAACCTCGGCTTTGGCTTGAGTGCCGGCATTGCAGTGACCCGCAACTTCGGATTCAAGATCGCCTACATCGGCATCCGGACCCGTGAGGACACCGGTTCCGACAACGACACACTCAGCATCGGCTGCTCGCTCCAATGGTAATCCCGACTCTTCCACCCGAATCGCAGAGTGCCGGTTCACTGCGCTTTTGGGATGCATTCAAACCTCACGAAAACGCGGCGCGAGCCGATACTATCAGTATTTCATGACTCATTCCTTGCCCGCTTGCCTCTGCTCCTTCATGGCGTTGATCTCGACGTCGGGATCGCTCCGTGCCCAAACGCGCGACGCCATCCCGGAGTGGTTCGAGCAAACCCGTGAAAACGCCTGGCTCCTGCCTTACGACACCACGCTCATCAGTCGTCGCGCGTTCGCCGAGTTCAGCTACGAGAGCCATGATGATAACGGGAATTTCTGGAAAATCGAAAACTCCCTGCGCGGCGGCTATGCGGTCCGGGAAAACCTCGCGTTCGGCTTGCAGTTGATGGTTCCCGTTAAATGGAACGATACCACCACCTCCGACGACTCCGGCCTCGGCGATCTCGAAGTGCGGAGCGGCTTCATTGGGTGCGCTTCATCCACCCTGCGCTGGGGAGCCGGTCTGAATGTTGCGTTCGACACAGCAAGCGACTCCGCTCTTGGCGGCAACGCGCTGGTCCTGCGTCCCACGCTCGCCCTGCGCTGGGACGCCAATGACCGGCTCAATCTCGGCATCAACCTCGAATACAACTTCACCCCGCAAGAAGAGCGGGATGACGACGTCTCCGCGCTCGAATTGAAATTCCCAATCGTTTTCAAACTCAGCGACCAATGGTCCTGCATCGCCAGCTACAAGCCGCGCTGGAATTTCCTCAACGAGTCGGATCGCCAACGTCTCGAACTCGGAGCCACCCGTTTGTGGGGTCCGGAAAATCAGTTTGCCCTCTCATTCAGCCTTGAAGTTCCCTTGGTATCCGAAAGTCTGGACTACAAGCTGGTTTCAGGATTGGCTTGGCACTTCTAACATGCCCTCAAAGAACAAAGAAATGAAACGTCCGTACTTTTTCAATCCCGAAGGCATTGAAGAAGCCCGCCGCATCCTGCTTCTCCACTTGGAATAACCGTGCCGAAAACCATCAGCATAACATCTGTCTCCCTCCCGGCATTCCTCCGTGCTTCGCTGTTAGCCGCGTGCCTTGCGCTCGCGCCATGGCTCGCAGCCGAGGATGCGTTGCTCAATGATTTCTCGAAACGCCCGGAAATCGAAAAGCGCCTCGCCGCCGTCCGCTCCGAGATCAGCGCGCTGCCCGCCGATGCCGATGCCGCACTGCGCGAGCGGCTGCAGCAGCTCGAAGCGCTCTGCCAGTTTCATCTCTCCGCCGCGGACGTCGCGGCCAAGGCCCAGGGCGAGCGGGAAAATGCCGCGCAGGCCGCCACTGCCTGGCGCGGATTTCCCCAGCCGCCGCCCTACTCCATCCTGCTGCTCGACGAGGTCCGCGAGACTCTCGCCACACTGGCGAACTCGCAACGCGCCGGCGAAGCCCAACTGCGCATCTTCGCCGCAGAGATCGAAGCCGCCCGCGACAAGCTCCAAGGATACCAGCAGGCCGAGCGGAGATCCCTGGAGGCCGCCGCAACCGCCGCAACACCAGAGCTCCGGCTAACAGCCGAACGTTCCGTCAAACTCGATCGGGTCGCCTCGCGCATCGCCGCAGAGGAGATCGCCCGGGTTTCCCTCCGCCATGAAGCCCAGCAAGCCGAGCTGAGCATGGTCCGCTCGAAGAGCGAACTCTCAGAACGCCAGCTCAAGGCCCTCGACGGCAAAACCGCTTTCCCTCAAGCCGACCTCGACGCTATCCATCAGCGCATCGCCGCCGAGCGGGCGGAAGCGGTCAATGCCCTGGTCGCCGCCAGCCAGCGCCAGCAGCCGCCCAATCCGCTGCTGGCATGGAAAATCGAGTTTCTCGATCTGGAGAAAAAGTTCTGGGACATCCGCTTCGGCGCCTTCGCGAAGAAGGATTCCGGCACCCGCAAAGCCGCACTTGCCTCGCTCGCCGAGTTCAAGTCCCGGGTCGATGACTGGACCGAGATCGCCCAGCTCCGACTGGCCGGCGGCTCCGCCGGTGCGACGGAAATTGACCCGGCCCAACTGCGCGAAGGCCTCCTGCGTGTCAGCCAGATGCAGCGGCGCATCGGCTTCGTCATCGCCGATCTCAAAGGCGGCCATCTGCAAACACCGGTGCTAGACCGCTTCATCTCTGGCGCGCGCTCCCTCATGGATGCGGAACTCTACCTCGCCGAGGAAACCGACATCGTTGATGGCCGGAAAATCTCCACCTATCGCGCCGTCACCCCTGCCAAGCTCGCGCGGCTCGCCCTCATTCTAACGGTCGGGTGGCTGCTGCTGCGGTTTGTCTCGAATCGCGTGCGCCGCATCATTTCCGGCAAGGCGAACATTCCGCCCGCCACCGCCGAGC
Source organism: Akkermansiaceae bacterium (assembly GCA_031429315.1). GTDB lineage: Bacteria > Verrucomicrobiota > Verrucomicrobiia > Verrucomicrobiales > Akkermansiaceae > Luteolibacter. The sequence goes on from JANOZJ010000430.1 coordinate 15,333, forward strand.
TTGCCGCGAAATGCGCCTTCGCTACCGGCCTCGCGCTGCTGGTCGTTTACGGACTGAACACCGTCCACATTCCCTTCACCATCTTCGCCTTCCTCGGCGGTGCCCTCGCCATCGGCGTCGGTTTCGGCACCCAGACGCTGCTCAAAAATTTCATCAGCGGCATCATCCTCATCTTTGAGCGCCCGTTCAAGGTCGGGGACTCCGTGGAAATCGAAGGTATCACGGGCAACATCCGCAGCATCGGCTTGCGCGCGTCCATCATCAAGCACGGCAACGGCATCGACACGCTCATCCCTAACAGCACCCTGTTGGAGAACAAGGTGACCAACTGGAACCTGACCGACAGCCTGCTCCGCCACTCCATCACCGTCGGCGTGGATTACGCGACTCCCACCCGCGAAGTGTCGCGCGCGTTGCTTGCCGTCGCCGCGGACCACGGCCTGATCTTCAAGGATCCCGAACCCGAGGTGCGCTTCGAGGACTTCGGCGACAAGGCGCTGGTCTTCCGCCTGTTATTCTGGTTCGACACCACCAAGACCAACCGCGACACGCTCGCCAGCGACCTGCGCTTCATGATCGACAAGGCCTTCCAGGAGGCGGAAATTGTCATCGCCAGCCCGCGAAGCGAAATCCAGTTCGATCCCCGCTCGGCCCTCCGCGTCGAGCTCGCCCCCACTTCCACGCTCTCTGTCGATACAACCGATCCAACCATCCAACCCAACCTCAATTCGCCATGAAAACCACCGCCTCCCTCCTCCTTGCCGCCATGAGTACCGCATTCGCCGGAGCTCCTGCGGCTGCGATTCTTGAAACGCCCGCCAGCCCGGCATCCCCGTGGGAATTCCGCGTCGAGCTCTACGGCTGGCTGTCCGGACTCGACGGCACCAGCGGAGTCGGCCCGCTAACAGCAGACATCGACGCCTCGTTCAGCGACGTTTTCGAACACCTCGAAATGGCCGCCGCCCTCCAGTTCGAAGCACGCAACGGCCGCTGGGGCCTCATCGCCGATGGCTTCTACTGCGAACTCGGCGCTTCAGGCTCTCCTCCAGGTCCGCTCTACGACGAGGTGAACGTCGGGATGGAGCAATTCGTCGGCGAGCTATCCATCGCCTATCGCATTTACGAAAGTCCTAACGCCTTCGTCGATTTCTACGCCGGCATGCGTTACAACGACCTCTCCCTGGACTTCGACGCCAGCCTTAACCTTCCCGGCATCGCCGCCGCCAGCGCGAACGCCAGCGAGCGCATCGTCAACGGCCTCGGGCAGCGCGCGGAAGCCATTGTCCAGCCGGAAGTCGCCGCCTATCAGGCCGCCAACGCCGCCGGGCGCACCGCCATCGAATCCCGGATCACCACCGCCATCGAAGCCGAGGCCGAGGAGCGGGTGAAAAGCGACCTCAAGAAACAGCTCGTCCAGATCCGCCGCGACGGAGGGCTCGACGCCCGCGACATCGCCAGCGACCGCATCATCCGCAGCGTCAAGACCGAGCGCCTCGCACTCGCCCGGACGACCGCGCAGTTAGAAGTCGCCCGCCTTCGCGCCTCTGTCGATGCCTCCGCGCAAAACCAGGTCAACCGCGTCCGCGCCCGCGTCCAAACCGCCAAACAGAATCTAGCAGCCGCCATCGACGGGCAGCTCCAGGCCCGCCTTCCCGTCAGCGCCTCCGCCAGCAAGGATTGGCTGGACCCCATCGTCGGCGTGCGCGCCCAATGGAATTTCAACGACAAGTGGTTCCTCGCCGGCAAGAGCGACATCGGCGGCTTCGGGGTCGGCTCTCACCTCGCCTGGACCGTCCAGGCCACCGTCGGCTACAATTTCACCCGAAACGTCTCCGCCGAGCTCGGCTACCGCTACATGGACACCGACTACACCGACGGTGCCTTCACCTACGACATCGCCCAGGCAGGCCTCTACACCGGTTTAAACATCAGGTTCTGATCCGGCTTCCCAATCACATGATCAATCCATTCACACGCACGCGCTTTCGTTCACGCTCGTGCCCTGGTGATCCGAAATCCGATCAACAAGCATGAAAGCCCTATCCGCATTCATTGCCGTGATCGCTCTAACGGGCTGCGCGCATCTCGCCACCGTGAAGGAGGTCGAGCCGCGGCTTGCCGGGGCTAGGGTCGCCGTCAGCAAGGATCCTCTAGTGGCTCTCGACCGCTGGATCGGAACCGCCGAGGCGGCGTGGCACAAGTTAGAGCGCGATCCCGCGGACCGCAGGGCACGCGACGACTACAACTTCGCCGTCGCCCGGATCTGCGGCTCCCTGCGGGAGACCATGCTAACACCTTGGACCGCGCCGGTCCGGCTGGGCTCCCGCACGCTCGCCTGGAAGCGCGACCCGCATCCGGAAATGAACCCGGCGAAATACGAATTCATCCCCGCCGACCAACTCCAGATCGATGGGAAATCCATGGACGTCCGCGAGGTGAAGGCGGGGCTGGGCGCGCCGCTGGTCGCGAAGCGGGTCGCCGACCAAGCCCACGAGCTGGCCCCCACGCCACATTTCTTTTTCTGTGTCACGGCCGTCGTCCGCTTCACCGGATCGCGCTGCGAGATCGCGATCGACGAACCGCTGGAGCATGAAACCGTGCGCGTCGGCGAGCGCACCTGGCCGCTCGCGGCGGACTTCACCGCGCCGCTGGCGATGATGCTCGAGGAAATGGAACCCGAGGATCTCAACATCCCGCGGCTGCTCCATCCCGCGAAATTCGCGGCCACCACCAAGGTCGCCCGGCTCGAACCCTTCGATCCTAACAAGACAGTCGTGCTGCTAGTTCACGGACTCGCGTCCTCACCCACCACCTGGTTCCCGCTGCTCAACCACCTGCGCGCCGACCCGGTGATCCGCGACAACTATCAGTTCTGGTTCTACAGTTACCCGAGTGGTTATCCCTATCCGTATTCCGCCGCCATCATGCGCCAGGAACTCGACGCCGCAGAGAAGCGCTATCCTTCCGACAAGAAAATGGTGGTCATCGGCCACAGTATGGGCGGCTGCATCAGCCGCGTGCTCATCACCGACAGCGACCGCCGGATTTGGGACAAGATGTTCACCGTCCCTCCTGAAAAGATGGACGTGGCACCTGAGCACAAGCACATCCTCACCGAGTCCTCGATCTTCACCCACCGCCCGGAGATCGGCCGCGTGATCTTCATTTCCACGCCTCACCGCGGCAGCGATCTCGCGACCAACTGGTTGGGCCAGATTTTCACCCGCCTCGTGAAACTGCCCGAAACGCTGGTGAGCGTGGGGCTCGACGAGGCCCGCTATATCAAGAATGCCCCCGGGCACAAGCATCTCGACCGCTTCCCGGACAGCGTGGACACCCTCGCGCCTAACAACGACTTCGTCGTCGCGATCAACGACGTCCCGATCACCCCCGGAGTTCCCTATCACACCATCGCCGGCGACCGCGGGAAAGGGGACTCGCCGCAATCCAGCGACGGTGTGGTGCCCTACTGGAGCAGTCACCAACCCGGGGCAAAATCCGAACTGATCGTCCCTTCGCATCACGGCGCGCACCAGACGAAGGAAGCGATTGCCGAAGTGGACCGCATCCTCAAGGAAAACCTCAGGAAATCACGATGATGTCCGCCGACCGCCGCAAAGCGTCGCATTGGGGCAAACTCGCCCTCGCGGTGCTTGCGATCTATCTGGTAGTCGTCTATCTGGTGATGCCGCAGTTGGACTGGGTGAAGGTTCACCGGCTTCCTTCGTGCGATTTGCACTTGCCCTCCCAACCCCATGCCAGCCACGCTGTCCGCGAGGAGCCTCGCGGCAGCGGGCTGCTGGCAGCATCTTCTCCTGCCCTGGCGCAGTGCGCTGCATTCACCCACATCCACCATGAAGCATCGCAACTGTTTTCTATCAAAAGTTATTCCGGCAAGCGGGCTTGCGCTGGCGCTCACCACGCCGGCCCACGCCTCATTTCTTCACGGCGAGACACTAGATAAAATGGCCGACGGAATCAGTTGGGCCGCGTTGGTCATCGCCCCGGTGGTCGGCATCACCGTGTTCCTCCTGATCCACATCCTGCCGGAAAAAATCGCGGAGAAAAAACAACACCCGCAAGCCGGTGCCATTCAGTGCCTGTGCCTGCTTTCCCTCGCTTTCGGTGGCCTGTTGTGGCCGCTCGCCTGGCTTTGGGCATTCTCCAAACCGGTCCTCTACAAACTCGCGTATGGCACGGACAAGGTCGCGCACGGCCATGACGACTCTTATCCCGTCCAAGATCCAGGCGAGGAAATCGCCCAACTCCGAAAGCGCATCAGCGAACTCGAAGCCCAAGGAGGAGAGGCCTGAGTTATGGAAATCATCCTGCTTCTCATTTATTCGTTTTTTGTCTGGCTGATCTTCATCAAGTTCAAATGGTTGCCATGGACTATCACCAGCCAGGTCATCGTCGTGACCATCCCAGTGGTCGCCATCGCCATCCTCATCTTGTTCCTCAATGTCGTTGCGCCGTCCACCTCGGACGTCCGCGCGATCAACTACGTCCTGCCCATCGTCCCGCGCGTGAGCGGGCAAGTGACGGAAGTGCCGATCGAGCCTAACCGGCCAATCAAGAAGGGTGACGTGCTGTTCAAGATCGACCCGACGCCGTTCGCGCTCAAGGTTAAGGCCGCCGAGTCACAACTCACCGGGTTCAAGATCGCGCTCGTCACTGCGGAGGCGACCCAGCGGGGGCTGGGGGACCAGCTCCGGACCGCCGCCGCGAAAAAGGCGGCGCTCGGGGCCCGCCTCGACCTGGCTAACAAGCGAATCGAACAATTCACCCAGCTCGCCGCCGCCGGTGCCGGCCGTCGCGCCGACCTCGACCAGGTGCTGTCCGACGCCGCGAACCTGGAGAGCGAAATCGCCGCTGCCGACGCCACCGAATCGCAGGTGAAACAAAAGCTCTCCGCGCTCACCGAGATTGGGGAAATCGACGAGGTCGCCAAGGCCAAGGCGCAGATCGCCGGGGGCGAAGCCGCGGTCGCCGATGCCAAATACGACCTCGACGGCTGCATCCATCTCGCGCCTGCCGATGGCCGCGTGGCCAACCTCGCGCTGCGTCCCGGAGTGCGCGCCGTGCAGATGCCGCTCGCGCCGGTGATGAGTTTCATCGAGGACAATGACCAATGGGTGGTCGCCTTTTTCCATCAGAACGAACTTCGCGACGTGGAGCCGGGAAATGAGGCGGAGATTTTCGTCAAGACCCACCCCGGCCGCATCATCAAGTGCCGGGTGGACTCCATCCTGTGGGCCACCGCCCAAGGCCAGATGCCGATCAGCGGCAATCTTCCTAATACCGCGACGATGGCGGCACCGGAGCAACGCATCGCCGTTAGGCTGCTGGTCGAGCCGAAGGACCGCGGGATCTTTCTGGCCGCCGGCGCGCGCGGCGCGGGTGCGATTTATACGGACCACGGCGCCATCCTGCACGTGGTCCGCAAGGTCATGGTCCGCGTTTCCACCAAGCTCGACTGGTTGGTTCTCAAGCTTCACTAAACCTTGTCCCGAATGAATCAGTCCCAACTGTTTGGCACGGTCGCGCTTCTAACGCTCTCCGCCTGCAATCTGCCGGAGCCACCTGCGGGCAGCGACATCCTCAGCGACCGCGCGCGCGGTGGGATTCCTGGCTCATGGGGCGGCAGCCATCACGGCGGCCAGGTCGTGCCGGATTGGATCCGCAGCTTCGGCGATCCCGAACTCACGCGTCTGGCCGGGGATGCGGTTGTTAGGAATCCCGATCTCCGGGCCGCCGCCGCGAAGGTGGAAGCATCGCGCGCCGCCGTCCGCGTGGCCGCCGGTGGCTTGTATCCCCGCGCCGGTGTCAAATTGCTCGGCGAGGAGCAGGGCCAAAATTTCAAAGGCGACCTCAATACCGGCATCGATCCGCCGGATTTGGGTGGCACCGGCGTCGATAACAGCGGCGGTGCTGGCAACGACACCAGTGTGGATCCTTCCACCCGCCGCACCGTGTACGGCCTCGGCCTCGGTGCGTCGTGGGAGGCTGACGTCTGGGGCCGCGTGCGTTCCAAAAAGGCCGCCGCGCAGGCGGATAGCGACGCGCTGCAGGCTGACTATGACTTCGCCCGGCAGTCGCTCGTCGCCGCTGTCGCACGGGCCTATTTCACCACCATCGAGGCCTCCCAACAGGCGGCAAACGCGGAGGAAGCCATGGGATTCTATCAGGAGGATTTGTGGCTCACCGGCATCCGCAAGGAGCAAGGATACGCGAGTGATTTCGACGTCGCGCAAATCAAGTCGCGCATCGCCGCCGGGAAAAACGCGTTATATGTCGCCCAAGCCGCACGGGCGCAGTCGATCCGCGCCATCGAGGTGGTCACAAGCCACTATCCGGCGGGCAAACTCGAAGCACGCCGGACGTTTCCTAACCAACCGAAAGCCGTGCCCTCCGGATTGCCCGCGCAGATACTCGAACGTCGGCCCGATCTCATCGCCGCGGAACGCCGTTTCGCAGCCGCGTTCCACCGGGTGAACGAAGCCCGCACCGCCCGCTTGCCGCGCTTCGCGCTGAGCTTGAACAGTGGAGTCGGCAGCGCGGATCTCAACGGTGTCGGCACGCTCAACGCCTTCACCTGGAGCCTCGCCTCCGGCGTCACCCAGCCGATTTTCTTCAGCGGGGAACTCAAGGCGGCGCAAGACATCCGCACCTCCGAGCAAAAAGCCGCGGCCGCCAGCTACACCGGCACCGCGCTGCGGGCGTTCGAAGACGTGGAGGACGCGCTTGCCGGCGAGTTCTATCTCAACGCCCGCGAGGGCGCGCTACGCGATCTGGTCGAGAGCTCCGACGATGCCGCCAGACTGGGCCGCCTTCAGCTCGATCAAGGGCAGATCGACATGTTTTCCATCCTCGGTCTGGCCGGGGCGAGCCTCGATGCAAAAGTGGAACTCACCAAAATCCAAGCCTCCCGCCTTCGCGAACGCGTGAACCTCCACCTCGCCCTCGGCGGCAATTTCAAAGGCACCAGCGGGAAATAGACCCGCTCATCCCTCATGAAACATGAAGAGTCTAGCAAAGGCCCTGCCCAGCCAAGCTCCTCCCGCCACCTGATAAATTATGTCTGATACCTTTGATCTCATCGTCCTCGGCGGCGGGCCTGCCGGGACCAGCTCGGCGGCTGCGGCGGGACTGCTTGGCAAACGCGTGGCCCTTGTGGAAAAAGCCCGTGACCTAGGCGGCGCGGGCATCAACACCGGCACGCTGCCGAGCAAGACGCTGCGCGAGACCGCGCTGGTGCTCAGCGGTTGGCGATCGCGGCGGCTGTTTGGCGTCGATCTATCACTTCAACGGGAGGCGACCTTCGGCGACTTCATGGGGCACGAAAAGAACGTGACCGCCGCCGAGCGCCGCCGCACCGAGGACCGGCTCAACTTGCGCAAGGTCACCCGCTTCACCGGCACCGCGACGTTTGCCGACCCTAACACCATCCGCGTCGCCGGCGCGGATGGTGGCGAGACGCTGCTGCGCGGCACGAAGATCCTCATCGCTACCGGCTCCTCGCCGTTGCGGCCGGCGGAGTTTTGTTTCGAGGACGACCGCGTGCATGACTCGGATGAAATCCTGAAGCTAACAGCGATGCCGACCAAGCTGGTGGTGATCGGCGGCGGCGTGATCGGCAGCGAATACGCGGGCACCTTCGCCGCGCTTGGCGTCGAGGTGCATCTCGTCGATGGCCGCGACGTGCTAATGCCATTTCTCGATGCGGAAATCTCA
>JANOZJ010000431.1:0-4284 GCA_031429315.1 Akkermansiaceae bacterium
CATGCGGCCCGAGCATTTCCTGCTCCTCAACTACGTCGCCCGCGCCACCACCACCGCCGTCACCCTCAACGACGAGGCCGAGGAATTCCGCTGGCTCTCCCCCGCCGCCGCCCTCGCCCTCGATCTCAACCAACCCACCCGTTTCCTGCTGATGGAAGTCCTGGAGCGCAATCTCCTTCGCTCTTGATTCTGACCTCTGGTTTCTCAAATCTTATGCCCGACACCATCGAGATCCGCCGCCTCCGCGTCAGCACCCTCATCGGCGTGCCTGCCGACGAACGCGCCGTTGCCCAGACGTTGTTAGTCACCGTGAAGATGACCCCGTCCCAAGGCTTCGACGGCCTCGCCGATGAAATCTCCCGCACCATCGACTACTATCAGGTCTCGCTGGAAATCGAAGCCCTCGCCGCCGCCCGCCCGCGCCGGCTGATAGAAACCCTCGCCACCGACATCGCCGGCCATCTGCTAGGAAATCACCCGCTGGCACGCGTCGCCATCACCATCGAGAAGCACATCCTCCCTAACACCGAGTGCGTCGCCGTCCACATCGAGCGGAAGAGGTAGGGGTTGGCAATGGAGCGCTGGCACCATCGCCCCTAGGCCACCTCCGTTAGTCCCCGTTGGCTTGACCTGCGGGCGATCCAGGTACAGTCTGCGCCGCAACATGAAATCAACCTTTCTTAACTACCTGCCGCTTTTCGGGCTGGCGGCCATCACCCTGAACTCATGCGGGCCGTCCGGTCCTGGGCGCTCGGATTACCTCGCCGGCGTCGGCGGGCCGATCCACCGGCAGACTTCCGGCGGCGCGGGGCACCCGGCGCCGGCGATCCCGGACGATGTTTCTTACTGGGATGGCGATGGCGCACAGGGCAGCCCGCTGATCAAAATCAACCGCAGCCAGCAAAAGGCGTTTTTCTACAAGGGCGGCACGCTGGTGGGGATTTCCCGGATCTCCAGCGGCACCGAGGACCACGGAACTCCCGCCGGCAAATACAAGATCAGCGAAAAGCACAAGGACCACGTTTCCTCCGTTTACGGTGTCTTCAAGGACCGGGCGACCGGGATGACCACCAACGACAACGTGGACATCCGCGTGGACAAGCCGAAATCCACCGAGATTTTCTACAACGCGCCGATGCCGAACTTCATGCGGGTGACCGGCGGCATCGGAATGCACACCGGCTACCTTCCCGGCTACGCGGCCTCCCACGGCTGCATCCGGATGCCCCACCACATGTCGGAGCATTTCTTTGAAAACGTCCAACTCGGCACACCCGTGGTCATTGAGTGAGCGCGCAAGGCCTAACAACAGGCGGCGATGCCCATGTCACGCTCCCCGACCCTGTCGGCACTTGGGAAATCACTCCCGAGGCGGTCGCGAAATGGATTCATCTGCCGCACGACCAGCGGCCGCGGCTGATCGACTGCCGGGAAGAAGACGAACTGGCGATCTGCCAGATCGCAGGCAACGAATGGTATCCGCTCGGGATCTTTCCGGCGGCCGGAGCCAGGCTAACAGCCGACGCCGCGCGCGGCGTGGTCGTCTATTGCCACCACGGCATGCGCTCGCTGCGGGGCGCTTCGATTCTGCGGGCGCACGGAGTGGAAAACGCATTCTCGATGAAGGGTGGCATCGAGGCGTGGTCGGAGCTCATCGATCCGGAGATGGCGCGGTATTGAGGATTTTTCACCTGCGGATTTCGCGGATGGATGGGATGGGAGGAAATCAGGATTTGTGATTTTGCCGGGTAAGGAGTGACGACCTTATTGTCGCCTCTCTTCTTCAACCATAGGGAAGATAGGGACAATAAGGTCCCTTCCCCCCTATTGGCACGCCTTCAGTCTCCGTCTAACCGCCTCCAGCGCCGCCTGGCTGACCGCCAGTTTGAAGTCCTTGCGGTTGCGCGGGTGATAGACACTGAAGACTCCGGTCGCGCCGCCTCTAACCGCGACCGCAAGCCACGCCGTGCCCACCGGCTTTTCCTCAGTGCCACCGCCGGGACCGGCGATCCCCGTGACCGACACCGCGATACACGCGCCGCTCGCCCGGAGCGCTCCTTCGGCCATCTGGCGGGCGACCGCCTCGCTCACCGCGCCGTGCAGTGCGATCTCCTGCGGCGGGACTCCTAACATCGAAGTCTTCGCCTCGTTGGCGTAGGTCACGAACCCATGGGTGAACACCTCGCTCGCTCCCGGCACGTTGGTGATCCGGTGCGAGATCAGACCACCGGTGCAACTCTCCGCCGTCGCGAATTTCATCCCGCGCTCCTTGAGCAGGCGGACCACGGTTTTCTCCATCGAAGCGCCGTCATCACTGATTAGATTCTCGGCAAACCTTTCCAGCGCCATTTTCCGGCCCGCTTCCAAAGCCTCCGCATCGCCGATCAAACGCAGATCCACCTCGCCGATGTGGGCGCAGTAGCCGTACTCCAAGCCGGGCACCGCCGCCAGAAGATCATCGATGCCATCGTGGAAATCACTCTCGCCGATCCCGGTGAATTTGAGCACCAGCGCCTCATTGAAAGCCTCGATTCCCGCCAAGGCCGCCAGGCGCGGCACGACCTCGAGATGATACATCGGATAGAGTTCGCGCGGTGGCCCGGGCAGCAGAAACACCGCGCAGTTGGAACGGCCGTTGAGTCGCGGCGGCACATAAATCCCCGGTGCCGTGCCATTGGGATTTGGCAAGCAATCCGCCCCCACCGGACAAAGCGCCTGCTTGCGGTTGGCATCCACCATCTTCCGCCCGCGCATGGCGAAAAACCCCTCCAGGGATCGCAGCGCCGCCTCGTCCGTGATCAACTCCAGCCCCAGGACTTCGGCGGCGATCTCGCGTGTTAGATCGTCGCTGGTCGGCCCCAGCCCGCCGGTGACGATCACCGCATCCGCCCGGCCGAGCGCTTCCCGGAGCGAGTCGCGGATGGCATCGCCGTCCGGCACGGTCGTCTGGCGGGAAATTCGCAGGCCGAGCTTGAACAGCTCGCGACCGAACCACGCGCCGTGGGTATTGAGCGTGTTTCCTAGCAGAAGCTCGGTGCCGGTGTTGATGATTTCAATTCTCACGGCGCGAATCTGCGACATCCCGCCAACGACTCAAGGCCCGATTGTTCAGCGCGTGATCCGGCTGGCAGCCAGCCACAACAGCGCGGGCACAGCTAAGCTCAAGCCGAATGCCCAGCCCGGCGTTTGGTGCCCCGCCCGACCGATCGCCGCAAACACAAATCCCATCGGCACACTGCCGCAGGCCAGCGCCACCGCAAACCGCCTGAACGGCATCCGCACCAGACCCGCGGTGCAGGAAATGACCTCGGGTAAAATCGGCAACGCCCGCGACAAGGCCACCACCCAGCCGCCACTTCTCGCGAACAGAAGTTTGCCCTTTTCATAATCCAGATCCCCCAACCAGCGGCGGGCAAATTTCTCGCCGCACAGCCGGCCCAAGCCGTATCCTAACATTCCAGCGGCGATCAACCCGGACGAGGCGATCACCCCACCTAACAACGTCCCGTAAATGAAGCCGAGCGCCGAGATGACGACAGTGCCAGGCACCGGCAGAGCCAGATCGCCAATCAACAGCAAGATCCCCGCCGCCCATGCCCACGGCCCCGCGCTTTCCAGCCACTTCACGCTGCCTTCAAACGTGAAGTGGTCGTCCCACCTCCCGCCCCAGATCATCCAGACTCCCAGGACCAGGGCGGCCAGAGCCACAAACCACAAAACCAATCGCATGGCCACAGAATGGAGAAAATGCCAGCCACGCCAAGAAAAAGCACCGCCCCGGCTATCGGGGCGGTGCTTGAAAATCCCAAGCGGGCTAAAACTTACTTGCCGGTCTCAGCCGCCTTTTTGCCAGCTTCCAGCTTGGCTTTGAAGCCGTCGAATCCGGCGGCCATCTCGCTATCCGGCGCGAACGCCTTGGCCTCGTCCACCGCCTTGATCGCCTCGTCGAACTTCTTCTGCTGGGCGAAGATCATTGCGCGGGTCATCATGATCTGTTGGGTTTCCTCGGTGCCGAATCCGCCCTCCTTGAGCGTCTTGTCCACCACCACGAGGGCGGCGTCGAAGTCCTGTTTCTCGGCACAGGCACTCAACTCGCTCTGGAATGTCTCGAGCCGGAGTTTCGCCGCCGCCGCTTTGCCGAAGCCGGTTTCATCCTTGGGATCGGCGGCTTCGATTTGCTTCGCCACGTCACCATAGAATTTCAGAACCAGAGCATCGTCCAAGCCCATCGCTTCAAGCGCGGCCACCAGGGCTTTGGCTTTTTCCACACCGCTGGCCTTGGCG
>JANOZJ010000432.1:0-2363 GCA_031429315.1 Akkermansiaceae bacterium
GCGGCGCGGACGAGTGCGGCGCCTTCGCCGATGTGGTTGATAAAGTTGCATTCCGCGGCGCGGAGTTGCTCGACGGTGACGGTGATGCTCTGGGCTTCGGCAAGCGGGCCGAGGAGTTTGAGCAGGGCGACGAATTGTTCGTTCGCTTTCTCCTTCGGCCAGCCGTCGGGGATTTGGCGGGCGCTGCCGCTGCCGAAGACGATGAATTTGCCGTTGGCTTTCTTCATGCGGCGGAATGCCACATCCGCCCATTTGAGAATGAGGTCGTGGTTTGCTTGCGGGCCGACGCAGTGCAGGTTGGCCGGGCGGATGAAGCCGTTGCAGGCGAGGATAGGCAGCGGCGAGGCGGTGAGCTTATCGAGGTTTTTCGCGAACTCCGCATCGCCCTTGTCGGGAACGAGGAAGTCGCCGACTCCGGCAGTTAGAAATTCCGCGCCTGCCGTTTTGAGCATGGCCGCCTTGTCGAGCGGCGCGGCGATGCCCATGGCGGAGAAGAGCTTCCTCTTCTCCGCAAGCGGGGCGGCGATGCCCCGCGACAGGAAGGTGGATCCTAACAAGATCAAGCCGCCCGCATGGAGGAATCTCCGCCGGGAATGGGATGGAGGATGGAATTCCACTGAATGTTAGAGGTGGAACGGCTTGCCGCCGGCCATGACTTCCTGGGTTTTCTCGTCGAAGGTGACGCGCTGGCCGGTGCGGACGGCGGCATTGGCCATGATGGTGGCGATGGAGTGTTGGTAGCCGGCCTCGACCGGGGCGTTGGGCTGCTTGCGGGAGCGGAGACATTCCAGCCAGTTTTTCATGTGGGCGGTGGTGAGTGCGTCAGCTCCCATGTTGGCGGCGGTCGCGGTTGCGGTGGCATCGTCGAGTTTGAAATCGGCGAGGAGGTTGGGCTGCATTTTCATTTCGCCGGCATCCTTGGCGGCCATTCCGCCGTTGGATGTGACCTTGTTGGTGGCGAGATTGAGTTCGCCGCCATTGGAGTAGTAGATCTCCTTGATGCCACCGGCGGAGTTGCTGAAGCGCGAGCTGAAATTCACCTGGAAGCCGGAGGACGGGTCGTCGAGCGGGCCGTAGTCGAAGACGGCGGTGAGCGTGTCGCCGTTGGTCCGGCCGTCCTTCCACTGATAGATTCCGCCGTTGGCTGCGACCGAACGCGGGTGGGGGAGTCCGCTGAACCAGTGGACGGTGTCGATTTGGTGGCTCATCCATTGGCCGGGAATGCCGGACGAGTAGGGCCAGAACAGGCGGTATTCGAGGTATTTGCGGGGATCCCACGGGGCGTCGGGGCGATTGCAGAGGAAGCGTTTCCAGTCGGTGTCCTCTTGCTTGAGCGCGGCGACGAGGGCTGGCCTGCGCCAGCGACCGGGCTGGTTGACGTTCCAGGTCATCTCGGCATTGACGATGGGGCCGAATTTACCGCTTTTGAGGTAATCGTAGGCGGCGTGGTAGGATGGGCCAGAGCGTCGTTGCGAGCCGATCTGGAGGATGCAGTCGGATTCCTTCACGGCCTTGAGCGCGGCGCGGGCGTCTTGCATCGTTTCCGCGAAGGGCTTTTCACAATAGACATCGCAACCGGCCTGCACGGCCTCGATGGCGTGGATGGCGTGTTGGAAGTCGGCGGTGGAAATGATGACGGCGTCCGGTTTGGCTTTTTCGTAAAGTTCCTCGTTGTTGCGGTAGGTCGGGACTTCTTTGCCGAAGTGCTTGGTGAAATAGGCTTTCGAGTCCTCGCGGCGGACGCTCCAGAGGTCTGAAACGCCGACGATTTCGCAGTTGAACTGGTCCGCCACGGCCTTGTAGGCAGGGAGCAGCGTGCTGTTCAGGCGGTCGGAAAAGCCGACAATGCCGATGCGGATGCGGTCATTCGCGCCGATGGTGCGGGCCTGGGCGCGGGCGGTTTGGAATGTTTGGGAAGCGAGCAGGCCGAGGGTGCCGAGCGAGCCGGTACGGAGGATTTCACGACGATTCATAAGGTAGGGTTGGTTTAGACGACGATGGCAGCGCTTCGGATATGAGTTCAGTGGCGCAGGGGTTGTCGAGCGCCAATATCTCTCGACGGCGGCCAAGAAACGGCAGGAGGCGGGCCAATGTTTCAGAATTCGGGAGATCCGTCGGGACCAAGCCCGATGATTCAACTTTCCTTGCGCCCGCAGACGGGTTTTCAGCCTTTTTGCCCGAAAATCTCGGAATCGGCGACTTTGGGCTTGCAACCCCCCGCGCATCCCGTAACACCTGCGCCCCGAATTATGGCTAAGAAAAGTTGGATCGCCCGCAACGCGCGCAAAAAAGAAACCGTCGAGAAATACGCCGCCCTCCGTCTCAAGCTCAAAGCAGCGAAAGACTATGTCGGCCTTTCCATG
>JANOZJ010000433.1:0-10364 GCA_031429315.1 Akkermansiaceae bacterium
CCGATGCCTTTTTTACTGCGATTCCTCAGAACGTAAAGTTCCTTGTTCTCGAAAAAGCCGGAACTGGATTGATGGAATTTCTTCAGGTCGTTGATGAAGTCCCACTCGCCTTGGTTGAGTTGGATCGGTGACACCTCGACCATGGCGTTGCCACTGATGGTGATGACCGGAGCATAAAGATGCGGGTCCCACTGTAGGCCTTGGACACCGCGATAGCTGAAGAGTTTTCCACTCCGCACGGTGGAGGATAGATCTTCGATTTGTTGGATCAGTTCGGTTTCGCTGCGGTCGATCTGGAAAATGTATTCTTTGACGAAGTTCGGATCGTCCGGGGTCAAATCATAGACCTTCGCATGTTCGCTTTCCCATGCCTGCTTGCGGAATTTGTAGAGGCGCTCGCAATAGCCGCAGAGCAGAGCTTCGGCGATTTGCTGCCAGACGCGGACTTTGTCGAAACGGTAGGCGCTGAGTTCTTCTGGGGGGATGAAAAGGCAATACCAGTGAGAGTCTGAAAGCAGGCTTTCCACTGCGGCGCGTGACACGCTGAGGTTGTAATAGCCGCGCTCGTTTTTGAGTTGTTGGAGCCGAAGGTGCAGGGCCTCGTGGTCGAGGAAGGCGAGGTGGTGCTTCTCAAGTTTCTTTTCACTCCGGCTACCCATCAAGGCGACGTTGGTTTGCCCGGTCGCCTTCATCGCCTCGATGCGCGGATACCAATCCACTTTCACAGGCGAGCGGCGGAAGTGGTTCTTCTCCAAATCGAGGACGGGCCTTGGGGCGTCGCGTTTGAAATCGATGTCGTCGGGCACGCGGATGACCTTGAGCTTTTTCAGAGGAAGATCCTTGAGCGTCGGCATCGCCGGGACTTCGACCGTTTCCCAATCGGGATCGGTGTTCACCCCTTCAAGTTCGAGGTAGGCGCGGAATTGCTCCATGTAATCCGCGCGGACGCCGAAGACGTCGAGAGTTTCGCACAAGGGCAGGAAACGGCGTTGTGCGTCCGTGGCACCTTGCATGATGGGCAGGTTCAGCGTTTTGAGCGCTCCACTGCGTTTGAGCGTGGTGTTCCAGCCTTTGAGGCGGACGCCGCGACCGAAGAGCTGGATGATCTCGGAGCCTTCGCCCTGGCCCATATACATCAAACCGATGGCGGAAACCCGCCAACTGCTCCAACCTTCGGTAAATTTCTTGGACCCGATCAACAGGTGGATCTTCGATTCCGCTTTCGACAGATTCCGGAAAAGCGAACCGCCGAATTCCTGATCCGAGGTGGCGAGGTGGTTCGGATGCGCGCCACAGAGTTCATGAAGCTTCTTTTCATCGCCGACGTTAATGACGCCGAAGGGTTCCGAGGCGCCGAGCGACAGGCTCAGTTCGCCTTGAGCTCCTTTCAAATCCCGAACGTGCAGGATGCCGCCGCTGGACGAGTTGAAGAAGGATTTGAGAATATCCTCGAAGACCAGCTCGCCGCTCGATTTCAGCTTCTTCAGATAGGGAAATGAATCGGCGAAAAGGACGCGGTTGTTTTTATCGATGAGGTTATCAGTTCCATCGAGCAGCATGTCCAGATGGTGGATGGACTCACTGCGGCTGCGGGAAAACTCGGCGAAGAACAACAGCACATCCACCACGTCGGAGACCTGATGTTTGCTCTCGGTGCGCACGACGTTGACCTTGGAGCCGAAGAAAACCCAGAGCGGACGCTCGACGTTGAACACGGCGAATTCCGCCGAGTGATCCAGCCAGATGCGGAGCTGCTGATAGAATGAAAGCAACGCGGCGGTGAGGTAGAGTTTCCGCTGCTCCTCGGACTTCTGGTCCTTGAGATTGAGGATTCGGTAGTGCTTGCCGTAGCCATCTTTGTAGAAAAAGCGGTAGCTGTAATCGAAGAGAATCCAGCGAGCGTAGTTCTGCTCCATCTGACGGTCATTCGCCGTTTTGACCGATTGCCCAAAAGTGGCTGAATACTCGAAGCTGAATCCATCACGGCAGAGTTTTTCACGGCGCTTCATCCATTCTTCGCCGGCTTGTCCACGATGGCCTTCATCCACTAAAACAAGATTGTTTCCCTCGAAACAATCGACTGCCACGGTCTTTTCCTTCGATTCATCGGCGAGTTTATTGACGTCAATGATCTCCACGGTCTGGCCGGAAAACATCGAACGCGTGTGGGTGCCGTCCTTGTCGAACAGCTCGGCATCGATGCCCGAGTCGGCGAATTCCTTGAGATGCTGGAGACTGAGACCTTCCTTGGGTGTTAGGAGGATGATCTTGTTCAGCTCATGCCGCCGTCCCGCTTGTTGGAGATGGTGCAGGTATTGGAAAATGTTGACATGCATCTGCAATGTCTTGCCGCTGCCGGTCGCCTGCCAGAAACACAGCTTCTTAAGATCGACGGTTCGGAAGGGCGGGAGTTGGTCAGGTGCTTCGACTTTCGCATTGAAGGAGTCGAGGTGTCGGTTGAGCGATTCCAGTAGGTCCGCCGGGCGCTTGAAATACCAGTGCAGGTAAATCTCGGTGAACAGCAGCGCCGTGTATTGATAGTATTTCCAGCGGATCGGCTCCGACCTGCGGCCGTTGATCGCCATGGTGTGACGGACGATGTTTTCGTCGAAGGCGCGCAACAGGGCGTTCGGCAAATGCTGGCGTTCGACGGTCCGCTGGATGAGTAGGCGGTGATACTCGGTGACATTTTCCGTGTCCCATTTCTCGGCGTCTGGATGGCGGAATTCATGGTCGCAAAGGCTGTAAATGTCCTGCGCCTCCAGCAGGGAGAAGATCCATTGCTGGAGGACCAGCTTTTGATCGAATTTGAGCTGAGGCGGAGCGATTTTGCGGCGTGCGGGCATGGCAGAAAAATGGACTGGGGAAGCCGTTCAACGAACGGGGGCTTTATTTGCGTTGCGTTTGTTGCGTTTGACTGCTTCGTTGTGGGTGTCCGAGATACCATGATCACCCAACGCCAAACCCGTCTTTCGTCCCGTTTCGATCCTGCGGCCTTCAGTTCCGAAGAAATGGAGTCGGTGACCGGGCTGATGGAACTCTTTCGCCGCGAAACGCAGCCGCCCGCCTTGGTGGACGAAACCGGCCGCCGCACCGAGCTGCCGCGACCGATTTATGAAATGCTCGTGCGCGTGGCTTCCGCATTGCAGGAGGGTAAGGTGATCACGCTGGTTCCAGAGACCCAAGAACTCACCACCCAGGCCGCCGCCAACCTGCTCGGGGTTTCCCGACCGCATCTCATCAAGCTTCTGGAATCCGACGAACTCCCGTTCCATAAAGTCGGTGCCCATCGGCGCATCCTCATGAAGGATCTGATGGATTTCCAGCGGACCCGCGACGCCGAGCGGCGGACCGCACTCGACGAACTCGCGCGCAGGGCGCAAGAGGCCGGGCTTTATTGATCCCCGGTCCGCTCTCCACCCATGACCGCCGACTTTCCGGTTCTGCTCGATGCCTGCGTGCTCGCCAACCAGCGGGTGACCGACCTGCTCTTGCGTTTGGCAGAGACACCGCGCCTGTTTCTTCCCTACTGGAGCGACCGGATTCTCGATGAAACCGACCGTGCGCTGGGAAAATTCGGTTGGCCTGACGATCTCATCGTCCACAGGCGCGAACAACTCGCCCGGCACTTTCCTGAGGCCAGCATTGAAGGATTCGAGCCGATCGAAGCCTGCGTCGCGAACGATCCCAAAGACCGCCACGTCCTCGCCGCCGCCATCCGTGGCAAGTGCGAGATCATCGTGACCTTCAATCTCAAGGACTTCCCCGTCGCGGCCTTGGAGCCCTGGAACATCGAGGCGCATCATCTTTCCAAGTTTCTCGGTAGCCTCTACTCCTTGAATCAGGCGCTCGTCGTCCAGCGGCTCCATGAAATCGCCGCCAACTTGCGGATTCCAGTTAAGAAGGTCATCACGCGTCTGGCGGATCCAGTGCCGGCCTTCGCCTTGCAAGTGGCCGATGACATCGGAATCGAACTTGGATAGGCGTTCCCTCATTCGCAGCCCTCCCACATGAGTTTGGGGAACTCCTCGTCGGTGAGGCGGACTTTCCAAGTCTGGTCGTCGCGGCGGAGGTTTTCCAAATGGTGGTCGCCGTTGACGTAGATCACGGCGAACTCGCCATCCAGCACGCTGATCTTCTGTTTTTTGCACCAAGCATTCAGCGCCTCGGCATCCACTGCCGTGGTGTTGCGCCAGAGGACGAGGACTTTCTCTCCTTCGGGATTGGTGCCTTCCACCCAAGTGACGCCGCCACCCTGGCCTTGGGCGAGGACGGTGAGCCCGAGCAGCCAGTTGAAGGTTTCGACCAGATCGACCTGGGTGGATTTGGTCTCGCCTGCGGTGCCGGTGGCGATTTGCAGGGTATAGTTGAAGGGATCGGTGAAGGCGGAAATATTGAGCAGGCTCTGACTGCCGCTGGCTTCCAGATCGAGCATGTAGCCGAGCTGATAGTCCTCGCGGGCTTCCGGCGAGAATTTCTCCAACGCCAGTTCCTGCTCGCGGGTGCGGTGCAGGCGGAGGTTGTTCAGCGTGTCCTCGTAGCTTTCGAGACGCAGGATCTTGAAACAGTGGGAAATGCCGGTGTTGCGGTTCTGCGGTCTGCCATCCTTCCAATCCTTCGAGTAGATCACCTTCTTCAAACGCGGAACCAGCACGGTGTCGAAATGCTCGCCCATTTCAATGAGGTTGTATTTGCGGTCGCCGCCATCCTCGCGGTTGAGATTGATGACGGCGTGGCCTGTGGTGCCGGAGCCGGCGAAGAAGTCGAGAACGGTAGTTGCTCCCGTGAGACTAACACAACGCTCGATCAGTTTAACGGGTTTCTGGGTGGCAAATCCCTCTCGTTCGGAGGCAAATGTTCCAATAGGTGCAATATCATGCCAGTGATTGTCCAAGGGAGCACCCGAATCTTCATCCAGATACTTTTTATAGACTGGATACTTTGAATTTTCAGTCCACTGGGCATCTCCGCTAGCAATCAACCGTTCAAGCTTCTTTTCAGAATAGGTCTTCATGGGATTCCATTTGAATCGACGACCACTTTCATCAACTTTGTCGTATCGCTTTTTTGCCCCGTCAGAGTATTCCCGAAGAATCTTATTGTGCTGGTAATTCTCGGCCTTGGAGTACCAGAAAATCGTATCCAAATTTGCGGGAAGCTTTTTCGACAAGCCTTTTGATGATCCTGAGTTGAATGTTCTTACCCAAGCGATTCTGTTAATCCTTCGCTCGGCGGAAAACGACATGTCCAAAAGATGACGAAGATTGTGTTCTTCATAATCATCAATTTGAGTGAACATGCTCCCTTCATCAGCTAAAAAGCATTTCGATATTTCGAGTCGATCAAGCATCATCGTAGCCCAAGACGAGTGCCAAAAGGTGTCTTTGTAGATAAAATCGTCAGATCCAGTATTGTAAGGTGGATCGACGTATATACATCCAATTCCGTTTCCATATCTACTCTTACAGAAACGGAGTCCTTGATAGTTTTCGGAATAGACCACCATTCCCGAAATTCGCGTCAGAATCTGGTTTAGCCGAAAATTGAAATTCTGACCGAACCACTGCGTGGCTAATAGCAACCTTGGATTTCCCTTTAAAAACTCCACCGATAACGGCACCGAATAGCCCACCCTACCAAGATCTCCCTTGATCTCATCAATCGCGAACAACCTGACCCATTCGTCCCGCTGGGCATCACACGCGGCGATTTCCGGATAGAGTTCTTCTGGGATGCGATCCAGAGTGACGACGTAGTCGCAGGCGGTGACGAACTTTTTCTTCAGCCAGAGTTTCTTCTGAAAGTTTTCGATCTGGGCGAGGAAGCGGATGACTTTTCCGGAGATGGTGCGGAGGGCTTTGATCTTGGCGCGGGTTTCTTTCCAATTTGCTTCCGGGGCGTCATCGAGATCGTCGAGGTGGAGGACTTCGTTCTTGATGAAAAAATCCAGCTCGCGACGGAGGAAGCCGCCGAGATCCTTGTGGATGAAATAGTCGAAGGAATTCTTGCCGGTGTATTCGGTGAGGTGCTTGGCGAGGATACTGCGGGTTTTGCTTTTGACCGTGTAGGTGGGATCGTTGGCGGCCAGGCCGGTGAACGGGCCCTTGGCATGTTCTGCTAGGATCTTGGCGGCGGCGGCTTCGTTGAGAGCGGCTTGTTTTTCGGCTTTGCCGATGGGAAGGTGGGCGAAGTTCAGGATGAGGTGGTTGGGATCATTAAGAGATGCAGGCGAGACGCCTACCCCCCCTTCCCCTTCTTTTTGTCCTTGATAGACGAAGCGGCGTTCTTGGCCGGCGACGGCTTTGTTGTTGTCTTTTTCGGCGTCGGCCTCGGTGAGTTTGAAGGTGACCGTGGGCCGGGTGTCGGGTTTGTCGTCCTTGGGCGCGGGGCCGAGTTTGAAGGAGTAGTCGCGGTAGGTTTCGGCGGACTTGATATAATATTGATCCGCGTTCGCCCAATGGAGTTTCACTTCCTCGCCTTCGTAGGGAATGGCGTAGGTGTCTTTCTTGTAGCGGCGCAGCGAGAGGAAATCGCCGTCCTTGTAATAGCGGCCGAAGAAAGTGGTGAGGAGCGAGAAGATCTCGTGGGTGATGGCGGTGGGGTCGCCACCGGCGCTGGCGATTTTTTCGCGCAGTTCCTTCACCTTGAGTGCCGTGGAAATCATCGCGTCATCGAAGCCACCGGCGCGGAGTCCGGCCTCCACTTTTTCGAGTTCGGCGATCAGCTCGCCGGTTCCGGTTTGCAGGGCCTCGGCGAGGATGGCTTCCACCTGGGGTTCGAGGCTGTCGAGGAAACCTTCGATTTCCACGCGGCGGGCGTTGAGAATTCGATAGATGCCGAAGTCGAGTTCGGCGGCGGCATCGAGCTGAAAGAGTTCGGCGAGTTTCTTGCGGAGATCGGAGAAGGCGGACATGGGAAAAATGAGGCGCGGTTAGGCGACTTTCCACCGAATGGTGAAAAGCGGCGTGGTTTGGGTTTTCTGCTGGAGGCGGGATTCCAGCGCGGCGACGAGGGTTTTGCGCTTTTCCTCGATCTCGTCTTCGATCTCGAAGATGCGTTGCCGCTGGCGGCGCTTGGCTTGTTCGAGCTTGATGATCTGGTCCTGCATCGCCTTTTCCTCTTGGAGCGTAGGGGCTTGGCGGGATCGGCGCTGGAGGTCGCGGATCTGGCGTTTCAGATCTTCGAGCTGTTTCTGTGAGGCGAGTTCCATGTCCTCGGCCCATTGGTCGAGCTGGTCGCGGGCCTGTTGGAAATGGCGGTGGTTGGTTTCGAGGGAACGGTTGAGCGTGGCGGCGATGTGGCGTTTCGCTTCGGCGGTTAGGCGTTGGGGAGGCTGGGGAAAAGAGGAGCTGGGACTGGAAGTCCCAGCTACGCTGAAGAGTTTCTCGCAGGTTTCTTGGTCGAGATCGTGGCCCGCATCATCGAAGGCGGAGAAGAGCAGGTATTCCTCGCGCTCTAACGAGTCGATGCGGAGGTGCTGGAGAGTAAGCCAGCCGGATTTCCCCTTGAGCTGCTCGACGACGCTAATCTTGGCGGGATGCGCGCTGATGTCGAAAACGACTTCGGCAGGTGGACATGGGTGGCCTTTTCCTTGGGAAATGGTGTGTTCGCCGAGCGGATGGTTGAGCCGATAGAGGAACTCGCCGGGGATGTTGGCGCGGCCTTTTTGGATGAGCCGATAATTGCCCGGGCGGGCGGCGGTGATCGGCGACTCGCGGAGCTCGAAGGCGAGTTCGCCGTCATCGAAAGTGGCGAGTTCCGTTAGTTCGAAGCGGGTGAGCGCCCAGAACAGCCGGCCGATGCGGTCGAGTTGCAACCGCGCGCCTTCCAGCCGGACCTTGAGTCGCTCATGGACGTCTTCGTCGAAGTGATCGAGCAGCATCTGCCGGGTCTCGCTCATGCGGGACTGGATTTGCTGGTCGAGTTCCTCCCGGAGCTGTTCGAAGGCGGCTTTGATTTCCTCCGAGGAGCGGCACTGTTGATAGATTTCCAGCACGCGGCGCTCGAAGTCGATGGTGCCATCGACAAGGCCGAGGATGTCGTCGGAGGTGTCGAAGAGTGTGGAAAATAAGTGGAACTTAGTTTCGAGAAGTTCGTGGACGCGGAGATCGGCCTCGTTGCGCTGGTTGAGGAAATTGATGACAACCACGTCGTGTTCTTGGCCGTAGCGGTGGCAGCGGCCGATGCGTTGCTCGATGCGCTGGGGATTCCACGGCAGATCGAAATTCACGACAAGGGCGCAGAACTGGAGGTTGATGCCTTCGGCTGCGGCTTCGGTGGCGATGAGAATTTCTGCAGAGTCGCGAAAGGCGTCGATGATGGCGGTGCGGGAATCGACAGCGCGGGAGCCAGTCATGCGGCCGGTGTCGCGGTTGCGGGCGGCCCAGGATTCGTGGATTTTTTTGGAGTCCGAATCATTGTTAGAGCCGTTGAAAATAACGACTTTTCCGTGGTGGCCGTTCGCTTCGAGGAATTCCTTGAGAAAAGTCTGGGTGCGGCGGGACTCGGTGAAAATGACGGCTTTCTGCGGGGCGGGCGGACTCATCGCCGCCATTTGCGCGAAGCCTATTTCAAGAGCTTTCAGCAAGGCATGGCTCTTGGTGTCCACGCCGATGCTGCGTGCCCAGCGGATGTAATCCTCGAGCTCGGCGATTTCCTTTTTGAGCTTGATCAGATCGATCGGCTCTGCGGCGGCGGGATTTTCCTCCGGGACTTCGGAATTGTCCGCAGTGACCTCGGCGTCTTCCGCGTCTTCGAGGAGTCCGTCCAGTAACTCGGGGTCGAGGTCGTCACCGGCGATGAGTTGGTCGAAAAGATTGAAATTATTTTTTGCATCTTCCTGAATCCGGACAAGGCGGTCGCGCATCATTTCCAAAGTTCCTGCTAGGGCGCGGGGCGAGGAGGACAGCACCTTGCGAACGAGCAGGACGATAAGATGGCGCTGCCGCTGCGGCATGGCGTAGCTGTCCTCACGCTGGAGATAGCTGGAAACGGTTTCGTAAAGCTTGTGCTCCTGCTCGCTGGGAGTGAAGGGGCGGGTAAGCAAGCGGCGCTGGGTATATTTTACATATTCCAATACTTGGCAGCGGAGGGTGCGGTGACAGAAGGTGGCGAGCCGTTCGCGCAGGGCAGCCAAGTCGCCGCCGGCGTTCGCGAACTGGGTGCGGAAGGATGGAAGATCGCCGAAGAGGCGGTCGTCGATCAGGGAGGCGAGGCCGTAGAGTTCGACGAGCGAGTTCTGAAGCGGGGTGGCGGTGAGGAGGATTTTCTTGCGGCCCTCGGTGGCGCTGCGAATCGCCTGGCCGAGGCGGTTGCTCTCGCGGTAGCAGTTCCGAAGCTTGTGGGCCTCATCCATCACGACGAGGTCCCACGGAATCGGCTGGATCACCCCGGCCATCCGGGCAGCGTAGTGATAGGAACAGATGACGATTTGATTTTGCTCGAACGGGGAGGCGTGCCCGTCCCGCTGAAAACCGCGGTAGGAGTGGGCATCGAGGATGACGGAGGGGAGGTTGAATTTTTCCTCAAGCTCCAAGGCCCACTGTTTCCGCAGGGAGGCGGGAGTGATGATGAGCAGCTTGCGGCGACTTTCCGCCCACGACTGACAGAGGACGAGACCGGCTTCGATGGTTTTGCCGAGGCCGACCTCGTCGGCGAGCAAGACGCCTTTGGAGAGTGGTGACCGCAGCGCGAACATGGCGGCCTCGATCTGGTGAGGATTGAGTTCGACGGTGGCGTCGAATAGCGCGCGCCCCAAGCGGTCCACCCCTTCCCCGCCGGTGCGGCTGAGTTCGTGGGCGTAGTATTTCGCATGGTAGGGGGTCATTGACGGCAAATTCCGATACTGGTTATTGTAGCGAAAAAAGACAAAAACTAGCGAAAATCTGCAAGCAATATGAGGCAAAATTTCATTTTATATTATTAAATTTAATGAAATTCTGTTTTGAAAACCAATATGAATTGGCGGCAACTTCCTGAAAGCTCCCGAAACACGGGCGTGTCGCTATGCTTGGAATGTGAGCGAACATCAGGAGATTCGGCGGCGACTTGCGGCGATCGGGAAGGATCGAAAGTGGCTGGCAGTGCAGCTCAAGATGAGCGAGCACACGATTCGTCAATACCTCCAACCTAAGGGGAAGCGGACGAAGGAGTTCATGGACGACATCGAGCGAGTGATCACGCTGGAAACGGCGCGTCAACGTGAGGTGCAGCCCGAGGCACCGCCGTGGAATGTGATTTTCCGGACGGCGGAGGAATTCGACAAGGCGGACCGGGCGAGCCGGGTGGCGAAGGCGGAGAGCCTGACAGAGTTCTGCCGAGCGGTGATCCTGGAACGGGCGGAGGGGATTCTGGCGGCAAAAAAC
>JANOZJ010000434.1:0-8623 GCA_031429315.1 Akkermansiaceae bacterium
CAAATCTACGAGGTGGACTACGGCTACCGCGACGTCGCCAGCCGCGTGGAGTCCTCCTACGCCTGAGCACCGGCTAACAACTTCGAAAAACCCAACCGCCGCCCGTTCCCACGAACGGGCGGCGTTATTGTTTCATCCTGAAAGCATTGACCAGAAAGCCCGGAGCCTCGCGGTTGAAAACGATTTTCCAGTCGGGACGCGCGGTCACCTGTTGATAGACGATCCCATGCAGGAATTCCAGCTCCCGCCGCAAGACTGTTAGGACGCACCGGCATTGGGGATGGTCCTTCAGTGAGACCAGAATCACCCCGTCGGTAGATAGATGCCGCGAGTAACGACGGACCGCTTCGGCGATCTGGGGCAAGGGCAGATAATACATCACCTCATTGAAGATGATCACGTCAAACTGACGCGACGGCTGGAAGTCCTGAACTGTGGAGACCTCCAGTTGATGCGTGATCGCCGTATTCCCGCCGGGTCCGTCAAACAGCTCTGCGGCATTGGCGATGGCGACGTCGCTGATATCGACTCCGCAATAGGTGTCGTATTCGGGTCCAAGGCACAGGGCAAGCGTGCCACCCGCGCAGCCCAGATCGAGGACCGACTTGGCTGCGGGTGCCACTTGCTTCGCCAACAGCACCGTCATCGAATTCCTTAGATCAATCGCCAGCGTGCCACCGAGATAAGATGAAGCCCACCCCTTCAGGCTCTCGTTCCAATAAGCTCGGTCCTGATAGTCCCTTGGTCCACGAAGCGATTCCACGAGGCATCGAACCCGGATGCCGACAATGGGCATCGCATACAAGGGTCCCATGATTCTGGAGGTCAACTGCTTGAACATGTTAGTCAGTCAAAGGACGTTCATCTATTTCGGATTTCACCTTGGCCGCTTGCGTCCGGGATCGTCCATCCAGAAAGCTTCATAACCCGGTTTCATTTTCCGCACAAGTCGATTGTCGGGGCGAAACCGAACCGGATCCAGCGAACGAATAGCAAGAGATTTGGGCAATGGTTGCACTGGCATTGCGGCCATCTCCGCCATCATGCTACAGAAAGAAATTCCGGACCCACCTAGATGAGCGATGGAACCAGCCCTCCCCTAGAGTCCCAAGAAATTCCGGATCAGCCGGAGGCCGGCTTCCTGGCTTTTTTCCGGGTGGAACTGGCAGGCAAACAGGTTCCCCCGCTCGACGGCACCGGCGAACGACTGGGTGCCGTGGGTGGTTTCCGCCACAACAGAGGCGGGATCTAACGGGTCGGGGAAGTACGAGTGGATGTAGTAGAAATAGGGATCGTCGCCGAGGCCCTGCCAGACGCGGGTCTCGCCGCGGGTGGCGGTCGCGGAGTTCCAACCCATGTGCGGGATTTTCAGGCCGGGTTCGTCCAGGAAACGGCGGACGGTGCCGGGAATGATGCCGAGCCCGGCTGCGGCGGGTGTTTCCTCGCTGGAGTCGAACAGGATCTGATAGCCCACGCAGATACCGAAGTAGGGTTTGTCGGCGGCGATCCAATCCTTGAGGAAAACTGCTAGCCCGCGCTGTTCGAGGCGCTCCATGGTATCGCCGAACTCGCCTTGGCCAGGCAGTAACAGGTGGGTGGTGTCGCCCGCCTGCTCGGGGCTGGCGATGATCGCGGGATCCTCGCCGAGCGCGCGCAGGGCGTTGGCGACACTGCGGAGATTGCCGCCGCCGTAGTCGATGATGCCGACTTTCACAACGCGTCCTTGGTGCTGGGAATGCCGATCACCCGAGGATCGCGCTCGCACGCGTCGCGCAGCGCGCGGGCGAGGCCTTTGAAAATTGATTCCGCGATGTGGTGGCCGTCGCGGCCGTACAACAGCTCGACGTGGATGTTAGCCCGCAGGTTGGAAGCGACCGCGCGACAGAATTCCTCGACCAGGGTGAATGGCATGTTAGGAGCTGATGGAGTCCCTGCGGGCGAGCGGAACTCGAGGTGCGGCCGGTTGCTGAGATCGACGACGACGCGGGCGAGCGTTTCATCCATCGGCAGGTAGCAGCAGCCGTAGCGGCGGATGCCTTCCTTGGTGCCGAGCGCCTCGCGCAGGCAGTCGCCGATGACGATGCCGGTGTCTTCGATGGTGTGATGGAAATCCACGCCGATGTCGCCGACGGTTTTCACGTTGAGATCAAACAGGCCGTGTTTCGAGAACAGCGTGAGCATGTGATCGAAGAATGGAATGCCGGTGTCGATGTTAGAAATACCCGAACCGTCGATGTCGATTGATAGATCGATGGCGGTCTCGGCGGTCTTGCGGCTACGGGCGGCGGTGCGGGATGCGGACATGGGAAAAGCAGGAATCGGGGCGGGACGCCCCTGGCACGGTCTGGAGCATGGATGCTCCAGCCACATTATTTGCGGCCCTTGGCATCCGCTTCGAGCGGAGCGAGGTAGCGCGGTGGCACGAGGGCGGATTTCGCGGCCGTGATGGCGGCGGCAACGGCGGCGGCATTTCCACCGCTGCGAACCGCAGTGTAAAGGTCGCGGTAAGCTTTGCCTCCATCCACGCCGAGAACCGTTTTCACTGCGGCGAGGCGGACCAGTTCCGTTTCACCGAACAGGACGGTAGCCTCGAGCGAGGCCTTGTTGAACGGGCTGGTGGTGACCCAATTCTGTTTGGCTTCTTTCTCGGCCTTGAAGCGTGCATCCATTTGGGCGGCTTCCTCCTTGATCGCGTTGTCCGTGATCTTGCGATCCTCGCTCGTCATCTGTTGGAGTCCCACTTCGCGCGCCTTGACGCGGGCCTCGAACGTGCGCAACGCCTCCTTGGCCTCCACCACCTGGTTTTGGACGACCTGCCGCATCAACGGTGCCAAGGCACCATAAGAAAGCGTGGTGCGGTAATCGCGGTCATACTCGACAAACATCCGGAGCGACACGAGAAACTGGCCGTCGTCAACCAGGCGGCGGATCTTCGCTTCCGCGAGGCGGGCGTCCAAGTCATAAACGTTCGCCTTGAACTCCGCAGGCGAGATCATCTTGCCGCCGAATTTGATCCCGCCGGCGGACACCTGGGCGGACTCGGTCTTGAGGGTTTCGAGGATCACCCTGGCTTCCTTGGTCTTGTTGCTGGCGCGGTATTCCTTGAGAAATTTTTCCACAGCGGCGGTCTGGACCAGGTAATCATCGGCCGCCATCAGATCCGAGGTGGGTGCCAGTTTGGCGATCACTTCGAAGGCTTTCAAATCCGGCTGGTCGGCGGTTCTCTTGACGACGTCCGCTTTCAAGACTCGCTTCTCGTCCTTGATGTTTTTGGTGACTTGGACCTCTAGCAAGTAGGCGTCTCCCGTTTCACTGAGGACCTTGGCTTCGAGCGTCGTGGCGTCCTTGAGGGTGAACGTCTCGGCGGAACACGGCAGCGTGATCGACAACAGACAAAGGACGGCAAGGGCGGAGTTGGTTTTCATCATAGGTTGCTGGGTAAGCTTACGGGGGAACAATTTATGATTTTGCGGGCGAGAGCAAGACCGCTTCTTGCAACGCATCGGGGGTGGCAACGATCCGCGATTCGCGATTTGAAAAAATCACCTTCACCGATCCTGCCGGAACCTCATCCTTGGACTTCGCCGCACGCCGCTGGAACATCCGCAGCGACAGCCGCTCGGTGGCCAGCTTCAGCTCGGGTGAAATCCCGGTGTCGGCGACGAGCGTCACCTTGAACTCGCGTGCCAGCGTCGCTTGCAAGAGGTCGGTGTGGAGGATCGGCCGCTCCACTGCAAAGACCGGCAACGGCGTGGCCAGTCGGCTGAAAGTCGCCGCCAACGGTCGCGTGCGCTCGGCGAGACGGCACTCGGCGAAGGAAATCAAGCCGGCCGTGGAATCATCGAACAGCATCACCAAATCCGTCACCGGCAGATTGATGATCCGCGCGTCGTC
This sequence comes from Akkermansiaceae bacterium, assembly GCA_031429315.1. Classification (GTDB taxonomy): domain Bacteria; phylum Verrucomicrobiota; class Verrucomicrobiia; order Verrucomicrobiales; family Akkermansiaceae; genus Luteolibacter. The sequence continues at coordinate 3,895 of JANOZJ010000434.1, forward strand.
CGGGCATTCCTTGAGAAACTCGGCATCGGTGAACAACTCCGCAGCGGTGGAAGCCAGGTCTTCGGACCAAACGAGCCATTTTTCATCCGAGGTGATGGTCGAGACATCGAGCGCCGCCTGCATCGCCAAGCCGTAAAGAAATGCCCGGCCCTCGCCGATCGACTTCGGCGCATCCTTTGAAAAAAGCCGCAGTCTGGGTCCTTCGGAAAAGGCAGCCCGGCCCTTCTCCAACAAGGCCACCGCCTTGGCCCGGAATTTCACCTCCCCGGTCACCCCGAACGCCGCCGCGTAGGCCGACACCATCCGGAAGGTCGCACCGGCGTGGGAACTCTCGTCGCGGACGGACTTCCCGAGGCGGGCGTTGCGGACTTCAAGGAGTTTCATGCGGGTGGCTTCAAAACGCGGCGCAATAGTCTCGAGCGCTTGCCCCTGCTCCGCCGCGAGCTGCGCCACAGTCTTGCCGATTCCTAGGCTGTTGCTCCGGAAATACTCGCGGCGCGGATCCACCTCGGACGGCAAATTGCCCAGCCCCTTCATGCCCGTCGCCTTGATCCACCAGGCGGCGTCTTCCGGCGGCAGTGCTTTTTCGACTTCCTCGATGCTCCACAACCATGCGGCCGGCGGCGTCGCCTCCGCCAATCCCACTGCAAACAGCCCCTCGGGAGTGCTGAAGGCTTTTTCCGAAAACGTGACCAGCCCGAGTGCTTTGTCCAAAGCCAGCGCATCGCCGGTCGCCCGGTAAGCATGAAACAAGGCCAGCGCCGCACGCGCCTGCGACCCGCAGTCGCGGTTGAACGATGGCAACGCCCAAGAGTTCCCCCGCCGCGAGGAGAAAACCCCGCCTTCGAGCGGGTCGAACATCGCGCTCGGCAGCAAGTCGATCAGCAACTCGCGGGTCGTGTCCAAACAGTGCCCACGCACTTCTGGAGACAGCCCCGGTTGGACCGCCGCAGTCGCTAACAGGTCGATGGCACCCGCCGGGAACAGCCCGCCGGCCTCGTCAAACGTGCGGGCATCAGGATCATAAAACGAATTGAGCTGGCGCAGGCCGCGGACCACATCCTCGCCCGGCTGCGGGCTCATGACCTTGGAATTCTTGCGCAGCCCAATCCGCTCGCGGCGGTTGGTGTTGTCCGAGGCACTGTTAGCCATCACATAACTCGTATTGCTTTTGATGTCATCGTCCCACGTCTGGGAGACCACCACGTGGGACTGGTTGAACAAGTCCGCCACGTTGCCAGCGGAGGACTTGGAGACCGGAATCCACGCCACCGGATTTCCCTCATACGTCATCCAGACAAACAACGGCAACTGCAGGGGGCGTTTAATTTCACTGCACAGATCCGCCGTTAGAATCCCCATCTCCCGCGCGGCATCGCCGTCGATGAGGACCGCCACATAGTGATCGTTGATCAAGGAAACCAAGGCGGGATTACCCGCCAACGCCGCCAGCACGCCCTGGAATCCCGGCTGCTGCGGCATCGCGATCACGCCGAACACCAGCCGGTTGGCCGCCTTCGCCCGCGCCATCGTTTCCTTGGTCCAGGGTTGCCAATGGATCGGCGAGTCCGCCTGGCTCCGATAGACCGCTCCCGGCAGGGCACCAATACCGTTAGACGCTAATTCCGCAGCAACGATCGGGACCGGGGCGTCGTCGTGGGTGACTTCGACGGCCCTTTTCCGGCAACCACCGCTCCCTAACATCAGACTGCACAGGATCGCGGCACTTGCTGCCGAACCTAATGGGATACGCGGGTTCATAAATAAATGGTGGGGTACAAGGGAAATGACTCATCCCACCCTTGCCATCTGCATCTTGAAGAAAAGACTTCCGATGTGGCAAGCCGAAGCTACCTTCGCGCAACAATTCCCCGTGTAGTGTGATCAGTATTGCCGTTTCCAGCCAAAAAGGAGGGGTGGGTAAAACCACCGTTTCGATCAATCTAGCCCATTCCTTCGCCCGCGCCGGAGTCAAAACCCTGCTGGTCGATGCGGATCCGCAAGGTTCCGTCGGACTTTCACTCACCCGCCAGTCGCGCCTGCTCGCCGGCTTTTACGACTATCTGGCAGATCCCGGAACCCCACTCGAACGCCTGATCGTGCCCACCCGGCTGGAAACCTTTTCCCTCGTCGCCAGCGGCCAGGCCAGCGACTACGAAGCCGGCGGCGGCGGCATGGGTGCCCACCTCGCCCGCGTCCGCGGGTTCCTCCGCAGCGTCGCCGCCCGTGGCTTCGACCTCTGCCTGATCGACACCGCCGCCGGCTTGTTCGGCGTCACCGGCGATGTGATCGCCTCCAGCGACGCGATCCTGATTCCCCAACAGGCCGAGCCGTTAGGCATCCGTTCCGTTCCCAAACTCCTCGAAGGCCTCAACCGCCTGCGCGTGATGAACCCCCGGCTCAGCGTGCTCGGCGTCTGTCTAACGATGGTCCAGCACGACCTCGCCGAGAGCACCGAGGCCGCCGCCGCCCTCCGCCAACTGCTGCCGCCGGAAATGGTTTTCCAAACCCAGATTCCCCGCGACGGCTTGTTCGTTAGAGCCAGCGCCCGCGGTCTGCCTGTCGGCGTGCTCGAAGACGGCACCGGCGCACAGTCCGTCTTCGACTCACTGCGTGCGGAGATCGAAGCCAAACTCGAACCTAACAGCGGACAACCCGCCGCCCGTGGCTGATGGACCCCATCAATCCATGGCTTGATCCGCTCGAAGTCCGGCGCTTGGCCGAGCGGTTGATGAAGCCTAACCGCGAACCCGCAGTAACCGCGCCCGACGCCGGTTTCGACGACACATTCGTCGGCTTCGCGAACGATCCCCATTCCCAACAGCCCGCCCGCGAAACTCCTCTTCCGTTAGTAGTCCCGCCTTCAGGCGGTCTTCAGCCGTCGCCCCCACCCGCCCGCGAAGTGCCACCACCGCCGTTAGACTCTCCGTTCCAAGCCCCCGCGGAAACCCACACCACCGCCCGCGGCCCGTTCCTCGACCGGATCACCCGCTTCCGGGACTGGCTGCACGACAGTTTCTCCGCCACCGGCATCTTCATCCTCGACCGCGAAGGAGCGGTTATTTTCGACGAAAGCAACCACGGCCGCCTGCATTTCCTCGCCCGCAGCCTGGCGCTCGCCTCGCGCCGCCCGGGTGCCCTGGCCGGCAACGTCCATGTGAAGATCGGTGCCGGTGCCACGCTGGAAGTCATCCCGGTGGACACCACCTACGGCTGCCTCGTCCTCGGCGCGGTGGTGCCCGAAGCGCTCGATCCGCCCGCCGTGCTAGCCGTGATGGAAGCGCTCGCGCTGGTCGCCGCACCACCGGTGGAGAGTTAATGGGAGCGGGAAAGCCCGCAGCACTATCAGTTCCTAGCGTGATCCCCCAAGGGCCGGCCCTAAATATGCCGGCCCTAAATACCGGATCTTTAAATCACCCGATGACCTCATGGACGGCCTTGTCTCAGGGACCGGCGGGGCGTGGAACTCATCCATCGCATTGACTGGGCAGACCCGAAACCGCTCGTGGGTGTTAAAATTCACGATTGGATTTGCCATTTCGAATTCTCGCCCCAAATTCCATTCCGTATGACAACCTCGCTTTTATCACCCAAATACCAAGTCGTCATCCCCAAGGAAATTCGTAGGGCGCTTGACCTCAAGCCAGGGCAGAAGCTCAGCGTCATCGAGAAGGACGGCCACATCGAGCTTCGCCCCATCCTTACCCCGGAGCAGCTTATGGGATTTTTGAAGGGCGAAACACCGCTTGAATTCGAACGCGAGCCGGATCGCGAATTCTGAGCAACCCTGGTTACACGCTTACCATGAAACTCGATCTTTTGGATTCCAGCGGCTGGCTCGAGTGTCTCGACGCCGGACCCAACATGGTCCATTTCAGCCCCATCCTGCTCAAGCTCCCCGATCTGCTCATTCCGAGCATCGTCATTACGGAAGTCCGCAAGGTCGCCCTCAAACAACGGACCTCGGAAAAAGCCGACGAAGTCACCCAAGCCATGCGCTCCGGCATCGTCGTCCCCATCGACGAGGAAATCGCCATCTCCGCCGCAGATCTCTTCATCCAGCACAAGCTTCCCCTTGCCGATTCCCTAATCTACGCCATCGCCCTCGCCCACAAGGCCACCCTCTGGACCCAAGACCAACACTTCGAAGGGCTTCCCCAGGTCCGCTACTTCCCGAAAATCAAAGCGTGATTTCATCATCATGGAATGTGGCAAAACGGAAAATGTTGAAATGCGAAACCCGAACCCATCCACGCAGGGACCGATCCTCCGGGCGGTCCGGCCAATGAATCGCAAAAGAAAGGCAGGGACCGCTCCTCCGGACAGTCCGGCGAATGAGCCGCGAATACCAAGCCGATGAATCGACCACCCGTCCCCGCATCGAAATCCTGACTCCCCTCCCATTCTCCGGACCGCCCGGAGGTCGATCCCTGCCGGACAAACGTTCTCACGCTCGCGCCTGCGATCCAGCCGCATGACATCCTCCGATTCACTCTGCGATTGCCGACACAGGACCGGGTATTCGTCGCGATCCCACTTCGACTAGGCAATGCAACTGTTCATTATATTGAAATCCAAGGACCGACCCGAATGGCACTAACTTAAGGGGCTTTTGGGGTAGAGTATGGAAAAAATTGACTTCAAATCTCACCAAACACTCAATTCCGATGTTGCCGAACAGTCCTGTTGCCTTGGTGTTTCGATAGTGTCGATTCTGACGTGCCAGTAG
>JANOZJ010000435.1:0-4639 GCA_031429315.1 Akkermansiaceae bacterium
CAGTGCCCGAAATGCAGCGGCTACATCAGCCTGCTCAACTACGAGATCAACGAGCACTGGAACCGTCGCGTCGAGACTTGTGGCGACGTGATCATCCAGAAAGCCGGGGTCGTCTCCGGAGTCACCCTTCGGTGCCACAACCTCACGGTGTTAGGCGAACTCGCAGGCTCGGTCGAATGCACCGGAGATCTCATCATCCGCAGCCACGGGAAAATCCTCGGCACCGTCAACTGCCGCAACCTCCGGGTCGAAAAGGGTGCCCGCGTCGAGTTCCTGAATCCCGTCACCGCCACCACCGCCTTCATTGATGGCCATGTCCGCGGCCAGATTTTCTGCTCCGGTGCCATCACCCTCGAGAAACGAGCCCACCTCCAGGGTCTCGTCCGCACCTCGTCGCTCATTGTCAAACCCGGTGCCAAACACACCGGCACCATTGAAATGGTCCAGACCGCCCAGGGCTGATTTCATATCTCAGATTTCAAATTTCAAATCCCTCATGCCTGCCGCCCTCGATCTCAAGGAGGAAATCCTGGCCCTCAAAAAAGCCCGGAATGCCGTCATCCTCGCCCACAACTATCAGACCGGCGACATCCAGGACGTCGCCGACTACGTGGGTGATTCGTTAGGCCTCGCCTACCACGCCAAGGCCACCGAGGCCGACGTCATCGTCTTCTGCGGCGTCCATTTCATGGCGGAAACGGCCAAGATCGTGAACCCCGGCAAAATCGTCGTCCTGCCGGATGCCGACGCCGGTTGCTCGCTCGAGCAATCCTGCCCCGCCCCCGAGCTGGAGGCGTTTCTCAAGGCCAACGCGGAGAAGAACTACTACGTCATCGCCTACATCAACTGCTCCGGCGGCGTGAAGGCCCTCTGCGACGTGATCGTCACCTCCGGCAACGCGGTGAAGATCGTCAACCTCGCCCCCGCTGATCGACCCATCCTTTTCGTCCCCGACGAAAACCTCGGTGCCTGGGTCATCGAACAAACCGGCCGCAAGATGGACTTGTGGAAAGGCAACTGCTACGTCCACGTCGAGTTCACCCGCGACTCCATCAACCGCATCAAGGCCGAGTATCCGGACGCGCTCGTCGTCGCCCACCCGGAATGCACCCAGGCCGTTAGACTGCTTGCCGACGAGGTCTGCTCGACTGAAAAAATGATCGCCTACTGCAAGAACGCGCCGGTTAGAGACATCATCGTCGTCACCGAAAGCGGCATGCTACACCGCCTGCGCAAGGAGTGCCCGGACAAGAATCTCATCGCCGGCCCCACCGACCGCTGCGCCTGCGCGGACTGCCGCTACATGAAGATGAACACCCTCCAGAAACTCCGCGACTGCCTGGACACCCTCCAGCCCCGCGTGGAAATGGAAGAGTCCCTGCGCAAGCGCGCCGAGCTGCCATTGCTGCGGATGCTGGAGCAGTCGAAGTGAAACCATCCTTGCCTCCGCGCGGGTGTGATAGAGTCTCCGCCTTGCGACCGCCGCCGACGAAGAGCCGCCCATCCCCGCCGCGCACACTCACGACGGGTTTTTCAAAGCCGTCTTCTCCCAGCCCGAGCACGCCACCGCGTCTTTCAAAAATCATCTGCCGTCCGCGATCGCGGCCCGGATCGACTGGCCCTCGCTGGCGGTGCTGCCTGGCTCGTTTGTGAAATTCAGTCTGCAGCAGATCCACTCCGACCTGCTATTCTCCGTTCGCATTGGCGAGCGGGAAACCCTGCTCTACCTCTTGTTCGAGCATCAAAGCTCCCCTGACCCGGCGATGGCCCTTGCGGTTGTTAGGATACGTGACGGAGATTTTCACCCAACATCACAAGGCCCACGGATTTCCACTGCCGCCCGTCTTGCCCTTGGTGCTTCATCAGGGGCCGGACGCAAAGGGAATTTACCATACCCTCTCCACCAATCCCAAACTTGAAAAAAGCACCATGTCCGTCGCTGAAAACCTAAAAGCTGAAGGTCGTCTGGAAGGAATCTCCCAAGCGATTTCACAAGGCCTCTGGCTCTGGGTCGGGCGGATCTCCACCGCGGATACGAAGCGCGATTCAAGAACCGGTGATCTCTTGGAGGATTTGCATTTCCCCGCACTGAATCGGTGGCCTACGTTCCGTCCGTGATGTCCAACTCCCTCCGTGCCGCCATCCGTGACGTGGTCGATTTCCCTAAACCGGGCATCGTCTTCAAGGACATCACCCCCGTCCTCGCGGATGGGAAACTTTTCCGCGAGTCCATCTCCCTGCTCTGCGCGACCGCTGGCGGCGTGAAGATCGACAAGGTCGTCGGCATCGACGCCCGCGGCTTCATCTTTGCCGCCGCCGTCGCCGACCGCCTTGGCGCGGGTTTCGTCCCCGTCCGCAAAAAGGGCAAACTTCCCTGGAAAACCCGCCAGACAGCCTACTCGCTGGAGTATGGCGAGGCCATCGTCGAGATCCATGAAGACGCGATCACTCCCGGCGAATCGGTCTTGGTGGTCGATGACCTGTTAGCCACCGGCGGCACCGCCGCCGCCGCCGTGCAACTGCTCGACGAGCTCGGCGCGAACATCGTCGCCATTTCCGTGCTCATCGAGCTTGGTTTTCTAGCCGGCCGCCCCAAACTCGCGCCTCACCCGGTCCACGCGATCATCACCTACTGAACCCTTTTGCGCCGCAACAGCAGCAGCGCGGAAAGCATCGGCATGATGACACTTGAGGGTTCCGGGATGCCGGTGATCTGGGAAATCCAATCGGTGTAGGGTTCCACCAAAACGCCACCTCCAGTGTCACCGAAGCGGCCTCCGTAGCCTTTGGTATATGTGTTGATCCCGATCAACTCCCAGCCGTTCGCCTTCTGTCTCAGCGCGGCACCACCGGAATCGCCGGGACCGATGATCGTTTCGAGATCGTTGCCCAAACTTCCGCCAAGGATTCCGACCGTGGACGGAGCATCGAAGTCATACCGGAAAACCTCCGCGCTACCGGAACTTTCATCATCCATCTGGAACCCATCGATCACATTGGAGCCAAACCGTTCTCAGCACCGGCGAGGATTGTGGCGGTGATGGCTGCCGGAGCTTGCAGGACCAGCCCTGCCGAAACACACACAATCCGGCCAAGCGCGGCCGGATCTTGATGCCTGTTAGGAACGCTGCCATCGGATGAAAATCATGATTTCAGGAAACCGGGATGGTCTCCAATGCGGCAGAGCCTCCTGCCACCGCCGCTGCCGGGATGCGCGTGTCGAACGTGGCAAAACGTGCCCCGTTGGCCGCAGCCAAAGCCAGTAAATAGAGATCTGAAACCCTTGATGGCGTGAGCGCGCCGGATTGCAAAAGAACCTCGTCATCCAACAGGGAAACATCCTTTTTACAGGATGCCGTATTCACCTTTTGGACAAATTCCCGAAGAACCTCCCTGACCCGGCTGCTGGTGCCGAGGCAGTTCGGGTATTTTGGTTGGCTGGCCACCCGGATCACGCCATTTTCCACGTGGGAACACAGAAGCAGTCGCAGCGGAGACTGGCTTATATACCATCGATGCGCCGCCTCGTGATGGACATGCAGGGGATCAAGCAAGGCCAGCAGGGCATTCACATCGGGCAGGAAGCGCTTCATGGCATCTCCTCCAGCAGTTCCTTCACAATCTCAGGTGTCACGGCCCGCGCTCCCGGAGACACTGGAAACAACGGGATTCCATTGCGCTCCCCGGGTGCTTGGGCTGCCGGTTCCACCGCCCGCCGGAGCAATCCTGAAATCACCATTCCCAGCGGTTTTCTCTCCTGGGCAGCGAGCATCTTCGCCATTTCCAGCACGTCGTTATCCAGATTAAGGGTCGTTCTCATGGCAAAAACATCACGCATCACGCATCACGAGTCAAGCTCCGGCAAGACGCCCAGAACGAGTCTTCGCCATTCAGCACGAATTCTTTCCTCACCGACGCGATTCGCCCGCCCCGGAGCAGTTTGTTCAACTCTTCTTTCGCGCTGCCTTGCCCGTTTGCGGGATCCGGGTGGAATCGCGCCTAAAGCATGGACAACCGACCTGGAGAACCTCAAATCTACCCCGTGCCCGCAAAGGCGCATTGTCGCCAACTCAGCTTCTCAGCATTTCAAAATTTCAGCTTCTACCACCATGTCCTGGCAATCCTACAACCAATCCCTCCTCCGCTATCCGCAACACGGATTCTCCCTCGATCTTTCGCTCATGGAGATCGAGCCCGCACATGTTAGCACGCTCCAGCCGAGGATCACCAAAGCCTTCGCCGACATGGTCGCCGTCGAGTCCGGTGCCATCGCCAACCCCGATGAAGGCCGCATGGTCGGCCACTACTGGCTGCGCAACGCCGGCCTCGCCCCGACCGAAGAACTGAGGCGCGCCGTCACTGAGCCCATCACCGCGCTCAAACATTTCGCGGAAAAAATCCACAGCGGCACCATCGCTCCGCCGACCGGTGGGCATTTCAAACAAGTCCTGCTCATCGGCATCGGCGGCTCCGCGCTCGGCCCGCAGCTTGTGTCCGAGGCCATCGGCCAGAACGCCCGCATGCCGCTCCACTTCTTCGACAACACCGATCCCGCCGGCATGGACGCCGTCATCGCCACGCTTTCCAAGATCGGGCTCGATAAAACCCTCGTCCTCGTCATCTCCAAATCCGGCGGCAC
>JANOZJ010000436.1:0-2363 GCA_031429315.1 Akkermansiaceae bacterium
CACGTCGCCCCGTCCTGCGGCGATTGGAGCGCCGAGGATGTCTGCCAGTTGTTGGGCGGAGAGCGGGTTCATCGCTGGTCGGAAATGTCCTGGGCGCGCTCGCGCAGCGCCTTGCTTGCGTGCTTGCGGTCGTCGAAGTCGATGGTCTCGGCGGCGAACTGTTGGGTCGTTTCATGGCCCTTGCCGGCGATGAGGATGATGTCGCCGGAGAGCGCGTTGCGGACCGCGAAGTCGATCGCCTCGGCGCGGTCGGGAATGCTGCGGAAGGCTTTTCCGCGCAGGCCGCCTTCGATCTCGCGGATGATGGTTAGAGGATCTTCCGAGCGCGGGTTGTCCGAGGTGACGACACACGCGTCGCTGTGGCGGGCGGCGGCGGCGGCCATCAGCGGGCGCTTGGTTTTGTCGCGGTCACCGCCGCAGCCGAAGACAGTGATGAGGCGGCGCGGGTCGAGTTCCTTGAGCGTGCGGCAGGCGTTTTCCACGGCATCGGGAGTGTGCGCGTAATCGACAAAGACAGTGGCTCCACCGGCATTGCCGACGTTTTCCATGCGGCCCGGAACCTGCGGCGCATCAGCCAGCGCGGCGACCGCCTCGCGCGGCTTGATGCCGCAGGCACTGGCGGCGGCGATCGATCCTAGCAGATTGTAAATATTGAAGCGCCCGATCAACGGCGCGCGGACGAGATAGGTTTTGCCTTTGGCGGCCAGCTCGAAATCCATGCCGCGGGCGGTCTGGTGGAAGTTGTTAGCGCGGAAGTCGCTGTTCACGCCGAAGCCGAAACGGGTGACGGCCATCTTGCCGTCGAGCGATGCCGCGAGCTCCGCGCCGAACGCGTCGTCGATGTTGATCACGGCCACCGGCTTCTTGCCGTGCGGGTCGGCGGCGAGATCGAGGAACCATTGCGCCTTGGCCTTGAAATAGGCGTCGAGCGTGCCGTGGTAGTCGAGGTGATCCTGCGTTAGATTGGTGAACACGCAGGCGTCGAAGCCGATCGCGGCGATCCGCTGCTGATGGATGCCGTGCGAGGAAACTTCCATGGCCACGCTGCGGCAGCCGTTGTCCTTCATGCGGGCAAGCAGGCCGGAAAGCTCGATGGAACCCGGCGTGGTGTGCTTAGCGGTTTCCACGGTTTCCCCGTCATCGACGAGGATGGTGCCTAACAAGCCCGCGCGATGCCACGCGGTTTTCATGATGTGATGCAGCAGGAACGCGGTGGTCGTCTTGCCGTTGGTGCCGGTGACCCCGGCGATGGCGAGATCCCGCCACGGATGACCTGCTAGAACGGAAGCCAGGGTGGCGACGGCGGCCCGGCTGTCCGGGACATGCAGCCACACGGCGGGCGCGGTGTAGTCCGACGGCTGGGCAATTTCCGCTAGAATGGCGGTGGCACCGGCGGCGAGCGCGTCATTGATGAAGCGGTGGCCGTCGAGGGTGGTGCCGCGGATGGCGGCGAAGAGCACTCCGGGAGCGACCTCGCGCGACGACGCGGTGATGGCGTGCACCTCCGCGTCGAGCGATCCTGCGACCGTGACTTTTGATAGACTGGAAACCAATTCGCGGAGGATCATCGGGCGGCGGTGGCAAGCGGAGATGGAATGGGCTCGGTGGGTTGCAAATTCATGTGCGCCGCGACGCGGGTGGCGATTTTGCTGAAGACCGGGGCGGCGATGAGTCCGCCGTAGCGGGTCACTTTCTGGGTGCGCGGATCATCGATGACCACCACGCAGACGAAGGCGGGATCCTGCGCGGGCATCATGCCGGCGAAGGAAACGATGTAGCTGTTAGCCATGTAGCCGCCCTTCGGGTTGTGCTTCTGGACGGTGCCGGTCTTGCCCGCCGAGCGGAAGCCAGGGACTGCCGCGCGGGTGGCGGTGCCGCCGGTTAGCACGACCTTTTCGAGGGCCGCACGCATCTGGGCGGCGGCTTTCGGTTTCAAGACCTCGCTGACGACTTCCGGCTGATAGTTCTCGACGACGGTGCCGTCGTTGGCGATGAGGGCCTTGACGATATGCGGTTTGCGGAGCTTGCCATCGCCGGCGATGACCGAGTAGGCGCAGGCCAGTTGGAGAGGCGTCACGTTCGTCGCATAACCGAAACAGGCGCGCGAGAAATCCACGACGTTGTTGGTATCGCGGGCGATTCCCGCGCTTTCCCCGCTGAGCTGGATTCCGGTTTTCCTGCCGAATCCATAGTTGTGGAGGTATTCGTAGAACCGCTTCGAGCCGAGCTGCCGGGCGAGGCTCCAGGTGCAGATGTTGTTGGATTTCTGGAGGACTCCTTCGAAGCTCAAGGATCCGGCTGGATGGTCATCCTTCATCTCGACTCCGCCGGAATTGTAGTAGCCGTTATGACCGTAAACCGAG
>JANOZJ010000437.1:0-10987 GCA_031429315.1 Akkermansiaceae bacterium
CGTGCAGCTCGCCGGGAAATACAAGCGCACCTCCGAGTGCATGACCCACCTCGCGATCATGAAACGCCAGCCCAGGGCCAAGGCCTGCTGTCACGCCCACCCACCGCACGGCACCGCCTTCGCCGTCGCCGGTGTCCAGCCACCGACGTGCATGATTCCCGAAGCGGAAGTCTTCCTCGGCCAGATCGGTCTATCCAAATATGAAACTCCCGGCACGCCTGCGAATGCGGTGGCTGTGGGGGATGCCGCTGTCGATCACATGGCCGTGCTGATGGTGAACCACGGCGTCATCACTTGGGGCAAGGACATCGAGGATTCCTATTGGAAAATGGAGAACGTCGAGTCGTATTGCAAAACCATTTGGGTCGCCTCGCAGCTCAATGGCGGCAAACTTCTAACCATCACTGGCGGCCAGGCCCAAGAACTCATCGCCCTTCGCAAAGTGCTCGGCATGGAAGACAAGCGCGCCAACTGGCAGGAATGCCAACTCTGCGACAACGCCGACTTCAGCCCCGGCACCGTCTGTCAGATCCCGGACAAAGCCGCGCCAACTTCAGGTGGCAAGCTCGATCCAGAGGCGGAGAAACTCGTGCAGATGCTCACCGAGCAGATTCTAGCAGCGGTCAAATAGTCTGCTGCACGAATCAAGTTTTGCACGCCAGGGAAATTAGGCAAAATTTTTGACCACTGATTACACTGATTTACTGATTTAAAGACGAGAGTTGTGCTTTTTGACTCATCAATCATCATTTCTTAATCTGTGTAATCAGTGAAATCAGTGGTTAGACTCTTCTCTTTCTCAATTCCATAGGTTCTCAACTTCACCATTGATTATGAAAACTCCCATCACTGTTTCCATCACCGGCGCGGCTGGCCAGATCGGCTACGCCTTGTTATTTCGCATCGCTTCCGGTTTCGTCTTTGGCCCGGACCAGCCGGTCAACCTCCGCCTGATAGAAATCGAGCCAGGCATGGCCGCGCTCCAAGGCGTGATCATGGAACTCGATGACTGCGCATTCCCGCTGCTCAACGAGGTCGTCGGCACTGCGGATCTCAACGAGGGATTCAAAGGAACCAACTGGGCGTTGCTCGTCGGCTCGGTGCCGCGCAACGCCGGTATGGAACGCGCCGATCTGCTAGGCATCAATGGCAAGATTTTCACCGGCCAAGGCAAGGCCATCGCCCGCAATGCCGCCAAGGATGTTCGCGTGTTAGTTGTTGGAAATCCCTGCAACACCAACGCCCTCATCGCCATGAACAATGCCGAGGGCGTGCCCAAGGAGCGCTTCTTCGCCATGACCCGGCTCGACGAAAACCGGGCCAAAAGCCAGCTCGCCAAGAAGGCCAGCGTCCATCCATCCAAGGTCACCAACCTCTGCATCTGGGGCAACCACTCGGCCACCCAGTATCCGGATTTCACCAATGCCAAGATCAACGGCCGCCCGGTCACCGACGTGATTTCCCACGTCGCATGGCTCAAGGGCGATTTCATCAGCACCGTCCAACAGCGCGGTGCCGCCATCATCAAAGCCCGCGGCGCATCTTCCGCCGCCTCCGCCGCGAATGCCGCTCTCGACACCGTGAAAAGCCTCATCACCCCGACTCCGGCCGGCGACTGGCATTCGGTCGCCGTCTGCTCGGACGGCTCCTACGGCATCGAAAAAGGCCTCATGGCCTCGATGCCGATCCGCACTCTATCAGACGGCAAATGGGAAGTCGTCCAAGGCTTGCCGATCGACGCGTTCAGCCAGGAAAAAATCGATCTCACCATCACCGAGTTAAAGGAAGAGCGCGATGCGGTGAAGCACCTGATTCCCGGCTGAGCCAGGGTGCTTGGGAAGGATCAGTGGCGGCTGGCTCTTGCATGTAGTTTAACCCTTTAGGGTGTCTTCATCACGCTCCAAGAACATCCTAAAGGGTTGAACTACGTACGAAGAGCTCCGCCTAACCGAGCGCTTTCCCCCACTCCGGTTCCTTGAATCCGACCAACACCTTGCCGTCGCCTATCAGAAACGGCCGCTTCACGAGATTGCCATTTTTCGACAGCAGCTCGAAGGCGGCGGTTTCGCTCATCGCCGGAAGCCGGTCCTTCAATCCAAGCGTGCGGTAGTCGATGCCGGAAGTGTTGAAAATTTTCCGCAGGTCGCCGCCCGCAGCCTTGAGTGCGGCGGCCAGTTCGGCGTGGGTTGGCGGGGTTTCGCGGATCGCCTTGACCTGATAGGCGATGCTGCGGCCATCCAGCCATCTGAGCGCGTCGCGGCAGGTGCTGCATTTCTGGTAGCAGTAAACGGTAAGCATTGCGGAAGCTTGGCAGCCTGCCCGGTTCCGTGCAAGACTCGCCGCCCGCTGATGAAATTCCAACTGCTCACCCGAATCCGCGCCGAACTTCGCGCCCGCCTCGACCGCCTTTCCCGCGCCGCGTTCGAGGCCCACGCCGCCGCCACCGACCCCGGCAGCAAGGCGGAGGGCAAATACGACACCCGCAGCCTGGAAGCGTCCTATCTGGCAGCCGGCCAGGCGCGGCAGGTCGATGAACTCGCCGAATCCGTGCGGATTTTCGAAACGCTCACGCTGCCGGATTTCGAAATGGATGACGCGATCGACGCCGGCGCGCTGGTGGAAGTGGAACTCAATGGCGAGAACGCGTGGTTCCTCCTCGTGCCTGCATCCGGCGGCCTGGTCATCGCGCATGAGGATCTGGAGGTCACCCTGCTCACGCCTGATAGTGCGCTCTATCGGAAGCTGCTGGAGATGCGCGCCGGCGAGTCGCTTGATCTACCGAAGCTACGGGTCACCGGAGTGAGTTGAAACGCATATTTAAAGCCATCAAAGCTCGACCGCGCCCTCTACTCCAAACCCTCCCTGCCCTGGGTCCGCGACGCGCTCGCCATGATCGTCGGACGCATCATCTATCATCCTTGCATTGCTGGCGCGCAACTCGCCGGGACCACTTACCGAACCGGCGGCGAGCGGATCGACAGCCGCCCCGATGTCGAAATACGAAGAATCTATCTGACCGACGATTACCGTGAGGATCGTTCCGAAGTCCTGTTCCAGAGCGAATTTTGCCCCCCCGTGGCCACGCGCTGAGTCTCCCAGACCGGCGTGCCGGAGGTGACCGTATGCAGGATATAACCACCGTTCAGCAGGGAACTTTGAATCGCCGCCGCCGTCGTGCTGGAGCCTTCATCGTAAGTGTCGGTGATGAGAATGATCGTCTTGAGGGCGGAACTCCGCCACGCAAGGTTCTGCATGGTTCTCCCCAGCGCATCCAAGCCATGGGCCGATCCTCCCACCGCCACGACCGGGTTCAACGCCTGGGTCTTGAAAGTATGAAAGTCGGTGTAAAAGCGGCCGCTGTTGACGATCAAGCCATCGGTGTTCGAACCGTTTCCGTAGCGGACCAGGGTGTAGGCGGCGTCGAGATTGCTGCTGTCGAGCGATTGGACAAATGCTTCCACATTCGCTTTGACCCTTCCGATGGGTCCGCTCATCGACCCGGAACGATCCAGCACGATGACCACATCCACCTGCCGCGCCGCCGTCTGGGCGTGGAGCGGACCAGCAGCCAACGCCGCGAGCACCGCAACGATGGAACCCAGAGATGTGAGAAAGCGTGTGAGGAGGCGAGTCATGGGATGAGTGATTTCTTGGGGTGGGAGGAAGGTGGGAAGTTAGGGGGACTGGCTTGATGAAGAGGAAGAAGCATGCAGGCAGTCAGGAATGCCTGCATCAAGGGGGCGGTCGGTTAGGTAGCGAGCCTTCTGCCGGTGGGCGGCGCTGCCGCTTGGCCGCGCGCCATCCGCGTGACGGTCAAGACTGCCTGATAGAAGGCAGGATTGAATTCGAGGAGGTCGGCGGCGGAGAGGATCATGATGTCGGGGGAGAAGTCGCTGGATCGATAACTGGGGCGCGGCGAAGGGTCCAGCATCTATCTGATAAGAGGACCATCCGGAATCCGTCGGGATGCAATGCGTTTCGAGAAAAGGAGCCAGGGGGCATGGAGACGCGGCGATTCAAGCGTTAGGGAGTTCCAGAAGACCTGTCGCCATTTACACCATCGCCGGGAGGTAGCCAGACCGTCCACGAGCGTGCGGCGCTTGTCATAGATGTCGCCGGGCGCGGCGATGCCTATTTCACTTTGATTTTGGGCTTCCGGCACGAATCGGGTTCACGTAGGTTTTTCAAGTCCTACTCATCGAACTCCCATGAGCACTCTCGCAACCACCGTCGATGGCCTGAAGTTTCCCAATCCTTTCGTGATCGCCTCCGGCCCGCCGGGAACCAACGTCAAGGTCATCAAGCGCGCCTTCAAGGAAGGGTGGGGCGGCGTGATCGCAAAAACCGTTAGTCTTGATTCGTCCAAGGTCATCAACGTCAGCCCGCGCTATGCCAAGCTGCTGGCGGGCGACGGCAAGGAAGTCATCGGCTGGGAAAACATCGAACTCATCAGCGACCGGAAGTTCGAAGTCTGGCTCGATGAGTTCAAGGAAGCCAAGGACGCCCACCCGGAGGGAATCCTCATCGCCTCGGTGATGGAGGAGTATCACAAGGACGCCTGGTGCGAGATCATCGAGCGCTGTCAGGACGCCGGCGTCGATGCCTTCGAACTGAATTTCTCCTGCCCTCACGGCCTTCCGGAACGCAAGATGGGTGCCGCGATGGGCCAGGACCCCGTCATCCTCGAGGAAGTCTGCGGTTGGGTGATGGGCGTTTCCAAACTCCCGGTGTGGGCGAAAATGACGCCCAACGTCACCCATATCGAGGAGCCGTCCGCCGCCGCCCTGCGTGCCGGCTGCCAGGGTGTTAGTGCCATCAATACGGTCCGCAGCGTGATGGGCGTGAACCTCGAAACGCTTCGGCCGGAGCCAAGCGTCGAAGGCTACACCACCGCCGGCGGCTACTCGTCCAAAGCCGTCAAGCCGATCGCCCTGCGGATGGTGATGGAAATCGCCCAGCTCATCAAAAAGGATTTTCCCGGCCGCAGTCTATCAGGACTCGGTGGCGTTGAAACGGGTGCTGATGCCGCGCAGTTTATCTTGTTAGGCAGCGACACCGTGCAGGTCTGCACCGGCGTCATGAAGTTCGGTTACGGCATGGCCGAGGGCCTGTGCGAAGACCTGTTGGAATTCATGGAAGGCAAGGGCTTCGAGACCATCAGTGATTTCAAAGGCCTGAGCCTCCCGTATTTCACCACCCACGCCGATCTCGTCAGCAAGCAACTCGCCCGCAAGGCCGAGGAGGCCGCCGCCAAGGAACACGGCATGGTGAAAAGCGATGCCGAGTGGAATGGCGACGATTTCGTGAAACAGTCGGACGCACTGTCCCGCTGAATCCCACACATCCATGAGCCCATCCGAAACTCCAGTCTGCCCGCTCTATATCGGCGGCAAGTGGGTGCATCCGACCAACAAACCCGGCAGCCCGGTTTTCAATCCCTCCCGTGGCAGCGTCATCGCCAGCGTGCCGATGTGCGGCGCGGCGGAAGTGGACCTGGCCGTGGCTTCGGCGAAAGCCGCCTTTCCCGCTTGGCGCGACACGCCGCCGAACGAGCGGGCGCGGGTGTTGTTTCGGGTGAAGATTCTGTTGGACGACGCGTTCGAGGAACTCTGCCTCGGCATCGCCACCGAACATGGCAAGACTCTATCAGAAGCTCGCGGCGATCTGCGGCGCGGCATCGAGGTCGTGGAATTTGCCTGCGGCGTGCCCACGCTGCTGATGGGCGAGTGCTTGGAAAACATCGCCCGCGGCATCGACTGCCATACCGACCGCTACCCGTTAGGAGTCGTCGCCGGGATTTGTCCGTTCAATTTCCCCGCGCTGGTGCCGATGTGGATGTGGCCGATCGCCATCGCCTGCGGCAACACGTTCCTCCTCAAGCCGAGTGAAAAAGTCCCGCTCACCATGCAGCGGGTCGTCGCGCTGCTAGAAAAAGCCGGACTGCCACCCGGCGTCATGAACATCGTCCATGGCGGGCGCGAGTGCGTCGATGCGATCCTCGAACATCCGGACGTGAAGGCGATAAGCTTTGTCGGCTCCACGCCGGTGGCCCGCGAGATCCATCGCAAGGGCACCGCGCACGCGAAGCGAGTGCAAGCCGCCGGCGGTGCGAAGAATTTCATCGTCCTGATGCCCGATGCCGACGTGGAGCGCACGGTGGAAGCGGTGAAAGACGGTGCTTTCGGCTGCGCCGGAGAACGCTGCATGGCTGGATCGACTGCGGTCGCCGTGGGCGACGCCGGGGAAAAACTGCTGCCCGCGCTGGCGGATCTGGTGAAGGCGATGAGAACCGGCCCTACTGACGTTAGAGATTCCCAACCGGACATGGGTGCGGTCATTTCCGCCGAGCATCGGACCCGTGTCGCGGGGCTGATCGATGCAGGCGAACATGCTGGAGCAAAAGTTCTAGCAGACGGACGCACCACCCAAGTGGACGAAGCGCCCGAAGGATTTTTCCTCGGCCCCACGCTGATCGACCACGTCGAACCATCCAACCCGCTGATGGAAACCGAAGTCTTCGGCCCGGTGCTCGCGGTGATGCGGGCGAAAACGTTAGACGACGCGATCGCCGCCGCCAACCGCCAGGCGTTCGGCAATGGGGCGGCGATCTTCACCAACTCCGGCAAGGCTGCCCGCGAGTTCCGCCGGCGTGTTAGCGCCGGCATGGTCGGCATCAACGTCGGGGTTCCGGCACCGCTCGCTTACTTCCCGTTCAGCGGTTGGAACGATTCGTTTTTCGGCGACCTGCACATCCAGGGTAAGGAAGGCGTCGAGTTCTACACCCAGCGGAAGACCACCACCACCCGCTGGTTCGGCTACGGCGACGGGGAGATCTGGGCGAAGTGAACGAAATGAATGCGGACTTAATGACAAACGCTCCGGGCTGAATGCCGGGGCCACTGTGGCGCGGGCATTCTGCCCGCAGCCTTCCACTCTAACACTATGAGCCTCCTCATCAGAAACGGAACCATCGTCACTGCCGACGCGCAGTTCACCGGAGACATCCTTTGCCGGGACGGCGTGATCACCGAAATCGGTCTGGATCTGACCGCTCCGGCGGATTGCGAAGTCATCGACGCCACCGGCATGTATGTCTTTCCCGGTTTCATCGATCCGCATGTGCATATCTATCTGCCGTTCATGGGCACCTTCTCGAAGGACGATTACATCACCGGCAGCAAGGCCGCGCTGATGGGCGGGACGACCACGCTGATAGAAATGTGCTGCCCGTCCCGCAGCGATGACCCACGCGAGGCGATCCGGCTGTGGAAGAGCAAGGCGGCGGGCATTTCCTCGTGCGACTATACGTTTCACATGGGAGTGACGCGCTTCGACGAGGGAACTGCCGATGCGTTGAAAGCCATCGTTGCCGAGGAGGGCATCACTTCATTCAAGGTCTTCCTCGCTTACAAAGGCGCATTAGGCATTGAGGATACTGAACTCTATCAGACGTTGGCGCTCGCGAAGGAACTCGGCGTGGTGGTCACCGCGCATTGCGAGAACGCGGATCTCGTTGCCGCAATGCAGAGAAAGCTCGTCGCCGAGGGCAAGACCGGTCCCGAGTGGCACGAACCGTCGCGGCCGATCTCGGTGGAAGCAGAAGGTTGTCACCACCTGATGACCTTCGCGGAACTAACGGGTGCTGAGGTTTACGTCGTCCACACCAGCTCCGTCCCCGCCGTGGAAGCGATTGTGGCCGCCCGCAAACGCGGGGTGAGGGCGTGGATCGAAACGGTCGCGCCGTATCTAACGCTGGATAGCAGTTACGCGGAGTTGCCGGATTTCGAGGGTGCCAAGTATGTCATGAGCCCGCCGATCCGCGCGAAGGAGCACGGTGATTTCCTCTGGCAATGCCTTGCGGATGGCACCGTCAACACCGTGGGCACCGACCACGCGCCGTTCGATTTCGCCACCCAGAAACACATGGGCCACCCGGATGCTGACAAATGCGTCGATGCCAGTTTGAAACCCACCGGCAAGGCCGGAAACTTCACGCTCATTCCTAACGGCATCCCGAGCGTGGAGGAGCGCGTCAAACTGCTCTACACCGAAGGCGTCTGCCGCGGGCGGATCGATCTGCAGACGCTCGTCCGCTGCGCGAGCACCCAGCCCGCGAAGATTTTCGGACTCTATCCGCGCAAAGGCAGCATCGCGATCGGCAGCGACGCGGACCTCGTGATCTGGGATCCGCAGTGGGCCGGAAAAATCTCGGCAGCCACCCACTCGATGGCCACCGACTACTCGGCGTTTGAGGGCCGCGATGTCCAAGGCCGGGCGGAACTCGTTACCGTGCGCGGCAAGGTGATGGTCCGCGACGGCGCATGGTGCGGCGAAACCGGCTGGGGAAATTTCCTGCAC
The DNA here is from genome assembly GCA_031429315.1 of Akkermansiaceae bacterium. Classification (GTDB taxonomy): domain Bacteria; phylum Verrucomicrobiota; class Verrucomicrobiia; order Verrucomicrobiales; family Akkermansiaceae; genus Luteolibacter. Next base: position 8,359 of record JANOZJ010000437.1, read on the forward strand.
CGCTCCTGCAGCGGCAGTCTGTGACCGCCGGTTATTAGAATCTAACACACATCCATCATGCCCCAGCTTCCTCCGTTTGACCACACTCCGAGACCCTACCTCGGTCCATCGCCCGAGGAAATTCTCGCGTTGCGCAGGGAGTTCGTGAACCCGGCGATTTTCCCCTCCTACAAGAAGCCGATCGCGATCGTGGAGGGCAAGGGCCAGTATCTATTCGATGAAACGGGCAGGCGCTATCTCGACGGCTTCGGCGGCATCGTAACCGTGAGCGTGGGCCATTGTCATCCGGAAGTGTTAGCCGCGGCGACGCTTCAGAACGAGACGATCAACCACACCACCACGATCTATCTGAATCCGCAGATCGCACTCTACGCGAAGGAACTCGCGGCGAAAATGCCGGGCGATCTCAAGGTCTGTTATTTCGTGAACTCCGGCTCGGAAGCCAACGACCTTGCCGTGCTGATGGCCCGCGCCTACACGCAGAACTACGACGTGATCGCCCTGCGCAACGCCTACCATGGCGGCAGTCCGAGCGCGATGGCACTCACCTCGCATCACACTTGGAAATACAACGTCCCGCACTCCCACGGCGTCCATCACGCGATGATGCCCGATACCTATCGGGGGCCGTACGGCATGGATGATCCGGATGCCGGGACGAAATATGCGGCTGATGTCGGCGAAATAATCCGTTACGCCACGCCCGGAAAAATCGCGGCCTTCATCGCCGAGTCGATCCAAGGCGTCGGCGGCACCGTGGTTTTTCCGGATGGCTATCTGAGGGAAGCCTACGCCCAAGCCCGCGCCTACGGCGGCCTCTGCATCGCCGATGAAGTCCAAGCCGGCTTCGGCCGGACCGGCACGCACTTCTGGGGATTTGAAACCCAAGGCGCACTCCCTGATATCGTCACCATGGCGAAGGGCATCGGCAACGGTTGCCCGTTGGCCGCCGTCGTCACTACGCCGGAAATCGCGCAAGTCCTTGCCAGTCGCATCCATTTCAACACCTTCGGCGGCAATCCGGTATCGATGGCGCAAGGCCGCGCGGTCTTGAGAGTCATCGAAAAGGAAGGTCTCCAACAGAACTCGTTGGAAGTCGGAGCCTGCCTAACTGCCGGCTTCCACAAGCTCGCGGACAAGCACCCGATCATCGGCGAAGTCCGCGGTAAGGGTCTGATGTTAGGCGTGGAACTGGTGAAGGACCGCGCCACCAAGGAGCCGGCGAAGGACGAATGCGCCGCTGTCTTCGAGAAGTGCAAGGACCTCGGCCTGCTCATCGGTAAGGGCGGACTCTTCGGCAACACGCTGCGGATCAAACCGCCGATGTGTATCCACCGGGCCGATGCGGACTTCATGCTTGCTGTGATCGACGAAGCGTTGGCGGGTGTTTGAGGGAACATGGACTGCGGTGGCAGAGCGAAGCGGCGACACCGCTTTGGATTCTTCCATGGCGGTCGCGATATCCTGTTGTGACCGGTTCATCCAAAGCGGTGTGGCGCTATCGCTTCCCACCGCAGTCCAAGGTGAATTCCCCTCACGCATCCGCCTGTTTCACCTGGATTTCCGGTCTCCAATGCCGGTGGATCCACACGCACTGCACCAGTCTTAGCAGGAACATGATCTCGGATTTGTCAAGTTTTGCACACTGACCCCCATTTAGCCGTAGAGCGGGCCGTAGTTCGCGCAGGCGCGGAAATCGGCACCCTCGGGATCGGCGGTGCCGAAGGAGGTCCACGCGCTTGGGCGGAAGACGCGATCCTCGGCAACGTTGTGCATGTAGACGGGGATGCGAAGCATCGAGGCGAGTGTTAGGTAGAGGTGGCCGACGTGGCCGCAGGTCATCACGCAGTGGTTGGCACCCCAGTGGTTCATCACTTCGTAGGCGCTGGTGAAGGCGCCCTTGCCGGTAAGGATTGGCGCGAACCAAGTGGTCGGCCAGGTGGGGTTGGTCCGCTGGTCGAGCGCGTCGTGAACGTCGTCCGGGAGATCGACCGTGTAGCCTTCGGCGATTTGCAGCGCGGGGCCGAGGCCGCCGACGAGGTTGAGCCGGATCATCGTGGCAGGCATGCCGCCGCGGGTGCGGTAGCGGGTGCTGAGTCCACCGCCGGGGAAATACTCGGTGATGGATGGGTGCCAGGTGGTGGCTTTGAGGCATTTTTCCACTTCGGCGTCGGAGATCTCCCAGAAGGGTTTCATCGCCGGCTTGCCGTTAGTTTCCTGCGCGCCGGTGCCGTCGAGGGCGGCAGGGCCGGAATTGATGAGGTGGAGGATGCCGTCGCCGATGAGCGGGTGGCTGACTTTTTTGCCGCTGGCTGTCTCAATGGCGTCGAGACTCCAGTAGGTGCGGAGGTCGGCGAAGATCTGCGCGGTGTTTGTTAGGAGATGGCCGAAGAGCATGCCGGCGCCGTTGAGCGCGTCGTTCTCGGTGGCGACGATGTATGGCGCGCGCTTGCCGTTCCAGTCGAACGAGGAGTTGAGAATGGCTTCCAGGAAATCGCCGTTAGGAAAATGGTCGGTCCACTGGCGCTGGCCTTGGAAGCCCGCAGCGATGGCATTGTGGCCGTGCGCCTGCTCGCCGAGTCCCATTTCCGCGAGCTTGGGATTGCCGACCATCAGGTCGCGGGCGATC
>JANOZJ010000438.1:0-1574 GCA_031429315.1 Akkermansiaceae bacterium
GGTCCGGGGCAACATCAATGAGCTGAACCGCGACATCTCGGTTTACGAACGCACCGCCGAGAAATCCTTCGCCGCCGGCCGCTACCTGCCCACCCGCGAGTTGTTCCAAATGATCGTCGAGCAACACCCCGGCCACATCCCTGCACTGTGCAAGCTCGGCGTCGTCGATCTCAAACTGAACGATCCAACTGCCGCCGTCGATTCCTTCCGCCGCGCCGTCGAACTCGACGCGAACAACCCCTACGCCCAGCGCATGTTAGGTTACTCGTTCTATCTCCTCGGCGATCTGCCAGCCGCCGAACTCAACGTCAAACAAGCCGTCACCCTCGCGCCGGACGATGCCAAGAGCCACTTCCTGTTAGCAGCCATCGCCGACCGCCTCAGCCGCCCGAAGGAAGCGGAAACCGAATACAAGGCCGCCATCGCCGCCGACCCGCTGCCGAGCGAGCCCTACTATCAGCTAGCCGTCCTGTGCGCCCGCGCCAAACGCCTCGACGACGCGAGAGCCTACTACGCCCAAGCCCTCGAACGCGGTGCCATCCCGGATCCCAAACTCGAACAACGTCTCGCCTCCAAATGAAAGCCCTTCGCCTCATCGCCCTGCTGCCGTGGCTGCTCGCCTCCTGCGCCTCGGACAAGGACCAGAAAACGGCCGCGACGCCCCAATCCAGCGGCGGGAGAGAGCGAAGTGTGGATGAATGGGTTCAGGAAACCTCCAGAGACAACGGCATGAAACAGGACGCCAATGGAAATCTCATTCCCAAGAGCGACAAGCGAAGCTCTTTCGAGAGCAAAGGCGAATCGAACTACGCCAGCAAGGCTTACCAGAAGAAGGACTACAAAACCGGCGACTACGCCAAAAAGTCCTGGTGGGGAAACAAGGACTACGCCGCCAAGGACTACGCCGGCAACACTGATGGCAGCCGCTTTCAAACGACTTCCGCCCTGCAAGGCCAAGGTGCCCGTGAAGCAGGCTCCAACGCCAAGATCCCGGACAATTACAAGACCGGCGACTACACCACCGGAGCCGCCCGCGAAGCCGGAACCACCCCGGTCAAAAAGGGACCCAACGACCAAATCGAAAACGCCCGCACAACTTTCCAAGTGCCCGAGATCATCGACTGGCGCGAACAACGGTCCCTCAGCATGGATCAGTCGAAGGGGATTCTGGGGCGCTGACCACCACCTCGCTGCCGACCGCCGCCAGCGACTCCAGCAATAGTTTCTTCAAGGTCTCCCACCGCAGCGGCCGCCCTTCCAGGAAAAACGTCTGCGCGACCGAGAGCTTCACCAAGGCATACTGGCTGGCCGGAAATTTTCCCGCCAGGGCGGCCCCCAATGGTCCCAGCTCCACACCGCTCACCTGCCGGACGTCGAGATCCGACGCCACCAGCTGCGAGCGCCAGGCGCTGGCAAATTTCTCCGCCAGCTCGGCTCCGGCCGGCGTCTCCAACACCACCAGCCCGTCCGTCGTGGGATCGGTGTGGACCATCACATGCACCAGCGCATCATGGCGCCGCAGATCCTCGGCGATCCGCTGGTTGAGCATCGCCCGGTACGGCCGTTCGTGGCGG
>JANOZJ010000439.1:0-9693 GCA_031429315.1 Akkermansiaceae bacterium
CGTCGCCGACAAGGATGGCGTCGAAGTCGTCGAATTCTGCCGCAACCACTGGAACGAACTCGGCGAGCGGGTGAAGCAAGCGATGGCCGTCGATCTCGGCAGTTCCGGCCCGCTCGATGAAACGCTGGCCACCGCCAAAAAACGCTTCGTCCTGCGGCTCGGCCGCGCCGCCCGCCAGGGCATCGGCAACCTCAAGGTCCGCAACCAGCTCGACAAGGACATCCGCCGCCGCAACCTCGCGCTCAAATCCTTCACCTTCATGCTGCTGCTGCTCACCACCGCCGGTGCCACCTGCGGCGCACTCGGCGTGCCGTGGGCACCCGCCATCCTCTGCGGCATCGCCGCCCTGTTCCTCGCCGGCGGCGTGCTCACCGCGTGGATCACCCGCAAGTCCATCACCGCCGAGTTCCAGAAGCGCCTGCTAGACACCTGCGGCGGCTTCGCCAGCACCCTGCGCGCGGACTACGAGGAAGCGCTGCGCATCGTGTTCCAGGACTACGCCTCGTCGCTAACCGCCGTTAGGGCGCACCTCGCTCGCGAGAAGATCGCCATCGAACCAAAGCTCAAGCGCTGGCAGGAACTCTTTCTAACACTGAAAGCGATCGAGCAGGAACTCTGACCCCATGGACTGCGGTGGGAAGCAAAGCGCCACACCGCTTCCATGAACCGGTCACAACAGGATTTCGGGACCGCGCCGGAATAATCCAAAGCGGTTGTCGCCACCTGCCCGTCACCCACGAAATGTCACCTGCGTGGGTGAAGACGTCCCAGCACCATAGGCGTCCGCCGCCAGCCAGATACACTGCCGCGCATCAGGATTTGTGAAAGGTGAATGTGCAAGGTCTCGCAACTCAGCGCGCCACCTCTGCGGAAAATTCCTGCCAGGCGGTGTTTTCCGCTTCGGCGGACACGGGTGAAGTTTGCCACGCGATCCAGCGGAAGGAGCCGAGGGAACTGCCGGACGGCGCACGCAGGGAGGCGGCGGTGAATGGAGCGATGGGCAGGGAGGCGGTGTCGATGCTGCCGAGTGGGGTGAACTTCTTCGCATCCTTGACGTTCCAACCGGGATCAGCCTCGGAATTGCTGCCGTAAATGGTGACGAACTGGCGGCTGCGGTTGTTGTTTTGGTTGAACGACCACGAGCTGATAGCGGAGACGGGTTTCGCGGTGCCGAGGTTCATCTTGTAGATTCCAAGTCGGATGCCGTTGGTGAAAACCGGGCCATACCCCTCGTTGAGGATGCCGTCTGTTAGGCTGGCGAGCAGATCGTTGTTCACCTTTTCGCTGGCAGTAATAACGTTCTTCGCGCTCGAAGGGATTATCTTGGTGAAACCTTTCGCATTGTTAGCGGTTTCGGTGCCGATGAAGGGAGTGGCGGACAAAGTGATTTCTTCGGGCTTCTGGTTGCGGATCACGCGGAGCTTGATCTGTGTGCTGCCGGCGGTGTTGAGCCCGGCGAAAAGCTGATCGGTGTTGGACACTTTCTGGCCATTCACTCCTTGAATGAGGTCGTTCTCCCGCAGACCGGTTTTGGCGACCGCGGAATTTGCTGGAACCTTGACGAGCTGCACTCCGGCATCGTCCTTGCTGACTCCGAAAACTGAGAATTCATCGCCGACAATGCTGTGCAGCGGTGCTCCTAGCCAGAATAGAGCCAGTTCGGATTTCACCTGCGAATCACCGCCGGGCATTTGCACGGAAGGGATGACCGGAGTTTTGGCAATCGCCCTGAGCGATGGTTTCTTCACGCCGAACTGGTCCATCGGGAAGTTCTTGAAACCGAGCTTCAGCGCTGGAGAATCGTCCGCCACGCGGAAATCGCCGGACGCGGGATCGAGGAATTTCGGATTGCCTGCCGCAGAGTTAGCATCGCCGCCGGAGCCGAGGTTTTGCGCACGGTCCGCATCGGTCATGAAGAGGTTGCGGTCGATGAGTTTCCCCCAGCCTTCCGGTTGGCCGATGCCGGCGTGGGCCTTCATGGTGATGTTCTGATAGAACGCGCTGGCGCTGTCGTCGAACCAGACGTGCGGGTGAAATCCGCTGTTCACCAGAATGTTGTTATAGGCTTTGCGGCCATAGCCTTCGCGGAACTTGAGGCCGCCGGCGAGCATGAGGTTGTTATGGATTTCGTAGTTGCTGGAGCCGTCGTCGAGGTCGATGTCCCAGCCGTGGTCGCAGCGCCAGCGGCTGTCGCGGATGACGGTGGTTTTCATGGAATCGAGGTAAGGGAGCTTCGGGTCTTTTTTGATTTCCGGTTCGGAAACCGCGCGGTGGTTAGAAACCCAGAAGCGGTCGCGGCCCCAGGAGTTGAACGAGCCGTGGTCGTGGGTTTCGAGCACGGTGTCGAAAACATCGCAGCGCTCGATGAGGTGGCCGCCCCAAGTGCCTTCGCTGATGTTGATGCCAGCGCGTGCGCAATCGTAAATGGAGGTGTCTCTAACTGCAATGTTGTAGGCCATGGAAACCTGCACGGCGGCAGGCTGGCGCTCTACGCGACCGATGCCGTGGATGAGGCAATCCTCGACGGCGGATTCGGCTGGATAATTGTTGGTCTTCGGTCCCGGCGTTCGGTCGATTTTTGTTAGGTCGTTGGTTTTCCCGTATTCGAAGAGCGGATCGCGCACGGCATCGGGATCGCCGACGAAGCAGACGCCGCTGCCGCCGGCATCATGGATGTGGCAGCCTTTGACGAGGGCGCGGCGGTTGTAGTTGTTGATGAAAACCGCGTTGCCGCCGACTTGGTCGAACTCGCTATCGAGAATACTGACATTTTCCGTGCCGGTGAGAAGCACGGCACCGCCGCGGTAGATGGTCCAATCGGAACGCAGCAGCGGCTCCTTGGTGTCCATGAAAGTGCGGGCGGCGTGGCGATAGGTGAAGCCCTTGAGAGTGATGTGTTTCGCCGGTTTGTTAGACGAACCCTTGAACTCGACGAGGTGGCGGAGGCGGACAACTTCGACGTTGACCTTCGCGAGGTCCATACCGGTTTCGGGTTTGAAATAGAGCGTGTGGGTTTTTGCGTTGTGGAACCACTCGCCGGGGGCATCGAGTTCCTCAAAGATGTTCTCCACCATGCGGAACTTCTCGTGCATGCCCATCTGGCGGTTGTTCTGCCAGCCACCCTCGTAGGCGACGCTGCCATCGGGGTTCTTGCCGGTGATGCGGTAATGATAGCCGCCCCAGCGATGGGCATGCATGGCGTGGATGTAGCCGCCTGCGGGATCGGCCCATTTTGCGGCGCGCTCGTTGGAAAATGCATCGGCGGAAAACCCCTGATAGGCGTCGGTGGTTTTCTGCGAATCGAAGTTCGGATAACGCGCCATGCGCTGGCGACCGCCGTCGATGAAGAGTTGGTCGATGGCGAGGCCCGCAGGCGTGGTGGATTTGAAAATACCATCGGCAAGAGACTCCCATTTCAGGTCGAGCTTCAGGCCGCCGCTGAGTACGGCTTTGCCTTCGTTGACGGCCTGATAGATGACGGGAAATTTCTCCGTGCCTGAATCGGAGTGAGTGAAGACCAGCGTTTCAGGGAGATAATACAAGCCATCCGCGACGTGAATGGTAACGGCTTCCTTGCCGGCGAACCTGCGCGCGGCATCTCGGGCAGCGGCGAGGTGATTGAAGGGCGCGGCATAAGTGCCTGGGTTGCCGTCCTTGCCGGTGGGCGAGACGTGGAGATCTGCCGCGTGCGCGGAGAGTCCGCACAGGATGGCGAGCGGGAGGTGTCGGAGTTTGGTCATAGGAGAGTGAATCATGAGTGCGGGTGGATACGGCTGGATGGGAAGGATATTTCGGAATTCCGCTCAAGACTTAGCGGGCCGGAGTGAAGGTGATGGCTTCCAGACTGGATCTGGCGGGATCGCCCTCGACGAGGGAGACGCTGCCTTTGTGGTTGCCGGGTTTGGAGAAGCTGATGATGCCGATGCGATAGGATTTGTAAACGTGTCTGGCGGCTTGCTGGTTTTGGATTTTCACGCCTTCCGAGGGGTTGACTGACCAGACCGGGCGGCCTTCGCCTTTATAGGTGAGCGCGACATGATAGTCGCCGGCCTTGGCGACATCGACATCCCACTCGACCACGCCACCGGGCTGCCAGTTGCCGACTTGCAGCAAGTATTTCCATTCGCCGAATTTTCCCATCCAATCGATGATTTCCTTAGGCTCCTTCCGGTTCTGGTCATACCAGGCGTAGGACCAGGAATCGTTGGTGGAATCGCAGGTCTCCCACAAGCCTTCCTGGCTGCGGACGGGCACTTCCATATCGCCAAGGCTGAGATAGTCGCCCATGCCGTGGCCGATGCGCGAGCAGAGCATGGCATTGGGCTGCTTCTTTCTAACCAGCTCGGCGAGCGCCTTGACATGTTTGACCGGCATACAGCGTGCCGAAAGAACGCCCCGGCTGCTCAAACGGCCGCAGTGACAGGGTGGCACCTACAAAAACCGCTACGACGTAACGATCCTCGTCAACGGCCTCCCGTTTTCGATAAGTGTTGATGATGCGCTCGATGTCTTCGGGGCGCAGTTTGTTCTGCTTGGCAACTTGTTCAAAGCCCAGGCTGGCGTCAATAAAGAGGATGTCATCAGGGGTTCTGCGCTGTTTCTTGAAGACAAGAATGCAGGTCGAGATTCCCGCTCCAAAGAAGATGATTACTGGCAGGCCGATTGCAGCCTCGGGGTAGCCGGGGCGCGGCGAGGCCGCCGGGCTCTAACGGGCGGCGGAAAGCCCGAAGCGCCAGAGCCAGACGAAGGTCAGCAGGATCGCCGCGAGGCCGACGTGCAGGACCTGCACCCACGAATAGATGTGGATCTGCGCCATCACCAGACCAAGCACCATCTCCGACATTACGATTCCCAGCACCATCCGCTCCACCCTGCCGGCACCGCCGGTGCGGTGGCGGCGCGTCAGCACCCAGGCCCACAGAGTCATCCCTAACACCACCCACGAAAAACTCCGGTGGACCAGGTATTTCCACGATCCTTCCAACTCGCTGACCCATGTCCCGCGAGCGGCGTTGGCGTGGGACTTTGCCAGCTCGTCGGTCATTTCCCGGACCTGCGAGCCGATGATCCCCTCGGCGACGATCACCACTAACAGCACGGTGACAATCCCCCGCAGCCGTGACAGCGGGGCTTCCACCATGGCGATCCGCCAGGGTGTGTCGGTGCCGCGCCACGCGCAGTAAACTAACATCCCGATTAGGCTCATCGCCAGCGCGAGGTGGGTCGTTAGAACTCCGGGTGACAAGCCGCTGTAAACGACCTGCGCGCCCATCCACGCGTTGACCAGCACGGTCACCAGCGCGGCGAACGCCATCCAGAAAACCAGCGGCCGCTTCTCCCGCTGCCAGAACGCGGCGATGAAGGTGGCCAGCGAAAAGAACCCCACCGGCAGGCTCGACAGGCGGTTGAGGAACTCCGTCCAGACATGCCGCGGGTTGAAATCCGCCCGCAAGCTCTCCACCGTGATCGTCGCCGGATCGCGACCCATCCGCTGCGCTTTGCGCTGGAATTTCTCGATCGGCAGTTTGGAAAAATCCACCTGCTCGACCTGGGTCGGCGGGATCAAACAGCCCCAACAGGTCGGCCAATCCGGACAGCCCATCCCCGCGCCGGTGACCCTGACAATCGCGCCGACAAACATCAGCACCAGCACGGACACCAGAGCCGCGGTGGCCAGTTTTTGAAAGCGAGTCATCCCCATGCGCGGACGATGCCCAGGCGGCAACGGATTTCCAGCGCAAATGCCCGCAGCGGCGTCCCATGGACTGCGGTAGCAGAGCGCAGCATCTAATCTTTGGATTCTTCCGCGCCGGCCTGGAGCGGTGCGGCCAAAGCCACCGGTTCATGGAAGCGGTGTGGCGCTTCGCTTCCCTCCGCAGTTGCAACTCCGCAGCACAGTCCTCGACATGAGCCTCAGAATCATCCTAACTTCGGACATGAAACACCTACCTAACATCGCAGGCGGCCTGCTCGGTCTCGCTTTCATCGCCTTCTCGCTCATGTATTTCTTCAAGCTCATGCCCGACATGCCGCCACCGCAGGAAGGCTCGCCGGGGGCGCATTTCATGGCGGCGTTCGGCCCCACCGGCTACATGGATTTCGTGAAAACCTGCGAGCTCCTCGGCGGAATCCTCTGCGCCATTCCCCTCACCCGCCATCTCGGGCTGCTCTTTCTCGGCCCGGTCATTCTGAACATCGTCGCCTACCATGTCTTCGTCATGAAAGGCGAAGGCCTGACGAATCCGCCGGTCGTCCCGATTCTCTGCCTGTTAGCCGCCTATCTCTTGTGGGCCGGTCGCAAGGGCTTTGCCGGTCTCTTGAACCGCTAGAAATGGTCGAGGCCCGCGCCGGGACCGACGCGACAAGAATCCAATGCAACCGATGACCCCGCAGCGCTTTCACCACCGGCAATTCGCCGACGTGAACGCCTTGGTCGCGTTGAAAAAATCCCAGCGGATCTCGGTCTGCATCCCGACGCTCAATGAGGCGGACACCGTCGGTTCGATCGTTTCGATCATCCGCGAAACGCTCGTTGGAAGCCACGGTTTCGTCGATGAAATCCTGGTGATCGACTCCGGCTCCGAAGATGCGACCCGTGAAATCGCGGCGGCGGCGGGAGCCACGGTGCATCTGGCGTCCGAGATCCTGCCAGCCGAAGAACCCCACCATGGCAAGGGCGAAAACCTGTGGAAGGCGCTCCACGTCGCCAGCGGCGAGATCATCTGTTATATCGACGGCGACATTTTGAATTTCCACCCCGGCTTCATCACCGGCCTGACCGGCCCCTTGCTAACCGATCCGGGAATCGACTACGTCAAGGCGTTCTACGAGCGTCCGCTTGCTTACGGCGACGAGTCGCATTCGACTGGCGGCGGACGCGTGTCCGAGATCCTCGTGCGACCGCTGATCTCGTTGTTTTACCCCGAACTCGGCGGCATCCTGCAACCGCTCTCCGGCGAATACGCCGCCCGCCGCTCCACCTTGGAGTCGCTCACGTTTCCCGTCGGCTACGGGGTGGAAATCGCCCATCTCATCGACCTCGCGCGCGACGGGAAAATCGACCGGATCGCCCAGACCGACCTCGTCAAACGCATCCACCGCAACCGCGACGACGACGAGCTCGGCAGCATGGCCTTCGCCATCCTCCGCGTGGTCCTCCGCCGCCTCCAACGCGATGGCAAGATCGCGCTCGCCACTCCCCTCCCCGATCTCTATCAGTCGTGGACGATCGACGAGGACAGCATCCAACTGTTGTCACAAATCATCATCGAACCCGAGCGCCCGGCCATCAAACCGGTCTCGACCTGCGGACTCCCACCGGTAGAAACAAACTCATGATCGCCCGCATTCTCCTTTGTCTGCTCTTCGTGCAAGCCACATCGTCCGGTGCCGAACTGCCCGCGCCGGGGCTGCTGCTAGATCTGGATGCGACGCGGGGAGTCGCGGTGGAAGACGGCAACCGCGTCGCGAAATGGGTCAGCGAGGTGCCCGGGCACCGCTTCGAGTTCATCAAACGCGACGAAGGCCGGAAGGAACCCGGCTCCGGCCGCCCCACGCTGCGGGAAGCCGTTCCTGAAATCGGCGGGCTCCCGGCGCTGGTGTTTCTCCAACAGGAACTGGTCTGCCCCTACGAGGACGCCTTCGACGCGCTGGTCACCGGCAAGGGCCACACTTGGGCGGCGGTGGTGGCCGTCCACCCGCAACGGGTCGGGGTGGCGGATGTGAATTCGTTTTTCGGAAACCTCCGCAACAGCGGCAACTACGAGGGACTTTGGGGCTGTTTCACCGATGACAATCGCCCGTGGTACGGCGTGCGCAACGGACTCAGCTTCGGCCGATTCGACGCCAATAACCCGCAGTTGCTCGCCCCCGCCATCAAACCCGGGCGCTTCCATCTGGTCATCGGCCGGATGCAGGCCGGGAGCGGCGAGGTCCGCCTTGATTTTTTCATCGACGCCGCCAAACCCGCCGCCACCGCCAAGATCGCGGTTGCCACCACGGCCAATCCCTCGAAAATGGCGATCGGCCAGGAGCGCGATGCAATCCAGCATCCGGGCCACGAATCGTTCGATGGCGAAATCGCGAGATTGCTGCTCTGGCAACGGCCTCTGGACGACGCCGAGCTCGGCCAGGTGGTCGCCATCCTGCGGGAGCGGTATCGTTTGGGCGAACGTTGATTCCGGCTTGATACTTTCCGGGTAAAGCTAAAACCTGCGCCTCCATGTCCGCAGCCGTTCAACACACTCTCGCTGGCCCAGCCACTCTCGAAGGCACTTCGCTCCACACCGGCCAGAAGGTCACGCTCACGCTCAAGCCCGCCCCGGAAGGTCACGGCTTCAAGTTCCGGCGCATCGACTTGCCCGACCAACCCTTCATCAACGCCGACGTGGATAAGGTCCAGACCGTCGAGCGGGCGACGACTTTGGCGGAGGGCTCGGTCAAGGTTCACACCGTCGAGCACGTCATTTCCGCGCTAACAGGAATGGGCGTGGACAACTGCCTGATCGAGATGGACGCCAACGAGCCGCCGATCGGCGACGGCTCGTCGCGGCCATTCGTGGAAATGATCAAAAAGGTCGGCACGCTCGCCCAATCCTCGCCGCGCAAGGTCTGGGAAATCCGCGAGCCGATCCACTTGGAAACGGGCGACGGCACCATCATCACCATCGTCCCGAGCAAGACTTTCAGGGTCTCCGTAACCAACGTGGGACCGGAAGGCCGCTTCACCGAGTATTTCTCCAGCGAGGTCTCGCCCGAGCTTTATGAGAAGGAAATCTGCGCCGCGCGGACCTTCGTTTATTACGAAGACGTCAAGCCGCTGCTCGACAAGGGCCTCATCAAAGGCGGCTCGTTGGAAAGCGCCGTGGTCATCCGCGGCAACGAGATCATGTCCAAGGAAGCGATGCGTTTCGCCAACGAATTCGCCCGCCACAAGGCGCTCGACCTCATCGGCGACCTGATGCTCTCCGGCATCAGGATTCTCGGCCACGTCATCGCGGTGAAGCCCGGCCACGGCCCTAACACGATGATGGCCGCCAAGTTGAAAACCGAATACGCCCGGATGCGCTCGATGGTGCCCGCCGCCGTCTCCATCCCGGATGGTGAGAGCGTGCTCGACATCAACGAGGTGATGAAAATCCTGCCTCACCGCTACCCGATGCTGATGGTGGACCGGATCGTCGATTGCCTTGGCGACAGCCGCTGCATCGCCATCAAGAACGTCAGCATCAACGAGCCTTACTTCGCCGGCCACTTCCCCGGCCACCCGATCATGCCCGGCGTGTTGCAGCTCGAAGCGATGGCCCAGGTCTCCTCGGTGCTGATGCTCCGCAAGCCGGAAAACAGCGGCAAAATCGGCTATTTCATGAGCGCCGACAGCGTCAAATGGCGGCGTCCGGTTTTCCCCGGCGACACCCTTTTCATCGAAACCGAAATCGTCAAGATGCGCGGCTCCATCGGCCAAACCCGCTGCCGCTGCCTCGTCAACGGCGAGGTCGTCTCCGAAGCGGAACTCAAATTCGCGCTGATGGACCGGTGAAATGCGGACAACGAATTTCTCTAACCGCAGATGGACGCAGATGAAAGAAAAGATGAAGAGTTCTAAAGACGCCCCTTGCTCCACTCTTAGAGGCGGTCTGAACATTGTGAGGATTCGCATGGAAAGGCTGCGGGCAGAATGCCCGCGCCACGGTG
>JANOZJ010000440.1:0-9729 GCA_031429315.1 Akkermansiaceae bacterium
CCACCCACGCGCGATCAACATCGGAGTCCGCTTGCGGTTCCACGCTGGCCAGGATCCGTTGGGCAAGCGTGAATCTTTGATCCGGTGGCAGTTGAATCGCGTTCGCAGCGAGGTCGTCGATGGTTTGAATCATGACTTCATACTAGGTTCCCAAGTTCACATGTCCAATCATCATTGTCATTGTCATGGGCGGGTTAAACTAACTTCGCCCTGAAATTGTGCGGCGTCGGATTGCAAGTCACCAACGGCGGCGCTTCGGCAGCGACTTTCTGAGATTGGCGGATTCAAAATGTTAGCGAATAAGTAGAGGAGGAGTCGTTCCGTCTGGTGGGTTGTATGGTTTAGTGGGTCCTTCGCGGAATTGTGGGATGGAACGGAAGGGCGAGCGGAGCGAGTCCTGGAGTGGAATCCCGCAATTCCGCGAAAGCCGTCCGGGGGAGGGCTCATGATGCTCTCAGGTGGTCAAGGAGGTCGTTTGGGGACTGGTAGGCCAGGATGGTTGCGCGGGCGGTTGTTGATCTCATCCTCGACCTCCAGGAGGCGCTCCGGAGTGATGGACGTGAAGTCATGTCCTTTCGGGAAATACTGCCAGACCAGACCGTTGTAATTCTCCACCCCGCCTTTTTCTCATGAACGGTAGGGCTTGCAGAAATAGCTTTCGCATTCCAACAACTCGTTGACCAGTTCGTGCTTCGCAAACTCGAGGCCGTTGAGGAATTGGGCGACGGTCTCGGGATCGTGCTTGGCTTGTTCGAGGGATTTCGCCAGCTCGGCGAGGTAGCCGGCAATCTCGCGGGTGACCTCGGCGGAAATCTTCGCGGGATCGAGCGCGGCGGGGTTGGTCCAGATGAGGTGGAGGCGCTCGCGGATTTTCTCGTCCGCCAGATCCTGGAGCTTGATGCGGAAGGTGCGTGGATCCGGGAAGGGCAGGTAGGCTTTGCCGTTCTGAGTGAAGTCGGCATAGATCTCGAAGCTGTGGCCGACGTCGCAAACGATGATGAAGGGAGGATTCGGCTCATCGGCAGGGAGGTAGCGGACGCAGCGCTCGGCCTGGCCGCGGGCGCGGAGCATGGCATCGTCCCAAGCGTCGCTGCAACGGAGTGGGCCGGATTTTTTCCTGGCGGTCGAAACGCCGGCCTTGATGGCGACGAGTTCGAGATCGGTCTGCTCTTCCTTGGGCGCGACGAATTGCTTGGACTCCCAGACGAAATGGCTGCGGCGGTAGAGATCGATGCGGTTGCCGATGAGAGAGCCGGGCACCTTGACGGGAAACTCGAAGGAGTAGCCGTCCGAGTGGGAATTCGACGGGGGAGAAATGCCGAGAATGGCGGTGAGATCCTTGATGAACGACTGCGAGTTGGCCATCTCGCTGGCCTAGGCCTTCGACCAATGGTCGATGAATGCGTGGACGGGGTCGTTTTCCTGACTCATGTGGCGCGACGATAGCGGGAGGGTGGCGGGCGTCAACGTGGTTGGAAGAATGGCGATGAGCGTCCCGGAGGCGAGGGACAGATTTCCTTTGAAGCCGTAGGGGATTTTTTGAATTTTCGGGCGGGGGTGAGTGTTGGATTGCGCCGGGGAGTCACTTAAATCATCTTCGCCGCCACCCATGGCCGTCGAAACCAAAGCACCTCCTTCCTTCCGCAAAACCGCCGAACTCCAGCAAGGAGCCACGGCGGTGGACGATGTGACCCGCGCGCTGCCGCACGCGCTGGGACCGGAGAAGAGCTTGCTTTCCTCAATGCTCCAAGACCCGCAGGAATACATCGGCGTGGCGATCGAGGAGAAGCTGACGCAGGAGCATTTCTATCTGCCGTCGCACTCGACGTTGTTCGGGTTTCTCATCGAGTTGTTCGAGGCGGGAAACGAGGTGGAGCTGGTGTCGCTGGTGCAGCGGTTGTTAGACCGCGGGCTGCTGGACCGGGTGGGCGGGCCGTCTTCGCTGACGGATCTTTACACCTACGCGCCGAGTCCGGGGCATTTCCGCCACCACTTGCAGCATGTGAAGGACAAGTTCGTGCTGCGCTCGATCATCCAGAATTCCAACGAGGCGATTGCCCAGGCCTACGACGCGCCGGACGAGGTGGCGGCCTTGCTAGACTCGGTGGAGGCCAAGGTGCTCGCGATCCGCGAGGGCTCGGAAACCAACAAGGCTCCGACGATCAAGCAGTCGGTCAACGAGGTCATTGAACAGTTCCAGGCGCTTCTAGCAGGTGAAAAGGGTGCGCAGGGGATTTCGACCGGATTTGAAGAGTTGGACCGCATGAGCAGCGGCCTGAAGCCGGGGGAAATGTTCGTCGTCGCCGCGCGGCCGTCGATGGGCAAGACGTCGTTCATGATGAACATGGTGGAGCACGTCTGCCTCGACCAAGGCAAGTCGTCGATGGTGTTTTCCTGCGAAATGAGCGCGTTCCAACTGGTGCAGCGGCTGGTTTTCTCGCGGGCGAAGTTCGCGATGAGCCAGCTCTCCCGAGGTTACACGCCGACCAAGGGCGACCTCCAACGGATCCAGCGGGCCGCGCTCGAGACGTCCGGAGCCAAGCTTTTCATCGACGACACGCCAGGTATTTCGATCAACGAGCTGCGTGCGAAAGCCCGCCGCAAGAAACGCGACGAAGACATCCAGTTCATCGCCATCGACTATCTCCAGCTCATGAAATCCCGCACCAAGCAGGCGGAAAATTCGCGGGAGCGCGAAATCGCCGAAATTTCCGCCGGCATCAAGGGGCTGGCAAAAGAGTTGGGAATTCCGATCTGCATCCTGGCCCAGCTCAACCGCGGCCCGGAAAGCCGCGCCGGTAAAAGCCTCGGCGTGCCGCGGATGTCCGACCTCCGCGAATCCGGCTCGATCGAGCAGGACGCCGACATGGTGGGCCTGCTCTATCGGACCGCCTACTACGCCGAGAACGAGGAAGAGCGCGAAGCGGAAGCAGGCAAGGCCGAGCTGGTTCTCGCCAAAAACCGCAACGGCGAAACCGGCAGTATCCCTCTAACATTTATCGCCGACCTGATGCGTTTCGAGACCGGAATGCCCGCGCGGGAGGAGGGGTGAGTTCTCTTGTATGTAGTTCAGCCCTTTAGGGCGTCTTTGGAGGAAAAGAGGAAGACGCCCTAAAGGGCTGAACTACATGCGAAGTGGCTTGAAGCACCTGTTTAGTTTTTTTCGGAAGGCAGCGGAGTCGGGTGAGCATTTATCTGTTCATCAGATAGATTCGCGGCGACCGGTGATCGCCGCTACTTTCACCCGCTCTAGCAGCGCGGGATCGGCTTCCAGGGCGTCTGCCACGGCGCTGATGACCTTGAGCGTGGGGCGTGAGACGTGGTGCTCCATGCCTTCGACGTCTTTGTAAATGGTTTCCTCGTCGATGCCGAAGAGGCGGAGGAAACGGGTGAGGGTCTCGTGGCGCTCGATGATGGCGAGGGCGATGCGCTGGCCTTCTTCCGTTAGGATGGTGCCGCGGTATTTCTCGTGGTTGACCAAGCCCTCCGCGTCGAGGCGCTGGAGCATGTTAGTGACGCTGGCCTGGGAGATGCCGAGCTTTTTCGAAATGTCCACGGCGCGGGCGTAACCCTTGTCCTTGATCAGATGGAGGATCTGCTCAAGGTAGTCGTCCATCGCGATGGAACCGCTGGTGCGCCGGGGTGGAAGCGTCATGAGAGGGCGAAGCTAACGGCTGGAATCCGGGAGGGAAAGCTCGGTTTTTTGATAGAGTGCGGCGTTGGAGGTATGGAACTCGGCGTTGAGCCGGGTGCGGGGAGCGGGACCGCTGTGTCCTCATTCGCTGGTCTGAATCGCTTCGAGCGAAAGCAGCGCTTGCTTCCGGACCTGCGCGTTGGGCTCGTTTCGGGAGATTTCATAGAGCACCTCGGTGACGTGAACGGTGTGATAATTCCGCAACGCGGCTGCGGCGACCATCCGAGCCCGACCGGTGGTAGCGGCTCCGGTGCCGGCTGCTGCCTCCGCAAAAAAAACCTCCAACGCGGGATTTTCGGCTTCACTGAGTGCATACATCAGGCCGTCCGCCTCCGAATGCAATGATCCCTCCGGGTCGGTGTCCTCGCCGGACGCGTTCAAGCGTCGGAAAATCGCCAGAATATCTTCCTGTTCGCCTTTCCGGACCAGCGACAGGGCGGCCGCACCTACCAACTGGTCGGAGATTGGGAGGCTCTCGTGGGTCACGATCTGACGGGCGGCCTCCATGAAATCGGCCGATTGGAGGGTGGAGAAAATCTCAATGATCCGCTGCCGGGTGTTGTCGTTAGCGGGAGTGTCATAGGCATCTGCCAGCGTGGCCAGCTCCTGCGTGCCCGCATGGAGTGAAAACCTTGCTTTGACCGCATCCACCAGATCACCGTCGTCCGCATTTAAAAGAATCCGGGTCAGTTCAGCCCATTCCTCTGCCAAGGGTGCCCTATCATGCTCGGTGGAAAGACGTTCCATGGTGAAAGGTGTGCTGAAACCCGCGGGCTCGCCTGCGGGTTTTCGCGTCAATGGTATTGCGGAACCCGCCGGTATGTCCTTGGCCCTGTGAGAGCGGTTGTCGATGCGGGCTTCCGGGATTGCCCTTTGCGGCAGTGATTTCCACAGGAGAAGCGCAATCGCTGCGACCATAAGGCCGGAGGCCAGAGTCCAATTCCTGCGGGACATCATCGGGCAAATTCTCAACTGAATGGTGGGTCGCTCTTAGTCCTCGCGGCGAGAATAAGTCCAGGTCGGAGGGCCGAGCAGTTCCGCTTTCGCTCTCGCTTCCATCAGGCCCTTAGTACCTTTGAAGACAATGAATCGGGTTTCCAGGAACTGACCGTTATTTTCGCTGGAGGTTTTCCCATAGACTTCCATGTCGAAGCCGGAAATCTTCCCGCTCGCCGTCCACGGGGTATCCGGGCTTTCCCCGTCCCGCAGAATCTGGCTCTTGAAAAATGGCCAGTAAACGCCGGAGTCCGAACTCATCGCTCGGATGAACCAGTCCCGGGGAACGAAATGGTAGAAACGGGCGTCCTTTTCATCGCCGGAATGAGAGGTTGAAAAGAGGCGGATGGCGCAACCGGTTGTAGCCGTTTTACTCTCGCTGCCCAAGATGCCGCGCAATGAGTCGCCGCCTTTGATGCCTGTGGAACGACGACTGACTGCTCCGAAGTCCACGCGGTCGTCGTTATAACCTGGTGCTTCAATCGCTGGATCCAGCGCAACGTAACGATTGACCCGTCCCATTGAACGCGCGGTTTCGTAGCCTACATTGGCACCCCACGAATGACCGACCCAGTGAACTTTCCAGCCCGGGAAACCCTGATTCTTGAGAAGCCCAGCCAAGTTTTTGCCCAGGTTCACGAAATAACGACCGGCACCCAAATCGAAGTAATCACCGGAGGCCCCGCTCGCCCAGTCCATGGAGGCCACCTGCGTCGGTCCCGCGCCGGCGTTCACGACCTGGTTCATTCTCCTGAAGGAATTCTCTCCGTCATTTCTTCCGTGGGCGAGTACCCACAGATCTCCCGCAGGGTTCAGCGTGGTCACAGGAGCCCCTGAGGAATCGCACAACCGGGCCGATTTGAAGGAAGCGGAGACTTTAAGTGGTCTGTCGAAAGCCCCTGCAACCTCCCCCGAGCCCAATACGATCTTGAAGTAGTAGGTCTTATCAGTCAGCGGGACATTGATGATGGAGTTGAACGATGTGGGCTTCCACTCTTTGCCGAGGGTGCGTGGACTTGGAATTTCTCCACCGACCTTGTAGTAAATCTTGGCGTCGGGAAAAACCCCGCTGGCATTGATCTCCAACCCATAAAAGCATCCCAAACCTACTTGACGTTCCCCCCAGCCGCCGTTTCTTGCCGCGAATTCCGGCACTTTTACCTGCAGATACACCGGGACCGATCCCGAATCCGGCCGCTCCAAAGTTTGTTCTTCAGTCTCGAAGCTGATGTAGCGGCGGCTGCTGGACCGTCGCGAATCCTTCAACACCGGCGGACGCTTGATTGGCCATTCGCTGTCGACGTAGGTCCGATTGGACGATGTTCCTTCGCCCGGACCAGGATCTACGACGAATCGCATCTCGGGAGAGATCTTGCCATTCCAGTCCACTCCGGCGTTCCAGGTAATCCGCTTGTTTCTGCCCGTAGTCATCCCCGCGCCGAAGGCTCCACTCAACGAGGTTTTCGGAACCTCGAAAGTTTTCCCGTCGTTGCTGGAAATGTGCACGCGCACCGTCACTGGATCGGACGCATCACTTAGATGGTAGTCGATATCGATCAGTTTCGTCCCCAGCCGCTGGATGGCACGAACGTTGAAGACGGTAGCTTCTGCTCCGGACTCCCCCGTCATCAGGACTAACAAAAATGCCGCGCAAGCGGCTGACGGGGCGAAAGGACGGGTCACACGGGTGGAACAGATCATGATTGGTAATGGTAAATGGGACGGCTCAGGGAGATTCGCCTTCAGACACGCCGTTCCCGCACAGAGCTAGGTTCGGAATCTCTCCACGTCAACAGACTGATTTCTAATAAATTGCTGTTGTTGATTGTGAGTCGAGCGGCCCCGACTCGGCAAACATCGTCTCACCTATCTTGGCGCTGTAGGGGAAAGCTCCGCTTTCCGGTAAAGTTCGGCGTTGGAGGCCTGGAACTCGGCTTTGAGCCGGACGCGGAGTTTGGAAAGGTCGATCAACCGCCAGCCGGTGAAGGTCCACAGGCCGTCTTTTCCGTCGTGCTCGATGCCGGCTAGCAGGTGGACGGCGTCGTCAGTGATTTTGAGGGTTTCGTTTTTCGGCTCAAAATAGAACGTGCGGAAGGTGCTTTCGGCGGAGCCTTGTTCGACGAGCTTCGGGTCCAGATAGAAGACGAGCTTGGTTTCCTGATCGACGATGCGGAGGTCCGGATAGCCGGAGCGCTGGTGCTCGCCGGCGCGGGTCGGCGGGATGTCGCACTTGAGGCCGGGGATCTCGTTGAGGTGCTGGAGGATGCCGTCTTCGAAGAATTTCGAGGCCTCATT
Source organism: Akkermansiaceae bacterium (assembly GCA_031429315.1). Lineage (GTDB taxonomy): Bacteria > Verrucomicrobiota > Verrucomicrobiia > Verrucomicrobiales > Akkermansiaceae > Luteolibacter. The sequence continues at coordinate 6,986 of JANOZJ010000440.1, forward strand.
GATGCGGCGGAGTCGGCGGACGGGGGAATCGGGTTGGTTGAACTCGGCGATGGTTAGAGTGAGCGCCCGGGTGATGGCGGCGGTGACGCGCCGGTGGGCGGGATCGTCGGTTAGGGCGAGCACGCGCTTGCCCGAACAGGCCTCGGCGACGGTGGCGAAGGCAAACGTGCGGGCGGATAGATTCTCGGCGAGCAGGGATTTTACGAGCGCGGCGTCGTCCTTGGGCTCGGGCGCGGAGACTTGCGGGCTTTTGGGGCGCTCACAACCCGCTAACAAAAGCAGGCAGAATAGGACGATTGGAAACGCTCCGGTTGCCACCAGCTTGCCAATGAACCGCCTTGTGGCGCTCTGTGAGCGTCGATGCGAGGGAAGCGAGCGAAGCCTCTGCCAGGGACGCAGCAGACGGTCACAGACCGCCGCTACAACGGATGTCCCACTCTGTCCGCTCGTTTCAGCGCCATCTCTCATGATCGTTTCAATTGATGCCAGCGCGAGGTGTCCGGGTGAAGCAGCGACTCCACGGATTGGTCGGTTAGGGCGTGGGACTTGACCAGGTGGGCGAGCAGCACGAGCGACGCCACCGCATCGAACAACGCGTCGTGCCAGGATTTCGCGGGAACAAGAATCCTGATAGATTCTGCCAGACCGTGCGCTTCGCAAACGGCACCCAGCGAGTGATCCGGCAAGTCCGGCCACGCGGCGCGGGCGAGTAGGAGCGTGTCGATCCACGGGCCGAAGCCATGGCCGGGGAAGGCGCGGAGAAAACGTTTTTCCGTGCCCTTGCCATGGGCGACGACGACAGCTCCGGCGAGGCGTTGTTTCACCTCCGGCCACAGCATCAGCAGGGCGGGGGCTTCTATCAGATGTTCCGGGCCGATGCCGTGGACTTTTCTAGCAGCCCAAAGAATCGGTTGATGGGTGCGCAGATAGGAAACGAAGGATGCGTCATGGCCGGCTTCCGCGGACCACGAGGCGAGGCCGATCTGGACCGGGGTGTCGGTTTTTCCGCGCGTCGCGCCCGCCGATTCGAAGTCGATGGCGGTGAAGCGGCAGTGGCGGATGAGCGGCATGGGGTGCTGACGACTGTCCACGGCGGCAATGAAACACGCAAGCCGTCAAATCTGCGTGCGTAGTTTAGCCCTTTAGGGCCCCTTAGTGAGCACGAAGTCACCCTAAAGGGTTGGACTAGAACGAAGAGCTTTCACTCCAGCCCCGCTCTCGCCTCCGCGAATCCCGGCTTGATGACGTCGAAGATGAGCCTGAGGCGTTGGTCAAAGGGGGCGAAGGCGCTCTTGATGGCGTTGAGCGAGAGTTTTTCGATTTCACCGAGGCTGAGGTCGAACAGTTCGGTGGCGAGGGTGGTTTCCCAGGTCATTGAGGTGTCGCTCATCAAGCGGTCGTCGGTGTTGAGGCAGACGCGGAAGCCACGGCGGAAAAACACGCCGAACGGGTGATCTTCGAGCGTGGCGCAAGCACCGGTGTGCAGGTTGCTGAGCAGGCACATTTCCAACGGGACGCGCCGGTCAAGGATGTATTGGGCGAGGCGGCCGAGCTTGAGGCTGCCATCGGGGAGGATCTCGATATCGTCGCGCAGACGGGTTGCGTGGCCGAGGCGGTGGGTGCCGCAATATTGGAGCGCCTGCCAGATAGACTCCGGGCCGTAGGCTTCGCCGGCGTGAATCGTGATATAGAAATTTGCGCGCTCGATCGCCTGGAACGCCTCGACGTGTTTCTTCGGTGGGAATCCATCTTCGCCGCCCGCCAGATCGAAACCGACCACGCCACTGTCGCGATGGCGGATCGCGAGTTCGGCGGCTGCGAGCGAGTTCTGCATGTGGCGCATCGCGCAAATGATCAGGCCCCACTCGACGCCGTAGGTGTGCTCGCCCCGTGCCAGTCCGGCGATCACGGCGGTCACGACATCGTCCTGCGTCAGGCCGCGCGCCGTGTGATAGACGGGCGCGAAGCGGACCTCGGCATAGACCACGCCGTCGTGATACATGTCCTCGATGAATTCAAACGCCACCCGTTCCAGCGCCTCGGGCGTTTGCATGACCGAAGTGGTGTGCTGAAATCCTTCCAAATACTCCGGCAAATTCCCGCGTTGGGCACCGCGGTGGAACCACGCCGCAAGGTCCGTGGGATCGGTGGTGGGCAGCCCTTGGTAGCCAAGCTCGGCCGCGAGTTCGATCACCGTGGCGGGCCGCAGTCCACCGTCGAGATGCTCGTGGAGCAGGACTTTCGGAAGCTTGCGGATGTCCACGGCAGCCGTGAGCGACTTGCCGCGGAGGGTTTTTGGCTGCGTTAGAATGCTCATATAGGGAAGAACCTAGCACCTTCCGCGGCCATGGGGAGGCTGAAGTTAGTTCCTTGCCGGAACCCGCCGAGGATCTCGCTTGATTTGTTAAGATTTGCGAAATAATCTCCGGCCCGTTTCCGAAATGGTGAAAAAAAGCCGAGCCAAGTCTGCCGTCAGGCCGTTGAAAAATCAGCGGCGGCCGCGGATTTCCTTTGCCCAGGTGCTCAGCTCGGCGAACCGGCGGGCTCACGAGCAGGCGAACCGCCGCGGCGGCAACCGCGGCAAAAGGTATATCTGGGCGGCCACCGCGGCCACCGCGGCCGACGAATGTCCGGAGACCGGCAAGTGGTCGAAACGGTTGTGGCGATGGAGTCTGGCCTCGCTGCTGCTACCGCTGTGCTGGGTGACGATGTGGACGTTTCTATCAAGATTCTCGCAGGCCACG
>JANOZJ010000441.1:0-7532 GCA_031429315.1 Akkermansiaceae bacterium
CTTAGCCTTCTCCGGGATGGGCCGGGCGTTGAAGCTGTCGAAATTCCGCACGCCGACTTTGGCGAAAATTTTGTAACGTTTCTCCATCTCGTTGACCACCCACTTGAGGGCGGCCACGGTTTTTTTCGGATCGGTGACGACTGGCACCACGAGGTGCGGCAGTCGGTTATACATCTGCATTTCCACCACCTTGGGGTCAACCATGATAAAGCGCAGCTCGTCCGGGCTGAACTTGAAGAGCATGGACGCGATGATCGAGTTGATGCAGACGGATTTCCCTGAACCGGTCGCTCCCGCCACGAGGCAGTGCGGCATGGCGGCGAGGTCGGCGATGACCGTGTTCCCATAGACGTCCTTGCCGAGGGCGAGCGGGATCTTTTTCTTGGATGAGTTGAAATCCGTGGAGTAGAGCAGTTCGTGGAGCGGCACGGCCACTTTCTTGCTGTTCGCGATCTCGATACCGACGGTGTCCTTGCCGGGAATGGGCGCGAGGATATTGATCCGCTCGGCACAAGTGGCGCGGGCGATGTCCGCTTCTAACTGGGAGATACGGGAAACGCGGAGGCCGGTGGACGGATAGATCTCATAGCGGGTGATCGTCGGACCGCGGGTGATGGGACCGGCCGTCACCTCGATGCCGAAGGCCTTGAGCGTATCAATGATGATCTGGCGGGTCTCTTCCTTGTGGTCATCATCCGCATCCGAGTCTTCCACCTCGGGCAGCGGGTCGAGCAGGTCGAACTGCGGGATCTGGTAGTTAGGGAAGCGGCCCTCTTGGAGTCCCTGATGCTCCGGGGAGGGCTTGCGGCTGAAGGGGTTTTTCCCGATGAGTTCGGGGTCGATGGCACGGCGCTGGGAGGCATCGACGATCTCGGGGGTGGGGATTTCGCGCAGCGGCAGCAGCGCCTGCGGGTCTTCAGCAGCGGCTTTGGCTGTGGTGGCGGACTTCGACGACTCGCGGTCCTTGCGCCGCTGTTCGCGCTGGCGCTCGCGCTCCGCGAGCATTTCCGCCTCGCGGGCGGCGATTTTCCCGGTCGCGCTGCGGCTTGCCTGCCATTCATGGAATTTCAGTCGGGCCAGGCGGTAACAGGCCTTGGCGAAACGGACCGGCTGTTGGCCGGTGAGCATGATCACCGCCACCAGATAGGCTCCGCCGGTTAGAACGAGGGTGCCGGCGCGGCCGATGACGTTGGTTAGCACGAAACCGCCCAGCCCGTCGCCGATGACGCCGCCGGGACTGTTGTTCAGGCTGCACCGTTGCGCCCATTCCTTGAAAAAGAAATCCGCCGCATCGAGCCAGGCGGCAGCAGCAAGCAGCAGGATGCAAAAACCCATCACCGCCCGTGGCCAGATCCGCGCGTCAAAAGCCAGCTTGATGATCCCGAACCAGATGAAGCCCACCGGCAGCAAGTAGCCCGCCGCACCGAACAGCAGGATCTGGATAAACCCCAGCACCCCGCCAACCGGACCAATTAGATTTTCGCCCTTGGCCCCGGACTTCCCGGCAAACGCCTCCAACGGCCCCCACTTCGGCAGGTCCGCCGGACTGTATTTCACCAACGAGAGCAGCAGCAACAATCCCGCCGTGATCCAGAGGATCCCGGTGATCTCGTTCGACCATCGCGTCGGTTCGGGGAGTTCACCCCGCTTCTTGTTGTCCTTGGCTGCCATCCGATTCGCTGCGGGCACAGCATCCCCCCACTCCCGCCCGGGGGCAAGATTGTTTTCCATAGGTATAAAATAAGGGAATCCTTAGCAATCCGCGCTTGGTCCTTCCGCCCGCCCGGACGAATCTTCCTTCGTGCGATTGCTCACGCTGAAAATCCAGGAACCCCTGCCCGGCCTCGTCCTGCCGGAAATGGCCGCCGACCATGGTCCGGAGGAAGCCGCCCGCCGCTACAGGGCGATCGTCGTGACCACCCTCCGCCAACTCCGCGGACTATCAGATGCCCGGCTTCGTCTAGCCGTCGAACCGGACGACGCCCATGAGGCAGTCCGCTTCTGGCTACTTCCCCGCTTGGCGGAAACCTGGCAAACGCGCGACGCCGTTTTTCGCAGCGATGGTTGGGAAATCGACTTCGGCGGAAACTCCGATCATTTCCCGATCCAAGCCTCCGGCGAAATCCTCTGCCCCCACCTCGGTGCCCGCTGGGTCCACGCCGCGCTGTTAGGACTGGGCCGTACCACTCACCGGGTCATCGGTCCGGCTGCGGAGGGCGGCGAGTATTTCCGGGCGCATGCGCCTGAAGCTCCGGAGGAATTGCCGCCGCGCATCCTCCCGGAGCTTCCCATCATCCAAACCAGCGACCATTGGCACCAGGCCCTCGACAGCGCCCTCGGCCCGGCGTTAAAGCGGGCTTGGGAGGAGGAGGGATGATAGTCAGCGTGTTTTTCCCCATTCTTTCGTGGAGTATCGAAGACTCGAATGATAGCTTTGACCCGTTATGAAACTCACCGAGCGAGAAATTTCCGAGATCCGGCAGGCTTGCGAGCGTTGCGGTGTACAGAAACTGATTCTGTTCGGCTCTGCTCTGCGACCTGCGGATTTCAGCCGGAACAGCGATATCGATCTAGCAGTAACTTTCAGTAAACCCACGGCCAAGGGGCGCTTCACCGCTTACATGGATCTCAAGGAAGCGCTGGAGATCCTTTTTCATCGTCCAGTGGACCTGGTCAGCGCGGATGCGATTCGCAATCCCGTCTTCCGAGAAGAGCTGCAAACCTCAGGAAAAGTTGTCTATGCCGCATCGGCCTGAAAAGCACCTGCATGATGCTCGGCAGGCCATCATCGAGCTGCAGGGATTTTGTGACGGCATCGACGAGGTCACCTTCAGTTCCCGCCGGGATTTGCAGCTCATTGCTGAGCGAGAGTTAGAAATCATCGGTGAGGCATTGGCGCGCGTGCGCCGGGATTTCCCCGACGAAACCCCCACCATTCCACAACTTCACCGGATCATCGGACTACGCAACATCATCGCACATGGCTACGACATGGTGGATCATTTGATCCTCTGGGATGTCATCGAGAACCATTTGGTGCCCTTGCTCGAAGTCATTGATCTCCGGCTTTCATAACTCTCGCCCCGCCCATCACCCCTAGCAGGAGACAGAGCAGGATCGTGAGCCAGGCGAAACCGCTGCCGGAACGCTTGAGTTTCAGCGTGATCGCCATCGGCCGCTTGCCGTCCACCTGCACGCTGCGCCCGAATGTTAGGACGGTGCCTCGTTCCGGCAGCGTGACGTCGAGCGCGACCGGCGCGGGTTCGGCGGCTAACTGTTGGGTGACGATGCGGTTGGCGATTTCCTTGAGCGCGGTGTTTTCGTCAGCGGTGTTGCCTTCGAGAAAACGCTCGAACTGTTTGGGATCGTAGTTAGAGCCGCCGCGAAGGACCGGGTTGGCGTCGGCGGCGCGTTGGAGCTGCGCGTTCTCGGCCTGCGGGGCGGAGAGCTTGTTATCGATCGCCAGCTTCTGGCGACGGGTGTTGAGGCCGAGTACGGCTTGCTGGGTCTTGAGCTGGCGGAGCTGGACCCGGGCGTCCTCGCCGGATGCGGCGTCGAGTTGGTTGCTGCGGACGGCGTTGCTGAAGGCCTGGCTGGCCTTTTCCTGATCGCCCGCCTTCATCCAGGTATTCGCCTGATCGAGCAAAGCAACGGCGCTCTTCGAGTCAGTTTCCTTTTTGCTCTGCACGAACGACTGATAGTCCTCCAGCTTGAACGAGCCCATCGCGGCCTGCTCCTTCAAATCGAAATCGCCGCCGTGACTGACCATTTGCCATCCTTCCGGCACCAGCACCCGCCATGTTAGGTTTTCCATCGGCACGTTGAGGACCGGTCCTTCGAGCCGCTTGCCCTTGCCGGTCGCGGCTGAATAAACGAAGCGCACCGTCGCGGGACGGCCGACTTCGGGCGACGGGAAAACATAAAACAACCACTCGTCGCCCTCTCTAACAAGCGTGGCACCCTCGTCGTTGACCAACACGTTGAAGAGCGCGGCACCCTTCGGCAGCTTCAGGCGCAGGGTGCATTTGCCGACGACTTGCATTTTCAAATCCACCGCCGTCAGCGCATCGCCGGCGGGCGACATCAGGGTTGTTAGCGTTCCCTTGGCAACCCGGAGCTTTTGCAAATCCGCTAGTTGGTGGCGCTTCAAGATCACCGGCAGCGGACCTTCCGGATCAGCCACGCGGAACGCCAGCAGCGGGGCGACGTTGCCTGCGGCCTGGCCGAGAGTCGATTGCACGACCGCCCAATCCGCCCGTTGCCAACCGCGCGGCAAAGTCCCCGTTTCCAGCTCTAACCGACCTCCCGCACGGATCGCGGCGAAGTAGGAAAGCTGGCGGACTTGCTCCAGCACGATGGGTTGGATCAGCTCGCCGCCGTCATCCTTGCTGGCGCGCTGGTATTCCAGCTCGACGCTGGTTTCGCCAGCAACGCCGCGTTGGAAATTGATATCCCATACCCCCTCCTGCCCCGCGACCGGCACCAGATCCGCCACTGCGGCACCGTTCGCCCGCACGGTGGCGGCGGAGGTGGCGTCGAGTCCGGGAATGCGGACGCGCAGCGATTTGAGTGCGGCGTTTTCGATCTTATAACCGATGACGACGCGGGTGAGCATTTGCCCCTCGCGCAATGTCGATTCGTGAAACACCTGGGCCGTGACCCAAGGATCGAGTCGGCTGATAGAAAGACCGAGCGACCAGTCGCTTTGCAACAACCGATAGGCCAACGCACCGGGCCGGGCCGCCGCGCGGGCGGAGTCTTTGGGCGCATCCGCCAGCGCGCGGGGATCGAGCTGGGAAACATTGCGGCGCTCCACGGCCCGCACTTGCAAGCCACGCTCAGGAACGACGGTGACCACGCCGGTCTCCCGCGAGGCATCGCGCAACGACAATCGCGGAACCTGCCATTTTTCCTGCGCTCCCGGCGCGCGGGCAGTTAGAGTGAGGCTGAACTCGCGCTTGCCCATCGTCTTGCCGGATAGATGCAGGGTCAGCACCCGCTTGTCGGTGCTAACCGTCCATTGGCTCAAGCCCTCGCCAGTGGCGGTTTCGACGTCCAATCCTTGCGGCAGATCGACCGCCAGGCGGAACACACCGGAGCGGGTGATCGTGATCGTTAGATCGGTGGCGACCACCAGCCGGTCCTCGCCGAGCGAGACGAGTTGCCAGGAATCCGCCCGCAGTTCGGGGGCGACGGCGGCGACCTTGACGTGCGCCATGACGTCGCCCGAGCCGTAACGGAAAGCGTGCTGGAGCAGCGCCAGTGGATTACCCTCCTTGTCGCGTGGCAACAACTTGGCGTTGAAATCCTCCGGGTTCACCCTTGATAGACCTTCGACATTGACCGTCTCCGGTTGGGCTTCGTCGCCGAAGGCCAGCGCGAGAAATCCGATTTCACCCGCCGAGCCGGCGACGCGGATCGGCGCGAGATCGAGATCCATCGGCAAGGTTCCCGCGCCGCGCTGGGTCTCGATGGTTAGGGCGAAGGCTTGGTCTTGAGCGGGCTCGATCGGCACGCGCAGCTCGCGTTTCTCCGGATCGAAGCGCCATGAACCGACCGGCCCGTCGATCACATCACTAACGGTGAAACCCGCGGGCACCGTCATCACTAACATCGACACCCGCCCCTGCGCCGGACGGATCGAGACGCGGTGGCGGCCGTTGACCACGCCGGGTCCGGGCAGATAGAGATTGGAGACTTCGGCGAAAAACCGGGTTTCCTCGCTGCCGACATCGCGTTGTTTCGGGCGGGCTTGCAGCGTCACCGGATCGGCCGGGCCGAGCACCAGCACCGCGCCGCTTTCATTTACTGCCAGACCCTCAAGCGTGGTCACTTTGGCCGCGCCGGGTGAGAAAAACTCCCAGCCTGCCTGGTCCCAACGCAGCGTCACCTGCCGCAGCGCCGCAGGACCGCCGGGCAACACCCAGCCCTTGCCAGGATCGGTTAGCGGCATCTCAAACACCGCCTTGCCGGTCATCCGGCCCGCGCTGTCCGCGACGATAAAATAGGCATCCTTGTCATCTAACGGAACCTTCACCACATGCAACCCCGCGCCCTCGAAGCCACTCAAAACCGCCGGCGGGCGCAATAACAGAAACCGGTCACCGGCCTCGCCACGCAGCGTCACCTCAATGGTGCCGCGCAGCCGGCCGTCGCGGATTTGCCAATCCTGAATCATCGATTCCGCAGGCGTGGTGCCGGGGATATCGGCCGCGCGGGCATCGTTGAAACAGAGGCCGGTTAGAGCGACGAGCGCCGCGACCACTTCCGCGACCTTGGGATTGCGCAGGTCGTGGACGGCCTGCCAGAGCCGTGGCAGAAACCAAGCGAGGGCCACCGAAGCGACGATACCGAAGAACAGAGCCGCACCGCCGCGGATCGAGAGAAACGACGCGACAATTAGGGCGAGTCCAGCCATCCGCCACCAGCGGCTTGACAGGCTCCGGGCAGAATGCCCGGGCCACTGTGGCGCGGGCATTCTTCCCGCAGCCTCTCCAGTCTCAGCAAGCCATCCCGTTAGAATCCCGCGCACCGCAATGACCACGCCCAGCGTGAAGACCAACCACATCCCCCACCCCGTCCGCGCTTGCCATGGGGCGACGTTGCCGATTTCCACCGCCACCTCGCTGCCAGCAGCCACCACCGGTGCGGCATACTCCAGCACCGCCGCATTGCCACGGCTGGTCGCCGCTGCCGACAAGCCAAGTCCGAAGGCGGTCAAGATGAAAACCAAGCCGAACAGCAGTGATAGAATCCGTCTCACTCCGCTGGCTTGCCCTTGGCCGAGGACCACCGCGACGACGCCTAACAAAAGCAACATTCCGACATTCCCGGAATGCCGGGCTAACCATTCCCAGCCGCTTTCCGCGAGGCCGGGGCGCACCAGTTCCGCCGTGCCGCCGCGCGGGACGAGCTGGCGGCCTTCGTCGCCCGTGACCGTCCACTCGCCGATGACGACAGGTGCGGCGAGCCTCGGTGCCGCCAGGCGCGGGTGCGTCGGACTATCAGCCCGCGCGCCGTAGCGCAAAGTGACTTCGACGGCTTGGTTAGGATCGACCTGCGAAGGCAGCGGCACCAAGGTTTCGCCACCGTCGGAGCGGGCGTTCACGGACTCGCCATTGACCTTGGCTTCCCACAACGAGGCACTGTTAGGCAAGGTCGCCCGCAACGCGCTGCGGCCTTTGGATTTCACGAAAAACCGGGCGTCGGTCACCCACTGGCCGTCACGCGAGATCTGGCTGGAGAGCTTGAGGAAATCGACGACCTGCTCGACCGTTTCACCCGGCTCGAACCACTCGATCTTCATCCCGATCTTGAAATCGCGGGCGGTGTACTGCCACGCCGCCAGAGTCGGCGCGCTGCTGAGCAAACGGAACTCCGCGGGCAGCTCGGTCGGGTCGATCGCGAGCAATGGCCCCTCGCTAACAGGCTTGGCGAACTTCACCTGCAACGGACTCACCACCTGCACATAGCCGCGCTCCGCCTGGACATCGAGCGGGCGGACCACTCCGGGCGTTAGATCGCCGCCGCGG
>JANOZJ010000442.1:0-1940 GCA_031429315.1 Akkermansiaceae bacterium
GATGCCGCCCAGCCGCTGCCCGGCGAGACCCGCACCCGCATCGACGACTACGGCACGCCCGATCCCGCCAACGTCGCGCACGAAGCGGGCATCTTCCGCCTCGCCGAGCGGCTGTTAGCCGTCAACCGCCCCGCCCAGGAAGACAACGTGGAGATCCTCACCCGCGAGCAGTTGGACCAGATCCTCGAAGGCACCAAATACACCCTGCTAGACCAAGCCGGCCAAGCCACCGATCCCTCGCTCTCCCGCGATGTCTGGCGCGCGTTCCTCATCGCCGTGCTGTTCTTCCTCATCTCCGAAGCCATCCTCTGTCTGCCCAAGAAATCACATCCACAAGTGTTACCGAAAAAAGCAGTCGCCTGATTAGAAAACAATAGGTCGTATAGGACCTATAAGACCTATCATCTTCCCTTGCTTCATCTCTCACCCACTCCCCTGACTCTCTGGCTCGGCATCATCGCCCTGCTCCTCGTGGCCGTGCTTTCCATCATTTCATGGAAACGCAGCCCGCACCCCAAGCGCACCGCCGCGCTGGAGTGCCTGCGTTTTCTATCAGCACTGGCCGTGGTCATCCTGCTCTGGCAACCGGAGTGGCTGACCACCCTTCACCCCGACACCAAGCCGCAGATCGCGATCCTGTGGGATGATTCCAAGTCGATGACCACCATCGATGCCACGTTGCCACCCGTTCTATCCGACAAATCCGAAGTCGTCTCCCGCGCCGAGTGGGTGAAAAAGGCGCTCACGTCCGACCTTTGGAAGCCCCTCGAAGCCAACGGCGCGAACGAAGTCACCGCTTTCCCTTTCTCTTCCCCATCAACCCTCAACTCTCAACCATCAACCTCTTCCGGCACCGACCTCGACACTCCGCTCACCGATCTGCTAGCCAAACAGACCAACCTCCGCGCCGTCGTCATGCTCAGCGATGGTGACTACAACCTCGGCCAGCCGCCCGTGTCCGCCGCGCAAAAGCTCCGCCTCCGCGGCGTGCCGTTGTTTCCGATTCCCGTGGGCAGCAAAGTGCGCTTGCCTGATCTCGACGTTCTATCAGTCACCGCGCCGACCTATGGCATCGTCGGTGAAAACGTGCAGATTCCCTTCACCATCCGCTCCTCGCTCGACCGCCAGATCCGCACCGTCGTCCGCCTGCGCGATGAATCCGGCAAGGAGCGGACCAAGGACATCGTCATCCCGCCCAACGCGGAAACCTACGACTCCATCCTCTGGCGCCTGGAAAAGGAAGGCAGCTCCACCCTCGAACTCTCCATCCCCGTGGCCGATGGCGAACTCGTCGCGACCAACAACTCCCGCAAATTCACCATCGCCGGTCGGCCGGAAAAGATCCGCGTCCTGCTGATAGAAACCCTGCCGCGCTGGGAATACCGCTTCCTGCGCAACGCCCTCGAACGCGACCCCGGCGTCGAGCTGTCCTGTCTGCTGTTCCACCCCGCGCTCGGCCCGGGCGAGGGCAAGGACTACATCAAGGAGTTCCCCTCGAAGATCGAAGAACTCGCGAAATACGACGTCATCTTCATCGGCGACGTCGGCACCGAGCAAATCACCAAAGAGCAATGCGCCCTGATCCGCGGCCTGGTGGAAAACCAGGCGTCCGGCTTGGTCTTCATGCCCGGCTCGCAGGGCAATGAGTTCTCATTGTTAGACACCGAGCTGTCCGACCTCATGCCCGTCATTCTCGACGATGCTAACAAGAAGGGTCTCGCCGAGTCCATCCCCTCGCCGCTCACCCTCACCACCGAGGGCCGCGCCTCGCTGCTCACCATGTTGGGCAACAGCGAGGAGGAAAACCCCGAGATCTGGCGGCGGCTGCCCGGCTTCTACTGGCACGCCCCCGTCATCAAGGCCAAGGGCGGCGCGGAGGTCCTCGCCGTCCACGGCAACCACCGCGGCAAGTTCGGCCCCATCCCGCTGTTAGTCACCAA
>JANOZJ010000443.1:0-3581 GCA_031429315.1 Akkermansiaceae bacterium
CGCGAAATCGATCAACGACTGCTTGGGCACGCGCAGGATGCCGGCGCTGGAACCGATCCAAAGATGGCCCTCGTCGTCCTCCGTCATGTAGCCGAGCTTGTTGCTCGCCAGCCCCTCGCGCGTGGTGAAGCGCCGCCACCGATTGCTCTCCAGACAGACCAGTCCGCCCGCCGTGCCGAACCACATCCGGCCCGCGCGATCCTCGTAGAGCGACTGGACGAGATGCTGGATGAGGCCGCCGCCCAAGCCGCGTTCCACGGGCTGGCCGCTGCGGATGCGGCAGAGTTCCGGCGTCGTCTGATTGAGCGGAGGCCGGGTGGCAAACCACACACTCCCCTCCCGGGCGGCGCACACCGCCGTCACGGACGGTCCCGCGCCGAAATATTGTTGATAGGCTCCCCCCGGCCACACCACCAACCCATCGCGCGTGGTGCCGAGAAACAAGGCGCCCTCGGCATCGCTGGTCACGGATTCCACGGACGAGTTCGGAAGCCGATCGATGGTTTTGAAGGTCTGCTGCTGGACGCGGTTCAATCCGCCGCCGTCCGTGCCCACCCATAAAGTGCCCTCCCGATCCACGACCAGACAACGGACCCACGGGTGCGACAGTCCGCCCTTCCGGGCCAGACTCGCCAGCGCGGCGGTTTCACCGTCGGGGGCGACGAAAAAGACCCCCTCGCGCTGGGTGCCGACGACCAGGTTGCCCTCCTGATCCTCACAAGCCGCGGCGGGATCAAACTGCCAGGGCACGGGGCTGACCACGATCCGCTCCACGCCGGCCTGCACCCGTTGCACCGCGAGATTGCGCACCAGCGCGATGCGCCAGGAGCCGCCGCGCGGACTCGCCGCCAGCGTCAACAGGCGGATGAATGAACGCGGCTCGCCCACCAGCGGCAATTCGGGCGGGACAAAATTCGCCCGCGCGTTGATTTCAAACTCCTGCTGCAACATCCCGACACGCACCGCACCATCCGTTTCCCGAATGATCGATTGAGCCACCCCCGCGCGCGGGGCCGCGAAGGGCGTGAACTCCGGCCCGGCCACGCGCCAGAGATCGCCATTGGCCTTCAGCAGCCAGACCGCGCCGAGGGGATCTTCGCACGCGGACTGCAAACGCCGTTCCTGACCGCCCCCCGCCAAGGCCGCGGGCGCGATGATGCGCCCCGCTTGCAGATACACCACGCCGGCGTTCTCCGTCCCAATCCACAGCCGGCGCTGGCTGTCCTCGAAGAGACAGACGATGCGATTCTCCGGCAGCCCCAGCGTGTTCCCCGTGTCGAAAATTTTGAAACTCACGCCATCAAAACGCACCAGCCCGTTGAGCGTGCCGAGCCACAGGTAGCCGTCGCGCGTCTGCACCATGGAGATGATGGAGTTGTTCGGCAGGCCGTCGTCGGTGTCCCACGAGCGCACGGCGTAAGTGCGATTGGAGAGCGCGCCCCCGGCGGGTGCGGCGACGACAGGCGCGAGCCCGAGACCGGGCCACAGCCCGGCGAAGACGAGGAGCCAACGAAGTTTCGCCACGCTGGATTTTTTCGGGGAAGTGCGGGCGGTGTAAAGCCGGGAGTTTCCCCGGCCAACGCAGGAGAGCCGCGTCCGGACCGCCTTACGCGATGCGCATCGTCAACCCGCCGTCGATGGTCATGGTCTCGCCGGTGATGTAGTCGTTCTTCACGAGCGTGAGGATGAGTTCGGCGACCTGGTCCGGCGTGCCTTCGCGATGCAGCGGGATACGGTGATCGAGATTCAACCGGCGCTGCTCCTCGCTCATCGAGTGGTGGAAGTCCGTGCGGACCACGCCGGGGGCGACACAGTTCACGCGGATGTTGTCGTTGGCGAACTCGCGGGCCAGCGCGCGGGTGAATTGCGGGAGCGCGCCCTTCGCGACTTGATAGGCGATGTTCGTCACGATGCCGCGAATCCCAGCCGTGGAGGAAATGAGGATGATGGCGCCTTCCTTCTTCGCGCGCATCGCGGGAATGGCCGCGCGGCACAAATGAAACACCGCGTGGACGTGAACATTGAACGCTTCGGCCCAGGCCTCGGGCGTGAGTTCGAGCAAACCGCCGTTCACGGGGCCGCCGGCCGAATGCACCAGCACATCGAGCCCGCCCAACCGCGCCGCCGTGTCGCGCACGCAGCGCGTGGCGTCCTCGGGTTTTCCGCAGTCGGCCTGGATGATTTCGCAGCGCCGGCCCAGCGCCACGATGGCGTCGCGCACGGACAGGGTGACATCATCCACGCGCCGTCCCACGAGGGCGACATCTGCGCCTTCGCGAGCCAGGGCGAGCGCGGTCGCGGCCCCGATGCCACGCGTGCCGCCGGTGACGAGAGCGATTTTTCCAGAGAGATTCACGACCGGACTAAGATGCCGCCGGAGCCGGAGCCTTGTAAGTGAAGAACGCGATCGCGCCCATCAGGGTGGCTTGCGCCGCGCCGGAGATGAACCACTTCGCGGCGAGGTCCGCCGGGAACGGCTGCACGGCGTAGAGGATGAGGGTCGTGGATTCCTTGGCCAGGCCCATGCACAGCCCGAAGGCCAGGGCGCGCCCCAGCGTCTTCACCCCCGCGTGCGCCCAGATGAGGACGAACATGAGCGAGGCGAGGAACTGCCCGCCAAACAGCGCGACCCAGTGCTGGCCCATTTCCTGTTCGGGCCGCCACAGCGTCATGGACGCCGCGTAATCGCGTTTGAGCCACACGCCGTGAATGAAAAAGTTGGTGGCCCACACACCGATGAAGACAGCCACGACCGCGAGCACGAGACGCTTGGTATTCATGGCGCGAGCATGACGAAAGTTTCGCGCGCGGCAAGCGCGGAGTGGGGGCAAAGAAGCGGGGAAGCAATTTGACGCTCGGCGCAAATTCCAAATCCCAAAATTCAAATCCCAAACAAACTCCAAATCACAAATTCCAAAACGGCCTCCCGCACGGACGGGATGGCCTCATGCGGTGGGAACGATCGGACCTGAGGTTTGGAACTTGGAGTTTGTTTGGGATTTGGAGTTTGAAGTTTGAAGTTTGGAGTTTGAATTCACTCCAGCCCCACCACCGCCGGGTCGCCGTAGAGCGTGAAGGAACCGGTCCGCGTGACCTGCACGTCCATGAGCTGGCCGCGATGACGGTCGCTGCCGTCGAAGACCACGATCTTGCCGCAGCGCGTGCGGCCCATCATGCGCTCGGGACGTTTGCTCGGGCCTTCGGCGAGGATTTGCACGCGCCGGCCGACGAGCGCGCCGTAGCGCCGGTCGCCGATCTCATTGGTCAGCGCGAGCAGGCGCTGGTTGCGCTCGTCCTTCACGGCCTCGGGCAATTGATCGGGCAGGTCCGCTGCCGGCGTGTCCTTGCGTTTCGAGTAGCGGAAGATGTAGGCGTTGTCGAAGTCCGCCTCGCGATAGAGCGAGAGCGTCTGGTCGAAGTCCTCTTCCGTCTCGCCGGGGAAGCCCACGATGAGGTCGGTGGTGATGCCCATGCCGGGATTGGCGACGCGCAGCTTGCCGATGATGGAAAGAAACCGCTCGCGCGTGTAGCCCCGGTGCATGGC
This sequence comes from Akkermansiaceae bacterium, assembly GCA_031429315.1. Lineage (GTDB taxonomy): Bacteria > Verrucomicrobiota > Verrucomicrobiia > Verrucomicrobiales > Akkermansiaceae > Luteolibacter. The sequence continues at coordinate 3,545 of JANOZJ010000443.1, forward strand.
CTTGAGCATCCGGTCGCTGCCGCTCTGCACCGGAATG
>JANOZJ010000444.1:0-7179 GCA_031429315.1 Akkermansiaceae bacterium
GAACCACCCGGTCCCATTCCGAACCCGGAAGTGAAACGCCGCAGCGCCGATGGTAGTGAGACGATAGGTCTTGTGAGAGTAGGTCGTCGCCAGGTATATGCCCGGCTCCAAGCAATTGGAGCCGGGCTCTTTTTTTGCCCCTCAACCGGGGATCCGTCGGACGGCTCGGATGTGATGGCGGTTTCGTCGATCTCAAGTAAGCCCCCGAGCGTCCGCCGTTTGAATGAGCTCGATTTTCTGAGCGGAGATGGCGAGAATGGCCCGTTTCAGGCGGCTTGCGGGCGCTCCGACTTGATCGCGGGGTGGGCGGCGCGGTTTGCGGCGGCCCAGTTGGCCGGCAGCAGGGTGTCGAGGTCGCACGGGCGGATCTCGGGCAGGCGCTCGATGACATCCCGAAGGTAGGCTTGCGGATCGACACCGTGATTGCGGGCGCTGATAAGCAGGGTAGTCCTTCTTGAGGCCACACGCAATATCTGTGACTTTTTCATCCGGATTCTTCGACAAATAGGTCAGTATTTTCAGCGTGAGCATTGTTGTAAGTGTGACAGGTTGGAAAAGGATTTATGAATTTTTTGCAGGAAGCAATCTTTGGGATTGCGTTCGAGGGCTTTGTCGATAATGGCGGCGAGTTTTTTATCCAGTCCGGGCATGCGGTCGCGGATGGGGACGGGGTTTTCGTTGAGGATGATGTCGATGGGGTCGCGCTTGGGATCGAAGCGGTAGGGGAATTTCATGGTGAGGAGTTGGTAGAGGGAGGCGACGAAGCTCCAGCCGTCGGAGACGGGTTTTGGAAAGTTGATGTGGGTGCCGTTCATGCTGCCGAGATCGCGCAAGGATGCCCAAGGCGGTTCCTATTTCGGTGTAGCTCTTTGCCGTCACGGATGCCTTCGGCCACGAGACGGAGGCACGGTGAAAGTCCGCCCATAGCTTGCTCCAACCGTTCGCTGGATTCGAGGGCGGCGGCTGGATTGGTTAGGACGTTCGGGGCGGGAACCTGCTGGATGCGTGCTTCCGGAGTGGTGGCAAATTGGGTGATGGGAAGATCGAGGTTGTAAACGTGGTGCTGGTGATGCCGCACCTGTCGTTCGTAGAGATCACGCAAGGTGTTGCGCATGGCACGGGCGGCGTAGGCGCTGAAGTCGCCCTTGGCGGGATCGAAAAGCCGTGCCGCGTGGGCGAGGGCCTCCTGGGCCGCCAACTCGATCTCGGCATGGGGCAAGCCGGGGATGTTGGAGAACTCCCGGGCGATTTTGGTCGCGAGGGGAAGGAGTTCGTTCACGTGCGCTTCCATGCTTCCGCGAATCTATCCGTTCAACTGTTGGCAAGGCAAGCCCCGACATTACCGCAACCCGCCCCCAACCTAACAAATGACCGACCATCACAGTCTAAGTCGAATCTTCAAGAACTATCATTGAGAGTCTTTTGATAGCCAAACATCTGCCATTTTCCGCGTCCACGTCCACGATCACCCCGCACAGCCGCACCGGCCCCTTGGCGATTGGAAAACGCGTCGGCATTCCCGACTTGAAGCGCCAGACGACGGACTCGATGGTGCGCCCCAGCACGGATTCCTCAGGCCCGCACATCCCGGCGTCGGTTAGATAGCCGGTGCCGCCGGGGAAGATGCTTTCGTCAGCCGTTTGGACATGGGTGTGGGTGCCGACAACGAGTGAAACTTTCCCATCCAGCATCCGGCCCATCGCGATTTTCTCACTGGTCGTTTCCGCGTGCATATCCACCACGATGGTCGTCACCTCGTCCGCACGCAGTCGCGCCACTTCCATTTCCACCGCCAAATAGGGGTTCTCCAAAGGCGGCTGGATGAACGAGCGGCCCTGCACCTGGATCACCCCGATCCGGCCCTTTGCCGTCTGCAAGACCACGCTGCCCGCGCCCGGCGTGCCTTCCGGGTAATTTAGCGGCCTCAGCAACCGCGGCTCCGTCGGGAAATAATCGACGATTTCCTGCTGGTCCCACACATGGTCGCCGGTCGTGATCACCGCCGCCCCGGCCCGCAGCAAATCGATCGCGATCCGCGGCGTGATTCCCTTCCCGCCCGCCGAATTTTCCCCGTTCACGATGCAGAAATCGAGGCCTTCCGATTGTTTGAGCAGCGGCAACTGCTCGATCACCGCCTTGCGTCCGGGCTCACCGACCACGTCACCGAGAAATAGAATACGAATTGCAGACATGAAAATGAAGTTCTCCGGGAAATCTCCACATTCACCCGCTCCCCGACAATCCTATTTCCTCAATGAGCGGATTCTCCGCGCCGAACGCCAAGCCGCGGAAGCGGGGCAAGCTGCCCGTTTCTCATATTGCAGGACTCGGGGAAAACGAGGTGTTGCTCCAAGGCTGGACAAGCTCTCGTCATCCCAGAATACTGATTCGACAACCAAATCCATCGCTCATGACCATTGCCAAACGTTTGATATTTCTGCTGGCCGTTCCGTTGTTGATTCTCGTGGGCATCGGAGTCTTCACCCGCCAGCAGCTCGCCCGCATCGAGGAACGCGCCCGGTTCGTGACCGAATCCCGCGTCGTCGCGCTGGCCCGGCTGGGGGACATCTCGCGGAGCTTCGCCGAGATGCGGGTGAATGTGCGCGGCTTCCTGCTGACAAGTGACCCGTCCGTCCAAGCGGAGACTCGCACCGCTTATGATGCCGCCCGGGAAGAGTTGAATCGGCTCTTGGAAGACTATGTGGACAACCGGGTTTCCAGCGAGAAGGGCCGGCGATTTGTAAATGAATTCCGCGTATTGAGCCGGGATTGGATGGACGGGGCTGCCGAAGTGATGTCGCTGGCGTCAGCGGGCCGCAACGATGAGGCCGATGCACTTCTTTTCGGCTCCGTGGCGGGTCTTGGGGGAAGGCTCAGCGAAATCTCGCGCGACTGGACTCAGCACAACGAGGCATTCGCGACCCGTGCGGGCCAAGAGGCGTTGGACGCGATCGAGACATCTCGGCGCAATCTGTTAATCGCCGCCGCCGCCGCCATCGCCCTCTCCGGTGGACTGGGCTGGCTGACGTATCGCCGCATCGTCATTCCGATCCGCTCGCTGGAGGCTTCGGTCAAGTCGATCGCCGGCGGAGACTACACACAGGCCGTTCCCTTTACCCAAGCCGCAGATGAAACCGGCGAGTTAGCCCGCTCGATCGACGTCCTCAAGCAGGGTGCCGCAGCGATGGAAGAACAGCGCTGGATCAAGACCAACGCCGCGCAACTCACTGGCGAATTGCAGGGAGCGGGTTCCCTCAACGAGTTTGGAAACCGGCTGACGGCTGGACTGGTCCCCATGCTCGGCGGAGGTGTGGCCGGATTTTACACCGTCGAATCGCAATCCAATCAACTGTCGCGGGTTGCCGCTTATGGCCTGGCAGAAGGCACGCAACCTGCGGAGGCTATCAGCTTGGGAGAAGGATTGGTTGGCCAGTGCGCCAAAGAACAAAAGCCGATCACGCTCAATGACGTGCCCGCAACTTACTGCCGCATCGCCTCCGGCTTGGGCTCCGCCACGCCGCTGCAGATCATCGCGTGCCCGCTGCTTTCCCGCAAGACGCTGCTGGGGGTGTTTGAATTCGCCTCATTCCGTGCTCTGACCACGAGTGAACATGCATTGCTCGATGAAATCCTCAAGGTGGCGGTGATGAGTCTGGAAATTCTCCAACGCAATCTACGCACTCACGAACTCCTCAATCAGACCCAGGAACAAGCCCACCAACTTGCCGCACAAACCGAAGAACTGATAGAAGCCACCAAAAAAGCGGAAGGAGCCACCGAGATGAAATCCATGTTCCTCGCGAACATGAGCCACGAAATCCGCACGCCGATGAACGCCATCATCGGTCTCTCCCACCTCGCGCTCAAAACCCCGCTCAACCCCAAGCAGCGCGACTATGTTAGCAAGGTCCACAACGCCGGCACCTCGCTGCTCTCGATCATCAATGACATCCTCGATTTTTCCAAAATCGAGGCCGGCAAGCTCGACATGGAATCCATCGACTTCACGATCGACGAGGTTCTCAGTTCCGTCACCACACTGACCGCGCAGAAGGCCCATGAAAAAAGCCTCGAGTTCCTCGCCGACGTCTCGGGTACCATCCCCCAACACCTGCGCGGCGATCCGCTACGCCTCGGCCAGATCCTCACCAACCTCGTGAACAACGCGGTGAAATTCACCGAGCAGGGAGAAATTCGCCTCAAGATCGAGCTGGCCGCACAAACCGGCGACAAGGTGCAGTTGAAATTCTCCGTGCGCGACACCGGCATGGGCATGACCAAGGAGCAGGCGCGAAAATTGTTCCAAGCCTTTTCTCAAGCAGACATGTCCACCACCCGCAAACACGGCGGCACTGGCCTCGGACTAACGATTTGCCGCCGCCTCGTCGAGCTGATGGGCGGCCAGATCTGGCTGGAGAGCGAACCCGGCGTGGGCAGCACCTTCATCTTCACCGTGTGGCTGGAACAAGGCACCGCGACGGGTCACGGCAGAATTTTGCCCGAACAGTTGTCCAGTCTCCATGTCCTGATCGTGGACGACAATTCCGCCGCGCGTGAAATCTTGTCGGAAGCCCTTGCCGACCTCACTCCGAACGTGGACGCCGTGAGCTCGGGAGCGGAAGCTCTAGCAGCCATCAAACAACAAGACGCGACCACGCCCTATGATCTGGTTTTCATGGACTGGCGGATGCCCGGCATGGACGGCTTGCAAACGACCCGCCGCATCAAAGAGGACGGGCAACTCAAGAACCAGCCCACGATCGTGATGGTGACCGCGTTCGGTCGCGAAGAAGTTAGGGAAGAATCCGAGCGCGTCGGGATCGACGGATTTCTCGTCAAGCCTGTCACCCGGTCCATTCTGGTGGACACGCTGGTCACGCTGTTCGCCCCAGACTCGGAAGAAATGGCCCACGCCAGCTCGGACGAGCGCCACGCCGGCAGGCTGCTGGGTGCAAGGATTCTGCTAGCCGAGGACAACGAGATCAACCAGCAGATCGCCGTGGAATTGCTCGAAGGCATCGGTGCCAGAATCACCGTCGTCAACAACGGTCAGGAGGCGTTGGACCACTTGCTGCGCACGCCGACTGGCTACGACATGGTGTTGATGGATTTGCAAATGCCGGTGATGGGCGGCTACGAAGCCACCGTGAAAATCCGCGCGGAAGCCGCCTTCATAAAATTACCGATCATCGCCATGACCGCGCACGCCACGCTCGAGGAAAAACAAAAATGCCTGGACGCGGGAATGAACGATCACATCTCCAAACCGATAGATCCTAACATCCTGTTTGATACCGTCGGGCGTTTCTATCAACCGCCGCTCGCCGCCGCACCCGTCGGCCAAGCCGAGTCTGCCATTTCAAACCTTGACGAACTCCCCGCCATCGATGGTCTCGACACTCGTGACGGACTGGCCCGCGTCGCCGGAAACCAGAAGCTCTATCTGAAACTCCTCCGCCAATTCGCCGATCAACAAGGCCCTGCCGTCGCGGAAATCTCCGCTGCGCTCGCCGATGGTGATGCCGCGCTGGCCGAACGCATCGCCCACACGGTCAAGGGAGTCGCCGCCAACCTCGGCGCCAAACAGGTGCAATCCGCCGCCAGCGTGCTGGAGGAAATCATCCGCCACCGTGGCCCGGCCACCGAGATCGAACCCGCGTTGAAGCAGGTCTCTCTGGCAATGGTTCCGCTGCTAGAGAGCTTGCAGAAATTTCTACCAACACCAGAGTCCGCCCCACCAGCGGAGGATTCGATCACAGCCGTCGATCCCGCAGAAACCCGGGCGGCTGCGGAGGATCTTGCGCAACTGCTCTCCGACTTCGACTCTGGCGCAGTGGAATTCATCGCCGCCAACCGCGCCGCGTTAAGCCCCTTGTTCCCAGAATCGGGTTTGGCGGAGTTAGAGAAACTCGTGCAGAACTACGATTTTGCCGGAGCTGGGACGTTATTGAATCTTCACGGGCACCCGTGAAAAGGCTTCGCCCGGCGCATCCGAATCGACAAGGCGATTCATTCGCAACTGTAGCGGCGCGTCTACGACCGTCGCTAACTGGCCCCGAGGCCGGGAGGCCAAAGAAAAGCCAATGAAGAAGCTTTGCGCGGCACACGGGCATCGACGCTCTCAGTTGCTACAAGGCGTTCCACTCACGTCCACGAATCCGGCTGGATCGCCCCCGCATACGGCCAATCCTCCGCCTTCGCCACCAACCCCGCGCGCACCGGATTCTCGCGCACATACTTCCACTTCTCCCCGTGCGATTGACTGGAACGGATCAGATGATCGAAGAATCCCTTCTGCCAATGCGGCGCTTCGATCCCATGCTCCCGCCAGTATTTGGAGAGAGTATTTTTCAGAGATTTCATCCACATCGATAAGCCTACGGCCCCCGGCGGAATGCAGACAAACAAATGAAGATGGTCCGGCATGAGGACATAGCGCCCGACGAGCACACCCCTTCCTCGCGCATTCGCGCAGAACTGTTGGAAGACCTCGTGAATCTCGTGGTTAGCCAACAAATGCCTGCGTTTCTCCGTGCAGGCCGTGATGAAGTACACCGGCACCTCGGTGAAAAGTGTTTCAAGGCGGGAAAGCCGTTCCATGGATTGCAACATGACGCGCCCGACCATGGCCGGGCAAGCCTGAACCTGTAGCGGCGCGTCTATGACCGTCGCTAACTGGCCCCCAGGCGGCTCCTATCGCGACAGGAATGTCGCGACTCCTTATTTTCACTTTACGAATCGTGATTGATTCAATGCTGGCTAGTGGTAAGGATTCCATCGTTTTCCCGACTCCATGAAAAATCTATCCGACTGCCGCGTCCTGATCGTGGACGACGCCAAGGCCAACCTCGACATTCTCGTGGAAGGCTTGAAGGCCGATCACAAACTAAGCCTCGCGATGAATGGCGAGATGGCCTTGCAAATCGCCGCACGCACGCCGCCCGACCTCGTGTTGCTAGATATCATGATGCCCGGCATGGACGGCTACGAAGTCTGCCGCCGCCTGCGCGAAATACCGGAGACTGCCGACGTGCCGATCATGTTTCTCTCCTCGCTGGAAGAAGTGCAGAACAAGACCCGCGGCTTCGAGGCGGGCGCGAATGACTATCTCACCAAGCCCTTCGAGATGCTGGAGGTGAAGGCCCGCGTCCGCTCGTTGCTCAAGGCCAAGGCCTACAG
>JANOZJ010000445.1:0-3072 GCA_031429315.1 Akkermansiaceae bacterium
GAACCACCCGGTCCCATTCCGAACCCGGAAGTGAAACGCCGCAGCGCCGATGGTAGTGAGACGATAGGTCTTGTGAGAGTAGGTCGTCGCCAGGTATATGCCCGGCTCCAAGCAATTGGAGCCGGGCTCTTTTTTTGCCCCCAACCGGAAGCTGCAAAATCGGATGAGCATCAACCACGATGTCTCTAAACCATGCCCTTTTTTAATTTTAATTGTCATGGTCCGACAGAATCGATATCCAACCCCGAATCAATGGTTTGGATCTTGAGTCAGAAATGCCAGAGATGGGCGGCGAAAAGTTCTGTGACAGGATTTTGGATAGGCTCTATGGCTTTGGCTGGATTCACTGGTATCTCAATCGGTGAGGAGATTCCGGGGGGACAGAAGAGCGGTGCCACAGCAGAAAAGACCGTAAATCCGCAGCTCAAGCTAACAGACAAGATGGCGACGCTGAATGGGGAGGTCCGGGCACTTGTCGAGCAGTTGGCGATCCCGGATGACCCTGAGGAGAGGAACAATGTTCCAGATGACAGGTATCGGAAAGCGGCCAGCCAACTGCTGGCGCTGCAAGAAGCCGCATTTCCATCTCTAATGGAACATCTCATGGATCAGCGGGCATCGGGGCTGGCATTCACCCGCATGTTCCGTGGAGGGGTGGGAGAGGCTTGCGAAAAGCTTATGCGCACGATGCTGGAAGACCTGCCGGCCGGTTACCCGAATGGTTTTTCAAGGATCGGGCGAAAGGGGATGGCACAAGTCCGACCATGCTGGAGAGGAGGAGGTATTTTCGAAGCTTCCGGGGGTTTGAGCAAATGGCTGAAGGATCACGAGGGCCTTTCTTGTTCAGCGATGCAGGCGGAATGCCTCGCTTGGGCGGTGGAAAAGGAAAAAGTCATCGGCGCGCCTGATGCCGAGAGCTATTTCACCTACATCCTGCCGCTTGAGATCCAGCTCCTGAAGCGCAAGGCTTCCTTGGGTGAAGATTCTGGCACAGAACTGGTTCGTCTTTCCGGCATCTTGGAGTCGAAGACCGTGAGCGGGATTCCTGGTGGGCTGCTGCCCGAGCAGCCGATCGAGGCACTGGCAAAGGTTGGGAAAAAATCGGATGAACCAGCGGTGGCATCGGAGGATGAAGCCGCAGCCATCCAGAGTTTGATAGAACAACTCTGGTTCCAGACGTTGTCGAAACCTAACGAGTTCGGAATCGTTCGGGATCCCGCCAACCCGATGGGATCCGCTCGGGAAGATGCAACCAGCAGGGAGGACAGGAGGCGCTCACTGCGCTGTCGCCTGGCTTTCGACATGCTCACCGATCTCAAGGATCTTGCATTTCCGTTCCTGATGGGGCACCACGATGACACGCGGTTATCACCAGACTTTCATGGACATCTCCGTGAGTCTTCGGTGCGCATCTCCTGCTATCTCATCGTGCGATACCAACTGGAGGACTACCCGGCTGACTATGGCAGATATGGCTACCAGCGGAAGGGGCGGGATGGGCAAGCGCATGTTGTCCCACGATATAGTGAATGTCCTTTTGACATGGATGGAATTCGTGGATGGCTGAAAGAAAACGAGGGACTGTCATATGCCGGGAAAAGGATCAGGGCACTGCAATGGTCATTATCCCTAGAGAAGAAGATCGGCGCCTCCGATGCGGATGGTTATTTCGAGAACATCCTGCCTTTGGAAATCCGCATCCTCGAGCGGCGGGAGGAAATGGGCGAAAACGTGGCAGCGGAGCTAAAGCGATTGGAGGAAGTGCGGGACAAAAAGCTGGTAGAGTCGATTCCCAAGGAACTCTTGCCGGTCGCGGGGAAGGTCGAGGACACGCCGTTGCAAAAGGATTGATATGGGCTTGCGATCAACGCTGGTTTTCCGATGGATCCTTTGATTCCGCACATGAATGTCGGTGATTGCCATCGAATGGATGGTAAGATCGAAGCCGGTTAGAACTCGCAATTCCCCGGAGTTCTCGCGAAGGGGATCACGTCGCGGATGTTCGCCATGCCGGTGACAAACATCAGCATTCGTTCGAAGCCCAGGCCAAAGCCGGCATGGGGGACGCTGCCATATTTCCGCAGGTCGGTGTACCAAGCGTAGGCTTCCGGATCGAGGCCGTGTTTGGCGAAGTTGCCCAACAGCACATCGAGCCGCTCTTCGCGCTGGCTGCCGCCGATGATCTCGCCGATCCCCGGTACAAGAACGTCCATGGCGGTGACGGTCTTGTCGTCGTCGTTGAGACGCATGTAAAACGGTTTGATTTCCTTGGGATAGTTGAAGACGGTGACCGGCTTTTTGAAATACTCCTCGGTGAGCCAGCGCTCGTGTTCGGACTGGAGGTTGAGTCCATACTCCACCGGGTAATCAAAGGCTTTGCCACTCGCCTTCAGCAGCTCGACGGCTTCGGTGTAGGTGATCCGTTCGAAAGGCCGGCTGGCGACGAATTCGAGGCGTTCGCGAAGTCCCTTGTCCACAAACTTTTCGAAAATGGCGAGATCTCCTTCGCTGTGATCAAGCGCGTGCTGGACCAAATATTTCACCAGCGATTCCGCCAAATCCATATCTCCCTCCAGATCGCAAAATGCGACTTCAGGCTCGATCATCCAGAATTCCGCGGCATGGCGCGAGGTGTTGGAGTTCTCCGCGCGAAAGGTGGGGCCGAAGGTGTAAATGTTAGAAAGAGCGCAGGCGAAGGTTTCGCCTTCGAGCTGGCCGCTCACGGTGAGGAAGGCGCGTTTGCCAAAGAAGTCTTCTTCGGCTTTCGAGATTTTGTCATCGGACAGGGTCGTCACGCGGAACATTTCCCCGGCACCCTCACAATCGCTTGCGGTGATGATCGGAGTATGGACATAGATGAAATCCCGTTCTTGGAAAAACTGGTGGACGGCATAGGCCATCCGGCTGCGGGTCCGGAACACCGCGCCGTAGAGATTGGTGCGCGGGCGGAGATGGGCGATGCTGCGGAGGAATTCGGTGCTGTGGCCTTTTTTTTGCAACGGATAATCTTCAGGCACTTCGCCGAGTAATTTCAACGAGGTCGCCTGCATCTCCCATGCTTGTCCGGCGGCG
>JANOZJ010000446.1:0-5121 GCA_031429315.1 Akkermansiaceae bacterium
CGCCAAACCCCGCTTTTGCGACCAGATCGGCGATGGTGTAGCCCACTTGGACCACAGTCAGCGCGGTTGTGCCTTCAAGACCTACCGCACCGGCAAAGAACACCACCGGGTAGAACGACCACGACAGAACGGTTACCCAGATTGCCGTTTTGACAAGCCCACGCGCGCTTTCGGGCTGCTGTGCGACCGACCGGCTGAGGCCGACGAACAGCTCATAGACGATCCACAAGAACGGGATCATCGACAACCCGCCCCACAGCCAACGCCCTGACGCGGCATCGGCAATCTCGCCGGGGTAGCCCAACCCGACCATCAGTGCGGCCAGCAGGCCAAGCCGAATGGCCTTTGACGAGGTTTCCTGGCGGCTCAGCCCCATGACGAGGATCAACTCGACCAGCAACAGCGGCACCGTCAGGAACCAGTCAACATAGCGATAGGCATCGTTAAAGCCGACGGGCGACACAGCGACGACTCCGTCCGCTACGATGTAGGCCTCAGCCCAGCTCTGCGAGATCCGCAGATAGTGGTAGGCCGCGATGAATGTGACCAGCCCGGTCACTGTCATTGCAGTTTTGTACGCGTCCGCCACTTGCGAGCGGCCGAACCAGAAGAACAGCGTTGCCGCCATCATCGCCGCAAAAGTGAACGAGAACGCGTTGTAGATAAGGTTGTATTGGCCGAGAGAAATGACATCGGAGACTGTTTCCATGGAACTTTCCTCATATTTCCGTGTTGAAATCGTAGGATGTCCGTTGGATAGTTCAACTTGCGTCATCTTCGATAAATCAGGGGATAATTTGTCGCACTGCACAACCAGATGTAGTGCATGAATAATAAGTAGCCGTAGATAAAGTGAAAATTAGAGTTTCGACTCCATTTTTTATATTTCAACCTGCCTGCACTAATAAGTCGCGGCTGTACAAGGACCTGCCTTTTCTGAGAGGTCGCATTCCTTTTCTGAGAGGTCGCATTTTTGTTATATGTCTATGGAATTCGGAGATGCCTGTGACAATTCGCGCATCTCTTTCAATTAGCTTCAGTTCATAAATTTCTATATGCGGCGTGTTGCCACGTTGAGACATTGAGCGTTTGATCTATTTTATTTTAATTAAGCGCTTCGGAACTTCAGGTCGCTTTTAACCAGAAAAATTTTCATTTCTGGGTCTGCTCCCAATATAATGTCGATCCGGTCATTGATGTTCTGCTTGACGCCCACAGCAATTAACTCGAAGCGAAGTTGCAGAGCCAGCGAATGCAGATCTGCAGTGCTTGCGGTTTTTTTGCGAAGTTGTGCGGTCTAGGACGTGCTATGGGCAGTCCTTTCGACCTGCTCGACCGCCGCCTTCTTCGGGCGGTCCATCAACTCGGCCTTCGTGTTTTCCAGCCGGACCTTGGCGGTCTGGGCTTTCAGAACCTCATTCGCCATCCGGGCGCGCAGGAAGGACACCTCGCCGCCGGTGGCCTCCGGGCTGCCCGGATCGGTTTCAGCATCGCGCAGCGTGTCCGCAACGGCCCGGATCGCGGCCTGCGGTACGGGCTTGGTGGCCGCCGCCCTGGCCGTTCCTGCCGCAGTCTCCGCGCCCATCTGCTTGGCATGCTGGCCACGTTGTTTGGCCGGATCGGTCTGGGCACCCCATTCGGAATCCGCCCGCACTGGGTCGATCGTGCCGTCGGGCAGGGTGGTGATCCGGCCGGTTGCGATCGCCTTGCGCACCGCCGCTTCCGAGACCCCGCGCTGCGCGGCATAGCTTCGCCGAGACACTCCCATTCTGACCAAAACCTCATTTATTCAGTGACTTAGGAGTTGCTCTCTTTTGACGCCGTGCGCTGTCTGCAGCCATCGCAACGCAACGGAGATCGCCATGAAGCCCCTGACAACCCACGAAGAATTCTGCCTCAAGAACGCCGCGCACTTTGTCGCCGCCCGGGGCCGGACGCCCGCCACCCGCACGCGCGAGCAATTCGCGACGCTGCCCGAGGCGCAGGCCTTTGGCGCCGCGATCGGCGACGGCCGCACCATGATCTACGCGGTCACCAACCTTGGGCATTCCGCCCACATCACCAACGCATGAAAGAACCCGACCATGAAAACCAAAGCCCTTACCGCCGCGCAGATCGACACGCTTGCCCAGCGCCTGTCCGACACGCCGATCGAACCAGCCACCACTGCCAAGAAGGCGGGCGACAACTGCGCCCGCCTTCTGGCGGCACGGATCGGCGCTGAGCGCGCGGCCCTTGCATTCACGTCGATCATGACGGCCGAGACTTGCGATCAAGCCGAGGCCCGGCTGACCTTGGTGTTGGACTACGGCAACCCCGATCCTGCGGGCGCGCCGATCAAGGGGGCGGTCGACGAACCGACACCGATTGACCAGCCAAAGGCCACAGTCGCCCCGGTCATCGGCAAGCGCAAAGCCATCGTCGATCTGGCGCAGAGCGGCACCCTGCCGACGGCACCGGATTTCTCCAAACCGACCCATGCCCGGTTTCGCGCTAAGCTGGCGCAGATCGTGGCGCTGGCTGAGGCGGGCGACATCGCGTCGCTGCAGGCCTTCGAGATCAACGCAGTCTCCTCCAGCCCCAAGGCGATGGCCCGCTACCGCGACCTTTGCGTAATCGCCATCACAGCCCGCGCGCAGGTGACGGCATGAAGATCACCCGCGAATTCGCCCCCGCCGATCGCTACATCTATGATTTCGGGCTCTGCAGCTACGAGAACGGCTGGGCGCAGGTCGATACGGCGCAGGACGCGTCCTATTTCGGGACATGGGCCAACCCAACCCGCCTGTTGATCTTCAGCTATTGCGAAGGCGACACGACCTTGAAGGAGGCGGTTTCGCCCGAAGAATTCGCGGCTGAACTACGCGAGATCGATACGTGGAACCGGGCGCACGGCTATGGCCCGGCGAGGATCGATCCAGGGTTTGATCCGGCGATGAAGGCGACGTTCGACGCTCTTGGGCTGGCGGATATGCTGCACTAAGTAGCGGAAAACTAACATCATTTACTCATGGGACAAACGATCTTGCACAAGCGATGACGCGTAGGATTGAATCTTGTCATTTTCCACCACGTCTAAGTCTTTGTAGCGGCCCAGACGAATGTCGACTTTTCGATAGAGCTTCGACTCGAAGTGTCGGCGTGTGCCGCTGAACGAGTCATAGCCGAATACGTGGATTTGTACCGTGGCGTCCTTACCCAACGAGAGAACTTCCGTCAGTGTTTTGCAAGCCAAGACCTTATCTCTAAGTGATTTTGACGGCGCGTCGATAAACTCGAGTTTCTCGCGCATGTCGAACAAGCGGACTACCCTGCGTTTCTCAGGGCTCAAGACGGGAATTCTGGAAGCGTTCGTTTTGATCGTGTGATAAGCCCAGCCTGTGGCCCCCATAAATTCATTCACACCTATTCTGACGATTACCTCGACATCGATTATGTCCCGTTTCCCAGAGTTTATGAATGCACAGCGGTAAATGAATGGCCCAGACGGAATCTGGTATTTGTTGAGCTCTTCCGCAAACTTGATTTTCGGTATCCAGCGGTGCTGCAAGAGCCACCAAACTAGAAAAGAAGCCATAAAGCCCAATACAAAGGACAACAGGTTCGCGACAAAGAAAGTCCAAGAAAGCATTTAAGAACCCATATTTGTGGCCTGGCAGGGAGTTGGAAAAGTACGTTATCCGTATCACGGCTTCGGCAACGGTGCCACATTCCAAAACAGCACTCGCCCCGGCCCGCGCATCGCCACGCACAACTCCCACGCCTTCGCGTCGTAATGCGGGTCCGCAGGGAACGGCGCGCCCATGATGGCTACCTGCCCGAAGGCGCGGGGATAGAAGTGAATTCTGGCTCCGGCGACATCCTTCGGTGCCAGTTCCCGACCGATCTGCACTACATGCCGCCGGGCTTTCGGCCAGGCCAGCGCCAACCCGCGCGCCAACACGCCCGATCCTGCGGCGCACCAAACCTCGTCCGGCTCAACTCCGGTCATTTGTGCCGCCGCGGCGATCGCTTCGACGCCGCCCGGAATGTCTGCACCGAACGGTATCAGCGATGCCCCGCTGTCGCGGCAATATTGGCGGGCTCGGCTTTGCACGACGGTCAGATATCCCGGCGACACCGGCACAACCTTGGCCCCGAGGCGGGCGGCTTCCAGCGTCCGGGCGTGCGGTTGGGCGCGCTGAGCGACAAAGATCGTGGCCTTTTTGCCCAGTGCCCGCGCGACATGTGCCAGGGCGGTCTGCGCGCCGCCTTCGGGCGGGCTGGCATAGACGGCTTCCTTCACGCCTTCGAATACCTGCCCGATGAAACGGGCCTTGGTGCCGCCGGGGTGGAGATCGTCGCGGACCACCCAGATCCCCGCATGGGTTTGCACGATCGGCGCGGTCATTCTTGGGGCGCCTCTTCGCCGGTGCCGTCGGCCTCGTCGATCTCGCCGAATTCCACCTGCCCGATCGCCTCGGTGGCCCTCTTGGGGTCGCCCTTGCAGAACACCAGCACGTTCTGATGGGTGCGGCCGAGTTTGCGCGAAGCCTCGAACTGCCGCCCGGCGCGGATTGTCAGCGAACCGACGGCGGTGACAAGGATCGCGTCGTTGTAAAACCGGGCGCCCGCGGCCTCGAAGGCCTCGACCGTTTTGCCCGGCAGGTTGACGAAGAAGCCACCCGCATCGCGCACGTCGCCGATCACCCAAACGGCGAACCGGTCGTCGCGCAGACGGGACACGGCCCCGGCGATGATCCGGGCGTAGGCTTCGAAGAAAGCGTCTTTGCCCAAGGTGGAGAGGTCGGCCGGATCGTCGGAATAGACCTCAAGGTTCCAGTATGGCGGGCAGCTGAAGATCAGGTCTGCATCGACGTCCTTGGCCAGTGCGGCGATGTCGCGGCTGTCGCCGGTGATCCATTGCGGAGCGGGGCCTCCGCCCAGCGCAGCCTGCGCCTGATTGGCGGCGACCTGCTCGGCGCGGAGTTCGATGCCAACATAAGCCCGGCCAAGCTGGGACGCGACGATGCCCCGCACCGATCCGCCCGCAAAGGGATCAAGCACCGTGCCGCCTTGTGGGCAGAACCAGCGATAGGCGATTTCACAAAGGACCGGATCGAAGATCGACGTGCCCGACGC
>JANOZJ010000447.1:0-13047 GCA_031429315.1 Akkermansiaceae bacterium
TCCCACCATGGCGGAAGTTCGAAACGCACTGTCAGGCCATCCGATTTTGGAACTTCATGACGCGGCCGCAGCGAAGAACCGGTTCAAAGAACTCTTGGAAAGAGTAGGATTTCAGTGGCTTCCAAAAGGCAAAGCCGGGCGACCTCCAAAAAGTGCATCTAAGAAATCCGGTAACGGCTTCCCTCACTTTAGGCGGCTGCGCTGAAGATCGCTTCAAGGTGCGGATCGAAGACACGGGATCACCCTGCCTTTCCAATCGAACTCCAAATGCTGAGGATGCCCCGGATCAGGCTTTCCAACCGTCGCATGCGCGACCGGGCGCGGGGATAAGGACAAACTTCGAACTTTTTTCCCGCAACGGTTCCTGCAA
This sequence comes from Akkermansiaceae bacterium, assembly GCA_031429315.1. GTDB lineage: Bacteria > Verrucomicrobiota > Verrucomicrobiia > Verrucomicrobiales > Akkermansiaceae > Luteolibacter. The sequence goes on from JANOZJ010000447.1 coordinate 371, forward strand.
TAGAGTCGGCAATTCGGTGCATTTTGACGCATTTTGGAGGTGGCTCGAAAGATTGCAGAGGTTCAATTTTGCCTCGTATCTTATTCAAGATCAACTAGTTGTGATCTTATTTGAAATTTCCTAGAAAGTGCCGGGAACAGGACTCGAACCTGCACACCTTGCGATACCAGAACCTAAATCTGGCGCGTCTACCAATTCCGCCATCCCGGCCTACGGGCACGACTCTATCGTCACCCCGGCCGGGGGCAAGCCCGCAATACGCCGGTGGGAAAAATCCTCCGGAGCGGGACTTCGGAGCCGGTGATCGCAGGCCATGAAAAGCCGGCGGAACTCTAACCGCCCGGCCGGTTGGAATCGCCGGATCACTTCCCGCTTGGAATTCCCGCGATTCCGCTGTTGCTTGGCGGCGGGACGATGCGCTGCTTTTACTCACAGGAACTGGAACTGGATTTACCGGCTGGACATCCGTTCCCGATGGAGAAATTCCGCGTCTCCAAGGACATGCTGCTCGACGGCGGGATTCTCCGCCCGGAGGAGATCATCGAGGTCCGCGCGGCGGATATCCACCTGCTCCAGCGGGTCCACGGGATGGATTACATCCAAAAAATCGAGTCCGGACTGCTCGGGCGGAAGGAGCAACTGTTACTTGGCCTGCCGGTCACCCCGAAACTCTATCAGCGCAGCGTCACCGAGGTCGAGGCCACCCGCCTCGCCTGCCATGCGGCGCTGGCGGAAGGCGTCGGCGTCTGCCTCGCCGGCGGCACCCACCACGCGTTCCGCGAACATGGCGAGGGGTATTGCGTTTTCAACGATGTCGCCATCGCCATCCGCGACTTGCAGGACAAGCAGCCTAACATCAAGATCATGGTCGTGGACACCGACGCCCACCAGGGCAACGGCACCGCCGCGCTGCTCGGCGACGATCCGCGGGTTTTCACCTACTCAATCCATGTCGGGAAAAACTATCCGACGAAGAAAGTCGTCGGCACGCTCGACATCGAGACCGTCCGCTACGTCGAGGGCGAGATGTATTTGAAGCAACTCTTCAGCAGCCTGGCCGGCGCACTCGATGCTTTTGCGCCCGATCTGGTGATCTGGATTTCCGGCGCGGACAACCACCGCAACGACCGCTTCGGGCAAATGCATCTTTCCTTAAAAGACATCCAGCGCCGCGACGAGGTCTTGTTAGGAGCGTTCATCAAGAACCGCATCCCGGTGGCGGTGCTTTACGGCGGCGGCTATAACAGGCAGCCGGAGTTCACCGCGAAACTCCACCGCAACACCATCGCCACCGCCAAGAAGCTCGCCAGCGAGTTCCGCGGGCTGTGAGCGTCAGACAGGCATTGCTGCCTGTTCTTGGATTTCGCAACGGATTCGCCATCCGCGTCGCTTCCACACGCAATGCTTTGGCCCCGCAAACGAGCGGAGCGTCTCAGAGAGCTGCTTGAGGGGCTGCATGGTGAGCCTCCGCACTTCCGAACATGATGGCGATGTCCTGGGAAATCCCTGTTGCTGCTTGACCCGCTTCCACCATCTCTCCAAGTTGCCGCCCCGCCGCCTGCCCCGATGGCAAGTGGCAAAAACTAACTGAACCACCCTACCGAGTAGCCATGGCCGCGAAGATCTATACCACCAAGGACGCGCCGATCGCGCCTCTCAAAAAGAAAACCCTCGCCGTGATCGGCTTTGGCTCGCAAGGCCACGCCCACGCGCTCAACCTCAAGGACAGCGGCATGAAGGTCATCATCGGCCTCTATCCGAAATCCAAGTCCCGCGAAGTCGCCAAGAAGCTCGGCTTCGAGGTCATGGACACCGCCGAGGCGGTCAAGGCTGCCGACGTGATCTTCGTCGCCACTCCCGACACCGTGATTCCATCCGTTTATAACAAGGACATCGCGCCGCATCTAACGCAGGGCAAGACGCTGCTGTTCTCCCACGGTTTCGCCGTGCATTTCAAGACCATCACCTGCCCGAAAAATGTGGACGTGATCCTCGTCGCGCCAAAGGGGCCTGGTCACACCGTCCGCTCGCAATTCGTCGCCGGTAAAGGCGTTCCCGGCCTGATCGCGATCCATCAGGATGTTTCCGGCAAGGCCAAACAAACCGCGCTCGCTTGGGCCGGTGGCATCGGTTGTGCCCGCGCCGGGGTGTTTGAAACCAACTTCCGCGAGGAAACCGTCACCGACCTGTTCGGCGAACAAGTCGTCCTCTGCGGCGGCACCACGGCACTGGTGAAAGCCGGATTCGAAGTGCTCGTCGAGGCTGGCTTCCAACCCGAGATGGCCTACTTCGAGTGCCTTCACGAGCTGAAGCTCATCGTTGACCTGATGAACGAGCAAGGCATCGCCGGGATGCGGTTCTCGATCTCCGAGACCGCGGAATACGGCGACGTCACCGTCGGCCCGAAGATCATCGACGCGTCCGTCAAGAAGCGGATGGTCGCCCAACTCAAGAACATCGAGAACGGCAAGTTCGCCAAGGAGTGGACCGCCGAATATGCGGCTGGCAACAAGAACTTCGACGCGATCCGCAAGGCCGAAGCGCAACACCCGATCGAGAAGGTCGGTGAAAAGCTCCGCTCCACGATGAGCTGGATCAAGTCTAGCAAGATCAAGAAAGGCGCGAGCCAGGCGAGCTTCACTTCGTCCTCGAAGTAAGCCGCGACATCTATCGGAAAACGCCCGTCTCCTGCAAGGGAGGCGGGCGTTTTTGCGGAGTGCGGTGAAAAGCTCCGACAGGTCGGAGTAGTCCACACGGTGGAGGTGGCTGGCATCACGGCAAGGCCGCCAGCGCGGCTTGGGCGAGTTTGCGGGCCTTGGGTTGGTTGAACTTGGCGTTAGAGGCGGCGGTGAAATCGGCTTTGGCATCGGCGGCGCGGCCGAGCGCGAGTAACGCGCGGCCGCGATTGAAGAGCGGGTAGGAATCATCCGGCGCGAGCGGGACGGCGATGCTGTAGGCCTGCAGGGCGTCGTCCGGACGACCAAGAATGAGCAGGCAGTCGCCGCGGCGGTTCTGCGCCTTGGCGGTGAGCGCGGATTTCTGCGGATGCTCCGGCGGCAGGCATTCGCGCGTCGCCTCGAGCACGAGGTCGCAGATTTGCATGACGCCTTCGACCTTGGGCGAGGGCGTGGTTAGATCTTTGAGATCCTCCTTGGCCAGATCCAGCAGGATTTCTAATGGCGTTGCCGCGTAGTCGCCCGCGCCCCGGCTCGATGCGGTTAGTTTGAGGGCTTCGACGCATTCCGCGGCTTTGCCGTCGGCGGCGAGTTTGTTGATCGTGCCCGGCGCGGGCGGAGTCGCGGGCACCGCTTTCAACGCTTGGTTAGACTCGGCGGGCGCGGGTCCGGCAAGATAAATGTCCTCGCCGATGAGCCGGGAATACTCGGCGGGGATTTGCCCGCCGTCCGAGCGCTCCATCACCCCGGCGCGAGTGCGCTTGAAAACCTGCTCGATGGTGAGGCCGGGAGTGCGCAGGTATTTGAGCAGCTCCGCGGTATAGAGGCCGTTGGTTCCATCGCCATCCTGTGCGGTGTGTCCGGCATCGGTGGCAAAGGCGATGAGCGATCCTGCGGGCGGCTTCATCTCGGCGAGGCCGCCGGGGCTGGCGAGATCGCGGTTGCGCGGATTACGGGCCACCGGCGTGCTGCGGCAGGCGTCCAAAATGACGAGATTGCAGCGCGCGCCGGCCGCGCCCATCTCGGCGACGACTTGTTCCGCGTTGAACAGCTTGGTCTCCGCTAACATCCGGAGCGTGGTTTCATCGGCTCCCTCGGGCTTGTAACCGGACTTGACGGGAATCAGATAGTTCGAGCCGGCCACCGAGACACCGTGGCCTGCATAATAGAACAGGCCGACTTCGGCGCCGGCGAGTTTGGCTCGGAATTTCCCCACCGTCACCAACAGTGCGTCGCGCGTCAGGTTGTGCTCCTCGATGACGGAGAAGCCGAGGCCTCGCAGGGTTTTGGCGACCGCCTTGGCATCGCTCACCGGATTGCGCAGCGGCCCGACGCCCGCCTCGTATTTGGCATTGCCGACGACCAGCGCGGTGCGCGGGCCGGGCTTCGTTTCGGCGGCGGCAGGCGCGAGCACGAGCGCGTGAAGGACAAGAAGCGCGAGGCGATGGCGGAAAGTCATGACGGTGGACAGCCTGCAAACCGGACACCCGCAGGTCAATCGAATGAATTTGCCAAATCGCGGGATCGAAATGCATTCGTTTGACCCGCTCCGGTGGGCTTCACATCATCCCGCCATGAAGTGCTTCCAACTCGCCCTGTTGCTGCTCGTCACGGGCTGTGTTTCGGAGAAACCGCAACCGCTCGTCCCCGGCGATGTGTCCGCGCCCTCGCAGACCACGCCTGAGGAAGCGATGGCCATCGCCCACCGAATGGCCACTCACCCGTGGCGGCCGTTTGCGACTAACATCTTCCACGGCAAGGACAAGGCCGGCATTCTGGTGAACTCGCCGGATGTCAGCCACGAGCCGGATCAAGCCCGCCGGGGTTGGTGGATTCCCGGCGCGGTCAACACCGGCGTGCCTTACAAATGGGGCGGCTTCGACGACCCCGCGTCGTTTGATGCGGCCGTCGCCAAGGGTCTGGCCGGCGGCGATGTCTCGTCGCCCGCGAAACGCCGCGCCGACAATGCCGCAGTGAGCGCGCAGGCGGCTGGCGTCGATTGCTCCGGCTTCGTCTCGCGCTGCCTGAAGCTGCCCACTGTACACGACACCACGCAGTTGCCCGCCGTCTGCACCGCGCTGCCGAGCGTGCGGGAGCTGCGTCCCGGGGATTTGCTCAACATCCCTCGCCGCCACGTTATCCTCTGCGCCGGGTGGTCGAATCCCGAGCAGACATGGATCTATTATTATGAAACCGGCGGCAGCCCGGACTATTGGAAACCCGGCCTCAAACAAGCGCCGCTGGCCGCGCTGCTCGCTCTCGGCTACCAGCCGCTGCGCTATCGCGGCATGGCCCGTCCGGGGAAATCGGCCAAGGAAATCCTAACCCGCGCCGTGCAAGCCACCGCCGCCGTCGTGCCTAATCCGACCGTCGGCGAGCCGTGAAGTTCGTCTCCCCGCGCCTGTCCCGGGCCGATGCCTGCCAGCGATTCCAAAACCCAAGACCTTGCGGACGCAAGTTCGTGTTGGCCGCGCAAGAGGATTGCAATCCCGGGAAATCTGTCCTAATTCCGCGCGTCCCACGCCTCCTCATCATGATCCCGTTCCGAATCACCGCCCGGTTTGCCGCCGCCGTCGCCATGCTTTTGCTGGCGAGTTGTGCCAACCAGAAGCCAGCACTCACTTACACCAAGGACGGCAAGCCGGTGAACCCCTATCCGCCCGGCACCTACGATCATTTCAAGACCGAGCCCACCTATCCGAAAACCTACTCGGTGTGGAAAAACGAGCCGCTCCTCGCGCAAACCAATGCCGAAAACTCCTCCATCGTCATCAGTCTTGGGAAGCAACGCGGCTTTCTGATGAACGGTGACGAGGTGGTGATGGATTACCCGATTTGCTCCGGCATCCCGAGCCGCCCCACTCCTCCGGGCACCTTTTACATCCTCGAAAAGGTCGTGGATAAAAAATCCAACAAGTATGGCAAGATCTACGACGCCGTCGGCGAAGTCGTGAACAGCGACGCCGATTCCACCCTCGACGCGATTCCCGAAGGCGGGAAATTCGAAGGTGCCGCGATGCGCTACTGGATGCGTCTAACCAATGACGGCGTCGGCCATCACATCGGTCCGGTCAGGCGCCGTCCCGCCTCCCATGCCTGCATCCGCGGCCCGAGCGCAACGATGCCGATCGTCTATTCCAAGGTGAAACCCGGCACCCGCGTCATCGTCGAGTGATCGCGTGATTTCATTTTCCACGACATTTTCCACGAATAAGGCCCGGACGCTTGCACATCCGGGCCTTGTGATTTCAGGCGTGAGCAATGGTGTTAGGGATCACTCCTCCTCGTCTTTGACGAACTCCTTGTGGCCCGCTTTTTTCATTTCCTTGAGTGAATCGACAAGCGTCACGACCTCGTCGATTTTGCCGTTGAGAAACGCTTCTTCCACCTCGCAAAGAGCGACGTAGAGCTTGCCGATCATCTTGCGATATGCCGCAAAGGCCTTGGCTTTCGCCGGACCTTCCGGCATGGCCTTGATCGTTTCAGGAACTTCGGTGGCACCTTTGAGCGCCGCCATCTGGGCCTCGCGGGCTTGGGCGGCTCCCTTCACCGGATCGGTTTCCTTGCGGAACGCTTTGAACGCATCGTTCATCGTTTCCATCTGCTTGCCCAAGGGGGTGGATTCCTCGTCCGCCGCCCGCGCCGGGAGCAGCATGAGTCCCGCCGCACAGCCCAGTAGAAGTAGTTGTTTTGTCATGGCCCGAGATACGAGCGCAAACCGCCGATCTTTCCAACCGCAAATTTTCCATTTATTTCTGCCGCTTTTCCCGGCATCTTGCCGCGTTTGAACTCGAAATGGAAATGGCGGCGGCGGCTTGCTGGCGGCGTTGTCGGGGTGGTTAGCGCTGCCATTCGCCGTGTCCCTGCCCACGGGGCTGTTGGAAAACCCGGCGGCCTCGCCGGTGCTGTTGGACCGGCACGCCACGCCGATCCTGCACCTCACGCTGGCGGATGCTTCCCGCGCGGCTCCCGTTAGGTTCGGCGAGGTGCCGGCCGACATCGTCGCCTGCACGCTCGCCGCCGAGGACAAGCGGTTCCTGTTTTAAAAACCCCTCGCCGACCTTTCGCTGGCGGAGTGCGCCCTCCTCGCCGGCCTGCCGCCAGCCCCGAGCCGATCATCCACCTCACCGCTGGCACCCACGTCCTAACCGCCACCGATCCCGCCACCGGCGTCATCCACACCCTGACGCTCCGGGTGAAATCTTTGTAAAGTAGTCCAGCCCTTTAGGGCGTCTTCGTGCCGTATGGAAAACGCCCTAAAGGGCTGGACTACATACGCAAATTTACTGGAAAATCCCGCCCGTTTTCCAGCAGGAAATCAGTTGCGACCCCCAACGATGAACCGTAAACTTCAGCCATGACTTTAGAAACATTCGCCCTCGCCCAAGTCGGTTACGCGCCCGGCGGTATCTCGATGACCTACATTGTCATCATCGGAGTTTCCTTGCTCGCCAGCTTTCTGATCAGCAACACCCTCAAACGCCGCTTCACCGAGTATTCGCAAATCCCGATCCGCATGACCGGTGCCCAGGTCGCCGAAATGATGCTCCGCCAAAACGGCATCAACGACGTGCAGGTCATCAGCACTCCAGGCCAGCTAACCGACCACTACGATCCGATCAAAAAAACCGTCAATCTCAGCGAGTCCGTTTACGGCATGAACTCGGTCGCCGCCGCCGCCGTCGCCGCCCACGAGTGCGGCCACGCCGTGCAGCACCAGCAAGCTTACGTCTGGCTCGGCCTGCGCTCGAAGCTCGTGCCCGCCGTGCAGTTCTCCAGCAAGATGCTCAACTACGTGATGATCCTCGGCTTCCTCGGCATCGGGTTCATGCACGACATGACCATGCTGTGGGTCTGGGTCGGGTTGTTCGCCGTGACCACCTTGTTTTCCTTCGTCACGCTGCCCGTCGAGTTCGACGCCAGCCGCCGGGCCTTGGTTTGGATGGAAAGCAGTGGCATCGCCTCCAGCATCGAGCATGACCGCGCCAAGAACGCCCTCTTCTGGGCCGCCATGACCTACGTCGCCGCCGCCATCGGCTCGCTGGCGCAGCTCCTCTATTTCCTGATGATGGCCCTCGGCCGCAGGGATTGATTCTATCAAGAATCGTGGGCGAGACGCCCACGCTCCTTGATTCACGCTTGCCCGCCAGTGACACGCCGGGACATGGTTTCCCCAGACCATGAAGGAACTCATCGAAGAACTCGAACGCTGGGGAGCGGATGTGATCTTCGGTCGCGCCAAGGGGTTCCGCGCGGCGTTGATGCGTTTCGCGATGCGGGCGGTTTCCGGGATTTTCCGGATCATCGTGCAGATCCGCTTGCGCCGCTATCGCAAGGGCTGGAAGCCGCAGGCCTACCTCGGCACGCAGGTGATCGCCATCGGCAACATCACCGTCGGCGGCACCGGCAAGACGCCGGTGGTGGAACTGTTAGCGCGATCCTTGCGCGACCGTGGGCGCAGCGTGGCAATCCTTTCCCGCGGCTACAAAAGCAAGAAGCTCGACCGCCCGCAAAAGTGGCACGACAGCAACGGCCATGCGATCCCAGGCGAGCGGATGCCCAAGGTGGTGTCCACCGGCAGCGCGCTCCTGCTCGACTCGAAATTCGCCGGTGACGAGCCATTCATGCTCGCGAAAAACCTCGATGCCGTGGCCGTGGTGGTGGACAAGAACCGGGTGAAAGGCGGGCTGTTCGCCGTCGGCCAGCTCGGCGCGGACACGCTCTTGCTCGACGACGGGATGCAGTATCTCGACCTCGCGCACTCGATCGACATCGTGCTGATCGACTCCGGCTCACCATTCGGGACCGAGGCACTCTTGCCGCGTGGAACCCTGCGCGAGCCGCCGAAAAACCTGCGCCGCGCGAGCTACATCATGATCACCAAGTGCAACGGCAGCTCGAACGAAGCGCTCGTGGCCCGCATCCGTAAATACAACCGCACTGCAGAAATCATCGAGTGCGCCCACGGCCCGATCTATCTGGAGGATGTCTTCACGCGCGTGCGCCAGCCGCTGGAATTCCTCAAGGACAAGTGGGTGGGGGCGATCAGCGCGATCGCCACGCCCGAGGCGTTCGAGAGCTCGTTAGAAAAACTCGGCGCGCGGGTGGAAATCAAGCGGCGTTTCTCCGACCACTACCGGTTCTCGCGGCGGGAGGTGGAGCATTTCATGCAGCGCTGCGTCGAGCGCGACATGGAGCTGATCGTGACCACGGAGAAAGACGCGGTTAGATTTCCGCGCCCGCAGTCCATCGACGTGCCGGTGGTGTTCCTGCGGATCGAAGTGGAAATCCTCAAAGGCCAGGAAATCTGGGACGACCTCATCGAGCGGATCTGCCATCCGCCGCCGGTGTTCCAGTCGGTGCTGCGGAATAGGGATGTGTACCGGCCGTGAGGGCAAAGTAGTCGAGGACTTCAGTCCGATGCCTTAAAGGCATTGGACTTGAGTCGGCGTGTATTGGCGTCGGCCTTAATGGTGGGTGGAAAACCGGAAAAGACTCGCCGGGTGAAGCCAGCGCTCCGTGGGAAACCCGCGTTACCTGGGAATTGCGTATCAAGATCAGGCCAACGGCCCAGGAATCGTTTGCGCCCGGTGTGTAAGGCCTGCAAGCCCGGCCTATTCAGGCGTTTTTTATCGAGCGGCCATTAACGAGCGGGCCTACAGCCATCAAGATCATCGCGGATCGGCAAACTCAGCCCGTTGGGCTGGGCTGGTATCTTGCCGGGCCGTTGGCCCGGAAGGGTGCCATGGGCCTACATGCCGGCAAAGTGCCCGGCTATCCGGCGTAGAGCGGTTGCTTCCGGTTGCCGCCGCGCTAGGCGAAGCGGTTCTTCGACGCCGTGAAATTGGGGACCCCGGTGATCGTGGAACGTTGAACCGCCGTCGGCGTCGATGAAGTTCCCGCCTTGCTTCATGGGCCATCCCGTGTGCTTCATCCCGCCATGCCGGATCCCGCCGAACCTTTCATCCGCATCCGCGGCCTGACGCAGAGTTTCGGCGACAAGGAAGTCCTCCGGGGAGTGGACCTGGATGTTTTCTGCGGCGAAACCCTGGTCATCCTCGGCGGCTCGGGTTGCGGGAAATCAGTGCTCATCAAGCACCTCCCCGGCCTGCTCGCACCCACCGGTGGCTCGATCACCGTGGATGGCGTGGAAATCACCGGCCTCCAGGAGCGGCAGCTCGGCCCGATCCGCCGCCAGATGGGCGTCTTGTTTCAAGGCGGCGCGCTGTTCGATTCGCTCACCCTCGCCGGCAACGTCGCCTTTCCGCTGCGCGAAAGCGGCTGGAAGGATGAGAAAAAAATCGCCGCGCGGGTGGCCGAGGCCTTGGAAATCGTCCACCTGTCCGGCGAGGAGGACAAACTTCCGCCCGATCTATCCGGTGGCATGCGCAAGCGTGCGGCCCTCGCCCGCGCCATCGTCCACCAGCCGGGTTGCGTGCTCTTCGACGAGCCGCACACCGGCCTCGACCCGATCAACTCCGACTCGATCGATCATCTGATCAAGGATCTCCAGCGCAATCAGGGCGTCACCAACATCGTGATCACCCACGAACTGCGCAGCGTTTTCCGCATCGCGGACCGCATCGTATTCTTGGAAGACGGCCGCATCCATTGGACCGGCACCGCAGCCGAACTTCAGGCCACCAAGGACCCGATCCTGCGCGCCTTCATCGACGGCGATTCAGGTAAGGGTTGGGGCGAACCGGCTAACGGATGAATCCCGCGGGGCCAACGGATTTCTGTTTTAGGGTGCGTCCTCCGGTTCAGTAGCCTCGGCGGCGGCATCCACTTTCGGCGCGGGCGGCGGCGGGATGAAATTTGCCAACGGTCTCACCAGATTGGTCGGCAGCGGGAAGACCCGGTCAAAAATGCCGGGGGCGATTTCATTGGCTTGGGCGTAAGCGTCGCGGAGCATTTCCATCTTCGCGTCAAGATTGTCGATGTAGTGGAGGGCGACGGCTTCGGGCGTGCGCGGCAGCACGGGCGAGCCGAATTCGTATTGGCCGTGGTGACTGCCTATCAGATGGAGCAGGTGCAGGCGGGTCATCTCGGTGGACGGCTTGAGGGCTTTCCACTCGTCGGTCTCCACGGTGTCTAGCAGGTCGTTCCAGAGCTTGTTGACCAGCTCGATGCCGAGCGGGATATGGCCTAACATTTCGCCGTGGATGCTGTGGATCTGGGCGAAGCCGTCTTCCGGATAGGAATTCTCCCACAGCTTGCCGCAGTCGTGGAGGAGGACGCCGGCGAGGATGAGGTCGCGATTAAGTTCCGGATAGACCGGGCACAGAGCTTCGGCGGAACGCATCATCTGGGCGACGTGCTCGACGAGGCCGCCGCGGCGGGCGTGGTGGTTTTTCTTCGCGGCGGCGGTGCGGCGGAAGCGGTCGCCCAGACTCGTCAGGAAATGGGCGCACAGGCCGTGGAGCCGCGGGTCGGCCAGGGAGTCGCAGAGGCGGCGGATTTCCGCGAAGTCGCGGTCCTGTTTCTCCCGGGTCTCGGGGTCACCCGCTAGAAAGTCGGCAATGGCGTTGTCGTCCAGATTGAACCAGGCGAGGTGGTGCGGATTCACACCGTATTGGTTCTGCGTCCACTCGCCTTCGAGGCGGACGACTGCGTTTTCCGCTAGATTCTCGGCGGCGGAATACATCGGCGAGTCCGACCAGATTTTCAGGGAAAAATTCCCGGTGGAGTCGGCGAACACCAGCTCGAAATACGGCTTGCCGCCCTTGGTCGTGCGGGTGGCACGGGACTGGAGCTGGGCGTGGATCGCGGCGTGGATGGGGATTTCCCCGGCTTGTTCCTTGACGGCGGCAATGGTTAGTGGACTCACGGGGGAAGAAGTTGATGGTTGAGAGTTGATGGAAAGACGAAGATTGGTCGCTCCCATTCTTCCCATCAACCATCAACTTTCAACCATCAACTCACTCCATGCCGCAAGGCATCGCTGGGAACGAGTCCGGCGGCGCGGCGGGCGCGCATTAAGCCGGAGATAGGTATCGACCGTGGAATGCCATTCGCCCCTGAAACGAATCGCAGGGATTTCGATTTGACTTTCCGCCCCAAGACGGCCATTTCAATCGGGCATTTGAGGTTTGCGGAGCAATTGCAGCGGGCGTGCTTCAAGCCGCCTTGTTCTCGCTCCGGCAGTTCTTGAAAGACGAGCGTTAGAGAATCCTTGCCATGCCCGGCACGACGGACAGCGCTGCGGCCATGCAAGGATTCGCCACCTGAAAGTTCCGTTGCACCACGAATTCAAACTCATCGTTTATGTTCACTCCAACTCATCCGAATCGCGTGTGTTCCATGCGCGGCCTCACTGCTTGTCTCCTTGCCGCCGTGGTTTTCCTAATCCCAAGGGCGCGCAACTCGACCCACCCGAGGGCCAGTCACTCAACGAAAACGGCGAACTCATCGACCGCTGGGGGACTCCCTATTTTTTCCATCAGCTCAGCAAGGATCTGATGGAAATCCACTCCGCCGGCCCCGACCGCCGGATGGGCAACGAAGATGACCTGATAGGCGACTGACGCCGCGCCCGCTTATGGAGGGTGGACACTCCTGTCCGCCTGCCAAGGAGCGGCGATGCATGATCGCCGATGCCCATGAACCCGCCAATCGAAAGAGCGAGTGCGCATCTCATTGCTATCCCATGGACGGCGGCGGACGCGTTCCGCCGCTCCTTGCGGGCATCGCTTCTAACTCCGCCTGCCCCGCAGGAAAACGAGTCCCGTTGCGGCAAGCAGGATAAGGAGCCGTGAGGCACGGCAAAGTTTGTTGCGACAGGAATGTCGCAATTCCTAATCCTTCGCCGACTTCGGATCCAGCGCGTCGCACAGGCCGTCGCCGAGGAAGTTTTGTGGGCGAAGGGCGTGCCGGCTCAATCCAGATGCCGACGCAGTGCTTCACAAAGCGTGGAAATTTCCTCCGCAGACAACGGCACCCGGAACGGATGTTGTCCTGTTTCGCTGGCCTCGATCTGCCGGAGGAGGCGGCCAACGTCTT
>JANOZJ010000448.1:0-1543 GCA_031429315.1 Akkermansiaceae bacterium
GTGCGAATCCACGATGGAGCACGAAATGACGGTGACCCGGATTTACGAATCGCCGCGCACCACGCTGCCTTACCGCGACGAGCAGTGGGCGGAAATTTTGAAAACCGGGCGCAAGATCGACGAGGATCTCGAAGCCATGGATGTCCGTCTAACCATGGGCGGCGAACCGACCTTCATCTCGATGGATGACTTCGACGGCGACGAGTGGAACACCGCCGCCGACGGCCCGACCAAGCGCAAGCTTTCCGGCCAACTCATCAAGCGGCTGCGGGCGAAGTTCGCACCCGGCGGGTTGTTGTTTTACGGCCAGGGGAAATGGTATCCCGGCGAGGTTCTGCCGCGCTGGTCGCTCGGCTGTTATTGGCGCAAGGACGGCTATCCGATCTGGGAGGACGACTCGCTGATCGCGGATGAATCCCGCGATTACAAATACGACGCGAGCCACGCCGAACGCTTCGGCAACGCTCTAACGATGGCGCTCGGCGCGGACCCCAAGTGGATGATGCCGGCCTTTGAGGACGTCCTCTATTACATGTGGCGGGAAAAGCGCCTGCCGGACAACGTGGACCCGCTCAAGTCCAATCTGAAGAGCAAGCTCGAGCGCGATCGCCTCGCCCGTTTGTTCAGCCAGGGCATCGGTGAAGCCGTCGGCTACGCGCTGCCGTTAGAGCGCCGGATGACCGCGCAGGGGATGCGCTGGACCAGCGGGCCGTGGTTCCTGCGGGATGAGACGCTCTATCTGTTACCGGGCGATTCGCCGATGGGCTATCGGCTGCCGTTGGACTCGCTGCCCTACGTTTCAAAAGAGGATTTCCCGTGGCACGTGCCGCAGGATCCGACCCGCGACATCCCGGAATTCGTCCAGGCTTCCGGCGCTTTGCTGGCGCATCGACGGCGCGAGTTGGAACAGGCGGCATCGCTCCTCGCGGGCGAGGATTTGCCGACGGTCAGACCCTGGGAACGCAAACCCGAGCCGCAGGAATCCGCGTCCTGGATCACCCGCAGCGCGCTCTGCATCGAGCCGCGCCACGGGCGTCTCCACATTTTCCTGCCGCCGGTGGACGACACCGAGGATTTCCTCGATCTGGTGGCGACCATCGAGCAGACCGCCGCATCCTTGGGCATGTCGGTGATCCTCGAAGGCACCCCGCCGGCCTTCGATTCGCGGCTCAGCGTGGTGAAAGTGACGCCCGACCCCGGCGTCATCGAGGTGAACCTCCATCCGGCCGCGTCGTGGGACGAGTTGGTTAGAAATACCTCGGTGTTGTATGAGGAAGCCCACCTCTGCCGGCTAGCGACCGAGAAATTCATGATCGACGGCCGCCACTGCGGCACTGGCGGCGGCAACCACATCATCATCGGTGGGGCAACTCCAACGGATAGCCCGCTGCTACGGCGTCCGGATTTGTTGCGGAGCATGATCACCTTTTGGAATCATCATCCGTCGCTCAGTTATCTGTTTTCCGGCTTGTTCGTCGGCCCCACCTCGCAAGCCCCGCGGGTGGACGAGGCACGCAACGACTCGATCCACGAGCTTGAGGTC
>JANOZJ010000449.1:0-4292 GCA_031429315.1 Akkermansiaceae bacterium
CCCAACGCGTGGGTCGATTCCTTCGGCGTGCTCTCGCTGTCAAAACTGCGGCTCTATGCCGAGCCGATGCGCAAGGTGCTCGCAGAGGCCCACCCGTGGACCACGCTCGGACTCGACCTCGAGCGCGCCAAACAATGGGCCCCGCTCAACCGCGGACTGTGGGTCGGCGCACGGGTCACGCTGGCCGGTCATCTGCTCCAGGCCAAGGGCGACCGGGTGGCGATGCACTCGTCGGTGGAGGCGCGCTATCCGTTTCTCGACGAGGACGTCTTCGACTTCACCGCCAAACTGCATCCACGGTGGAAGCTGAAAGGATTCCGCGACAAGCACCTGCTGCGGTTGGTGGCGGAGCGTTGGTTGCCGAAAGAAATCGCGCGCCGCAACAAGGTCATCTTCCGCGCGCCGTTGGACAGCTTCCACATCGATCCGGAACCGAAGTTTGTCGGCGAGTTGTTGAGCGCGGAATCGCTGCGCCGCACCGGTTATTTCGACGTCGCGGCGGTGCACCATTGGCGCAAAGCCTTCCGCCAGATGCGGGCCGGCTCGCTGCCCCGGCTGTCGATGGAGATGGGCCTCGCCGCCGTCGTCGCCACCCAGCTCTGGCATCACACGTTCATCGACGGCTCGCTGGCCGATCTGCCGCAGTGGACGCCCCCATTGTGTGCAAGCGGCGCTCTGTGAGCGTCGATGCCCGTGTGCCGCGCAAAGCTTCTTCATTGGCTTTTCTTTGGCCTCCCGGCCTCGGGGCCAGTTAGCGACGGTCATAGACGCGCCGCTACAGGCTGAGGCGGACGAAGTCGAGGAGCTCGGTGTTGTTCATCTCGGTGAGGGACTTTTCGGCTCCGCCGGTTAGGATGGCGTCGGCGGTGTCTTGTTTCTCGGTGATGAGGGCGTCGATCTTCTCCTCGAGGGTGCCGGTGGTGATGAATTTGTGGACGAGCACGTTGCGTTTCTGGCCGATGCGGAAGGCGCGGTCGGTGGCTTGGTTCTCGACGGCGGGATTCCACCAGCGGTCGAAGTGGATGACGTGCGAGGCGGCTGTTAGCGTGAGGCCGGTGCCGCCGGCTTTGAGCGAGAGGACGAAGAAGGGCGGGCCGTCGTCGCGCTGGAATTTCTCGACCATGTTCTGGCGACCTTTGACGGGAGTGCCGCCGTGGAGAACGAGGCCGCGGCGGCCGAAAACGGGGGCGAGGCAGGACTCCAGCGGATCGGTTAGTTCGCGGAACTGGGTGAAGATGAGGGCTTTTTCGCCGCGCGAGGCGATTTCCTCGCAGAGTTCGGCGAGGCGGGTGAACTTGGCGCTACTGGAGGGATCGTAGTTGCCGGACTTAGTGAGCTGGTCGGGGTGGTTGCAGATTTGCTTGAAGCGCATGAGGTAGGCGAGCACGAGGCCGCGGCGCTGGATGCCGTCGGTGGCTTCGAGGTCTTTGGCGAGGGTTTCGGCGCTCTGCTGATAGAGTTTCGCCTGGGCGGGGGTGAGGCCGCAGAAGACCTTCATTTCGGTTTTTTCCGGGAGGTCGGAGATGATGGATTTGTCGGTCTTGAGGCGGCGCAGGATGTAGGGGGAGACGAGGCGGCGCAGCGGGGCGAAGTGGGAGGAGTTGTCGCGGGTGATTTGTTTGACGAAGGTGGCGAACTGGCCGGAGCTGCCTAACAAGCCGGGGTTGATGAAATCGAAGAGCGACCAGAGATCGCCGAGGTGGTTCTCGACGGGGGTGCCGGTTAGGGCGATGCGGGTGGCGGCCTGGAGCTTGCGGACGGCTTTGCTTTGGGCGGAGCTATGGTTTTTGATAGCCTGGGCCTCGTCGAGGATGACCCAGCCCCAGCGGGTGGCGGTGGGCCAATCGAGCCGGGCGACCATGCCGTAGGTGGTGATGACGAGATCGGCGGCGGCGAGGGTGGCGGCGCGGGGCTTTTCTATATCTCCGGCGGAGCGGTGGGCGATGTGGAGGCGCAGGGTGGGCGCGAACTGGGCGGCTTCGCGCTGCCAGTTGCCGATGAGCGAGGCGGGGACGACTAACAGGCTGGGCGGGCTGCCGGGCATTTCCTGTTTTTTGCGGAGCAGGGCGGCGAGGACCTGGATGGTTTTGCCAAGGCCCATGTCGTCGGCGAGGCAGGCGCCGAGTCCGGCGCGGGCGCAGAACCACAGCCAGTCGAGGCCGCGCGCCTGATAGGGACGGAGGGTGGCGCGGAGGGCGGGCGGCGGTGGCGCGGCGTCCGGGGTGGTGAGGCGGCGGAGGGTTTCTTCAAGCTCGGTTCCGGCTTGGGCGAAGGCCCATTCGCGGTGTTCTTCGAGGTCGCCGGCGTCCTTGAGGTTGGCGGGGGCGCCGGCTAACAGACGCATGCCTTCGATGAAGGAAATTCCGTCCTTGGAGGCGATGGATTTCCAGTGGTCGAGCGCTTGGCGGAGTTTTTCACGGTCCACTTCGATCCACTGGCCGCGGAAGAGGACGAGGCCGTCGGAGCCGGCGAGCAGTTCCTTGATTTCGCTGGCGGTTAGTTTTTGGCCGTCGATGACGACGTCGAGTTTGAAGTCGAGCAGGGCGTCGAGGCCGACGGAGGTGCCTTTCTTCTCGCCGATGGTGGCGGCGACTTGCGGGCGCTTGCCACGTTTCTGCCACCAGTTCGGCAGTCTAACGAGGAGTCCGGCGTCCTCGAAGGCGGGGATGTCGCGGAGGAATTGGTAGGCTTCCGGCGGGGTCCAGGCGAGCGGGTGGAAGACATCGCCGGTCTCGACGAGCGAGGCCATGAGCGGGCAGGTTTTGCCAGCGGCATGGAGCGGAGTTAGCAGCTTGAGGAGGGCAGCTTTGTTTTTCGCGCCGGAGTATTCCTGGAGGGCTTTGCCGAGCGGAACCTGGGTGAGGCGGCCGGATTGCGAGAGGCCGGAGGCGTAGGAGGCCATGAAGGCAAAGGGGTAGTCCGGGTCGTTTTTTTGCTCGGCGAGATGCAGGGTGACGCGGCCGACGCGTGACCAGGCGGGGGCATGTTTCTGGAGGAAGGCGGCGATGGATTTTTCCTGGGAAATCCCGGCGCTGGTCCAGTCAGTTAGGCGCTGCCAGAGGGCGAGCAGGACAGCGGGCGAGAGGTATTCCGCGCCGGGCATGGGCGGGGCGTTGAGAGTCCAGGTGGCGAGTTGCACGGAGTCCGGCGGCGGCAGGTCGGCGAGGGGGGCGCTGGATTCCGGGACTTGGCAGAGGGCGCGGATGAGGTGGTCGGCGATGGATTTCCAGAAGAGGGCGGAGGCATCTGCCGCCGGGTCCGCGGGATGTCCGCCGAGGGTGATGAGGGCGGCGGGCTCGGAGGTGGTGAAGATTTTATAGAGAGCGTTTTCCGGGTCAGGACAGATGACCACGCCGCCGGGGGTGAGGCCAAGAGAGTTGGCGGCGAGAAGCATTTGGGCGGGGATCGACATGGCGGAGATGGGCTTAAATAATCTTGGGCGGAAAACCGCTGCGAAGGCCGTTAGTCTGCCTCCTTGTCACACGTCGCCGCGGTGATCTTTTTCGAGCTGAATTCTATCGGCTAGGTTGCGCGCTTTCACGCTGTTGCGCTTGGCCCAGCGCTCAACGGCCATTTGGCGCTTCTCTGAGCGCTTCTTCAATGCGGCGATTTCGTTCTCTAAGTTGAGGAAATTTTCATAGCGCGCGGGATCGAGTGTGCCGGCTTCCACGGCGGCGCGGATGGCGCACTTGGCGTCCTTGCGGTGGCTGCAATCGGAAAATTTGCACTCGGCAGTTAGATTCTCCACGTCGGCGAAACTGTCGCGCAGTGTCGCCTCGTCGGTCCACATCTGGATTTCGCGCATGCCGGGGTTGTCGATGAGCATGCCGCCGTTGCGCAGCGGGACGAGTTCGCGGGAAGTCGTGGTGTGGCGGCCTTTGCCGGTGATCTCGTTGACCTCGCTGGTCCACTGCCAATCCTCGCCATAAAGCTGGTTCACCAAGGTGGATTTCCCCACGCCGCTGGAGCCGACGATGCACATGGTGATGCCTTTTTTGATGTATTTCTTGAGCACCTTGAGGCCCTGGCCGCTCACGGCGCTGGTGACGTGGACGCTCGCACCGTCCCACAACGCGGCGATTTCTGCGGCGGCGGCTTGGCTTTGCTCGATGGGAAAAAGATCGGATTTGTTCACCAACACGACCGCCTTCGCGCCGCTGCGACCGATGAGCATGAAGTAGCGTTCCATCCGGCGGATGTTGAAATCTGGGCCTGCGTCGGTGACCACGGCGACAAGGTCGATGTTCGCGCCGATGACCTGCGCTTGGCTGCTGTTGCCGGGCATTTTGCGG
>JANOZJ010000450.1:0-14263 GCA_031429315.1 Akkermansiaceae bacterium
TCGCCGTTTATCCGAGCACTGGCCTATCGAGCAAGACGCGCCCGCTGCGGGTGGCTGTTATCCAGCCGTCGGATGCTGTTCAGATCAACCAATCGAAAGCACCTGCCGCAAAATGAGCTTCAATCATCGCTAGGGTCAGTAGTATCAGATCGAATCAATGAATGGGGTCTGAATGGGGTCAGAGTACACGGATTAACATTTCCATTGCCTAGTCTCCCTGGGGGGTTCCATCCTCCCGCATGGTACGGCAACCTCGTTTCCAATATCCCGGCGCGTTGTATCATGTGATGGCTCGCGGCAACGGAGGCGAGGTGGCGTTTGTCACCGACGATGACCGCTAGGCGTTTCTCCACCGTCTCGGCCACGTTCGACGTTGGCTCCCGCGAGCACAACCACGGGACAGACCTTTTGTCACAATTCAGTTTGCCATCGGCATGATGTTTTAGCCTGGGGTAATCCCCAAGGAGTGGCGGACTCCGATCCGCCATGCCCATGAGAAGCCAATGAGTTGAGGAAACCGCCCCTCATTGTTCACCCATGGACAGGCGATTCGGAGATCGCCCCTCCTTGTTTCGCCGAAACAAGCTTCAAGAGTGTCCCTCCACCCTCCTTAGCGGGCTGCCGCGGCGGCCTCCAGCGCCTCGCGAGTGATCCGGGTGATTTCCGCCCACTTGCCGTCGTTGACGAGCTGCTTGTCCACCATCCACGAACCGCCGATGGCGGCGACGACCGGGAGCTTCAGATACGCTGCCAGATTGGCGGCGGAAACGCCGCCGGTGGGAACGAACTTCACGCCGGTGTGGCCGTAGGGGCCGGCGAGGGCCTTGAGCATATTGACGCCGCCGACGACTTCGGCGGGGAAAAACTTTAGCAGCTTGCAGCCGAGCGAAAGGGCAAGCTCCACATCGCTGGGAGTCATCACGCCGGGGGTGAACTGCAGCCCGATTTCCCTGGCGAAGGCGATGATGCTAGGGTTGAGGCCCGGCGCGAGTCCGAAGACCGCGCCGGCATCCTTGGCGCGCTTGACCTGGTCATTTTCCAGCAAGGTTCCGGCTCCTAACAAAATCTCCGGGAAGCGCGCGGCGATGCGTTTGATGGACTCTTCTGCGGCGGCGGTGCGGAAGGTGATTTCCATGATGTCCAGTCCGCCTTGGAGCAGCGCTTCGGCGAGCGGCTCGGCGGATTCGACACGGTCAAGGACGACGACGGGGACTATGCGTTTGGCGAGGATGCGGTCAATCATGGGAAGTGCCGGAAATGTGAGTGGAATTTCCCGGATGTGAAACAAAATGAGTGGTTGTCGTGGAACGCTTGGTCGCCCTGATGGGATGATGACGGGTTTCGGCCTCGTGAAGCTCAGCGCGCGAAGATGTCCACCTTGGAGGCGCTGACGAACGCTTTGTGGGCTGCCATTCCGAGTGCCAGGCTGTATCTGCCAATCATCGTGTTCTCACCGCGCTTGTCCTGATTGAGCAGAGCAATTCCCAGCCCGAATTTGGACGAGGCCATCAATACTTGATTGAAAGCGATGCCGAGCTTGTTGGACACCGGTCCGCCTGAGTTGGAGAGGGTTTCCCGCGTGCCGATCACGGCGAGAAAAACAAAGGAGTAAAACAGCACGCGCAAGCCAATACGAGCGCCACCAGGGGAGTGGGTCTTTTTCATTTCGGGGGGGATTTGGGGGATTGCATTCCTTGCGAAACACAAGACAAGCAATAGCAACTTGGATAGCCGTAGGTCAAGAAGTGCTGACGATCCTACGCGATTGCGTGGGGGAATGAAACGGCGGGTGAACCGGACACCAGTTTCACGATGTGGCTTGCGGGTGAAGTTAGAGTCCGTAGCAGCGGACCGCGTTGTCGTGGAGGATGGCTTCCACTTCGTCGTCGGTCATTTCTGCTAGAAATCCACGGACCATGTCGGCCCAACTTTTGTAGTTGTCGATGCGCAGCAGGCAGACCGGCCAGTCGGTGCCGAACATCAGGCGGTCCGGGCCGAAGAGCGCGAGCGTTTCCTCAAAATAGCCGCGCAGCGTGGGCTCGTCGATTTCCTGATCCAGCACTTCGGTGACCATGCCGGAGATTTTCACGCCGAGGATGTTGTCGCGTTTCGCAAGTTCCGCCATGCCGGCTTTCCACGCGGAGTCGATCTTGCCGTTGCGGATTTCAGGCTTGGCGAGGTGGTCGATGATGATCCCGAGGTCCGGCTGGCGATCGACGAACTGGATGGCCACGGGAAGCTGGCGTTGGAAAAGCAACAGGTCGTAGCGCAGATCGAGGTCCGGAAGCAGCGACAACCCGCGGTGGAAATCGTCGCGCAGGAAATACTCATCCGGCTCGCATTGGAGGACGTGTCTAACTGCCTTGAACTTCGGATGCGCGGCGAGGCGGCCGAGATCATTTCCCACGCCGGGATCGATCAACGGCACCCAGCCGACGACGCCCGCGATGATTTCGGATTGGTCCGCCAGAGAGAGCAGCCAGTCGGATTCCGCTAGAGTTTGGCGTGCCTGCACCACCACCGTGGCATCCACCCCGGCGGCGGCGGTGGCTTGTTCCAGCTCGGCGACGAGTTGGTTTTGCGCCAGCGGCGTGCCGGGCGGAATCCAATCGTATTCCGTCGCGGAGTAGTTCCAGAGGTGATGGTGGGAGTCGATCATGGGGTTAGGGAGCTACAACACTCTTGTCGTAGGCCAATGAGAAGGGAAAGGATACGCGCCGGAGGCACATCGCTTTCACTGCTCATTGGCTGGCGGACAGGAGTGTCCACCCTCCTTAAAGGAAGAGCGGTTTCATGTGACGCTCCAGCAGGTTGCCGGTGACGTTCTTGGCGACAACTTCCGAGTTGTCCTTGAGTGCCTGGATGTAGGTGTCGCCGAGTTGCGCGGCGATCTTGAATCCGACGTGCAGGAGCTGGCGGAGATCCACGTTATACCCCGGGTTCGTCGGGATGTGGCGCAGCGCGTCGGTGAACTGAGTGCTGGTCCAGCCGTTGACTTCCTCGGCGGATGGAAGGTTCGCGTCGCGAATGTCGATGACCGTGGCGTATGGCTCGCAGAGCGCTTCCTTCTTCTCCAACGCCTTCGCATAGATCTTCTTGGCCAATGCAAGTCCCTCACCGCCGGCTTCTGCCAGACCGATGATTTCTTCCAACCAGTTAGTCCCGGCGGTCTTGATGTGGAGTCCGGCACCGGTGCGCTGGATGGCCTTCTTGATATACGGATAAATCGAAAACTTGTCGGAGCCGGAGTGGACCGAAAGCTTGAGCGCTGGAGGCAGGCCATAGGTTTTGATGGCATGGGCGATCACTGCCAGATCGTCATTGAACTCTTTCTCGAACTGCACCGGATCGCCGACGTAATCGACGCCCTTGTTGAAACGGCCGGTGAACTTCGGTGCGATCGTCTGGATCGGGATGCCCTGGTCTGCGATGGCGGCGAGGATGATCAGCATTTCCGGCGGCGTCTGCGGGCTGTCGGTTTCGTCCATGGAAACCTCGGTGACGAAATTATCGACACCGCCCTTAGCCGCGACGATGTGTTGATAGATGGCGGACGCCTTCTGGGTGGCCTTGAGGAATTGGTTCGCCGTTTTCTCGACGTCGGCACGGGTGATCTCGAATGGCGCGGAAATGCCTTCGATGACGACAGTGCCGATCAACTCGGGATGCTTCGCGATGAAAGCGCTGACATCCGCAGGCTCGGCGGCTTCGCCGATGTCATCCGCCACGTCGAGCGTGAAGAAATCGCAGGGCGCGACGAAGCGATCCACGGTGGATAGATTAATGTGGTCAGCGTCTAGCAGATACTCGCCGGTCCAACCGAGATCCGCCACCGCCTTGTCGGCGGCCTCGCGGGTATGGCTCGGCTCGGAGCCGATGATGTTGTGCTCGCGGTTCGACTTGTTCCACACGGGAACAATGTCGATGCCGAGTTTTTTGGCTTCGATGAAAGCAGTGAGCTGGGCGTGCGCGCCATTGGCGAAGCGATCGCCGACGCCGAAGGTGTATTTAGGGCAGGTTTTCATGGGGGTGTTGTAGAATCGACCACTGATTTCACTGATTCACTGATTGAAGAATTTTCGGATTCTTCATCTTTAAAATCAGTGTCATCAGTGAAATCAGTGGTTAAGAAATTTGGTAGTTTGAATTAGTTGACTTCGATAATGGCTTTGATCGCGCCGAGGGCGGGGTCGGTGAATTTGTCGAACTCCGCCGGGACGTCCTCGAAAGCGATGCGGTGGGTGATCCAGAGGCCGGTGTTGATTTTGCCGTCGCGGATCAACTGGATGATGTTGTCGAAATCCTCTGGCAGCGCGTTGCGCGAGGCCAGCAGGGTGATTTCGCGGCGGTGGAAAACGGCGGCGTGCGGAAACGTTAGATCGGAGGTGGTGATGCCGACATAAACCACTCGGCCGGTGAACGCGGCGTAGTTGAAACAGGTGGACATCGACTTCGCGCTGCCGGTGGCGTCGATGACGACATCGGCGAGTCGGCCTTTGGTGATTTTCTCCAACTCTGCGAGATGCGAGTCGTCGGGTTGGAATCTAATCGTATGGTGGATACTGAGGTTTTCCTGACAGAAATCCAGGCGGCTCTGGACCATGTCCATGACGATGGTTTTGACGTCCATCAGTTTGAGAAACTCCAAACAGGCAAGCCCGATGGGACCGGCACCGATGACCAGCACGGTCTCGCCGGGCAGTGGATTCCCGCGCTGGACGGCGTGGTAGCCGATGGCGAGCGTCTCGACGAGGGCGAGCTGGTCGTAGGAAAGATCGTTGCCCGGATGCAGCTTGCGGGCGGGCACGGCGAAGACGCCTTTTCTTAAGCCGCCGTTGTTATGGACGCCGATGACCTGCACGCCGGGGCAGCAGTTTTGCGAACCTTTCTGTGATGTCGGGGAAGCCGGGTCGTTGACGTAAGGTTCCAGCGAGCACTTGTCGCCGACGTTCACGTTAGAGACATCGTCGGCCACGGCGACGACCTCCAAGCCAAGCTCGTGGCCGGGCGTGCGCGGGTAGGCGAAGAATGGGAATTTCCCGAGATAACAGGAAAGGTCGGTGCCGCAGATGCCCATGCGGTGGGTGCGGACCAGTGCCTCGCCGGGACCGGGCAGAGTCGGTTCTGGCAGGTCGATGATGGTGATCTCCTTGGGAGCGGTGAATTGGACGGCTTGCATCAGTTGTTTTCGGGTAGGCCTTCGAGGTGGCCGGAGTTTTTAACAGGCGTGAAAATGGCGAGCACCTCGGCGAGCAGTTCGCGGTCGATGGGCGCTTCTAACCACTCGGCCCACTTGCGGATGTTGGTGGGATTCGCCGAGCCGGCGATGGTGGTGGCGAGGCCGGGATGTTCGCAGGAAAACTGCAGCGCGAGTTGGGCGATATCGACTCCGCGGTCCGCGCAGAGTTTCGCGGCGGCGCGGGCGGCGGCTTTGACGTCCTCGGGTTCCTTGAGCCATTCCGGAAGCGGCGCGTTGGTTAGAAGTCGTGCGGAAAACGGCCCGGCATTCATCGCGCCGATGTCTTTCGCGGCGAGACGTGGCAGCAGTTCATCGACGAAGGTGGTGTTTTGCAGCGTGTAGCGATTGTAGGAAAGCAGGCAGTCGATGTCGTTTTCCACCTGGTCGAGGACGGTGTTGAAGGTCTTCATCGGGTAGCAGGAGAAGCCGACGGCGCGGACTTTTCCCTGTGCCTTTAGTTTCAAAACAGCGGGCAACGTTTCCTCCCAGATCTGTTGGAGCGGCACGAACTCGACGTCATGCAGCAGCAAGACGTCGAGGTAGTCGGTGCCGAGGCGCTGGAGCGAGACGTGGAGGGATTCCTCGACGCGCTTCGCGGAGAAATCGAAATGCACGTCCGAGTAGCGGCCGAGCTTGCTACCTAGCAGATAGCTGTCGCGAGCGATTCCCTTCAGCCCGAGACCGAGCATGATTTCCGACATCCCGCGGCCGTAGAACGGTGAGGTGTCGATGAAATTCATGCCGAGTTCGATGGCGGTCTTGGTGGACTGCATCGCCTCGTCGAGCGTGATGGAACGGAACTCCGCGCCGAGCGAGGAGGCTCCGAATGAGAGGATGGGCAGATCAATACCGGTGTTGCCGAGTGGCCGTGTTTTCATGTTAGATCGATGAGCGGATGGAAAAGATGGTTTGGCGTGCGGCGGATTCCGGATCGGGCAGAGCCAGGACTTCGGCGGAGAGATAACCGGTGTATCCGATCTCGCGCAAGGCTGCGATGATCGGACCAATGTCCGTATGCCCGAAGCCCATCGCCTGACGGTTGGAGTCGGCGTAATGAACGTGACCGATGTGATGTCCCGCCGCGAGGATGGCGGCGGGAAGATCGGCCTCCTCGATGTTCATGTGGAACAAGTCGGCGAGGAGGACGACGTTTTTCAAATCGTGCTGATCGAGAAAGCCCGCGGCATCGGCGAGACGATTGAAGAAGTTGGTTTCGTAGCGGTTGAGCGGTTCGTAAATGAAAGGAACACCGTGATTTGCCGCGCGCTCGCCACAGCGGCGGAGACCCGTGGCGAGGACATCGAAGGCGGCTCCGTGAGTGTGCTTTCCTTGCATCGAGCCAAGGATCGCGGGAGCACCGAGCTGGCCGCCGAAGTCGATCATCGAGCTAACGAAGCCGATGGCGGCCTCGCGTTTTTCCAGCGATTCATCCGTGATGGAAAGCCCGTGCCGCAGCATTCCCGCGCCGGTGCCGACGGCGGCGATCGCGAGTCCATGCGCGGCTGCCAGCGATTTCAACTCCTCGACCGTGATGAAATCCGGCCCTGGCAGGAACAGTTCCACCGCATCGAAGCCGATGGCGGCGGCGGTGGCGAAAGCTTCCGGCAAGGGCGTGCGCAGGACGAACGGACCGGCAAGGGCTTCGGGGACTTGTGAGAGCGTGATGGCGGATTTCATGCAGACAGATGGACGCGGTGAGTGGGTATCAACGACAGGAAGCTAAGGGGGGAGCGTGGCCGTTGAACATCGAAAAAACTAGCAACTCCTTCAAGCCAGTCGGCCCCGGAGAATTTAGTGGTCTAACCCGCAAATGATCTCCTGCGTCTCCTCGTTGTGCCCGGCACATGTTCCGCGCTGGTTCAGATTTCACTCAGCTCCCGCTGGCTTGAGAGTGCGATCCAACTCCCGACGCGTCTTTTCGCGGAGTTGCCTATCCGAAATGAGGTCGATCCATGGTTGGAGGGTGTCGGGCGCGGATTCCTGTTCCCTGCGAATCATGGTTTTGATGCCGGCATCGCGTCCGGCACCCGCAGGCAAGGTGCCCAGCCACTGATAGGCGGCTTCGGTATCCTGATCCGGCCATTTATCGATCACTCCCTCGATCATCGCTGTTTGGTTGTCACCTTGCCATCCCGCCACCCAGTCCGCAGCTGCGGCCGGGTCCTGCCTGACCCAGGTGTTCACCAAGAAATTGGGCAGGTTGCCGCTTTGCTCGGGAGGCATCGCCGCCAGCTTTCTGCCGACGGCTTCAGGATCCTTTTCGGACCAGTCGCTGAGGACGGCATAAAGAGCCATCACCCGATTTTCGTTCTCTCCGGGCAACCCGAGTGCCCAATCCATCGCGACGGACGGTCCGTTTTTACCGGAAATCGCCCCCGCGACTTGGGCGGCCAGTTGTTTTGAGGCCGGATTGTTCGCGTTCTGTTCGACGAAAGCGCGGGCTCCCTCGGTGTCCTGGATCGCCCAGTGCATGAGATCCGTGGCGCTTCTCGCTGGAATCGGTTTCAAGATCCAGGTGTCATCCGGTATCACGGCCCGCGCGGAGAATACCGGCATGCTGATGGTGCTGGAACCGTAAGTCAGGTGATAGGCGTCTTTCTTTGCATCTCCTTCTGGCAGGGAGTCAAACCAGAGTTGGGCTTGGTCCGGGGAGATGGAAATCCAGCTTTGGTAAACTCCGGCGATCCATTTTCCATCGGTGGGCGCTGTTTCAAGAACCCAGGCAGCGGCGACTGCAGGATCGACTTTCGCCCCGCCGCGGAGGAGATGCTCGGTCGCGGATTGCGCATCATCCGCTGTTAGTTCTTTTGCTTTCCTTAGCGCGGATTCCGGATCGTGGGAACCCCATGCCGCGAAAAGCTCGCAGATCGTCTGACTTCGGGTTTCGCTGGCGGGCATTTTTTCGAAGTAGCCGAAGGCGGCTTCCGGCTCGGATTTCACGAGGATGCCCAAGGCTCTGGCAACCGCCTTGCCACGGAGCTCTCCGGTGAGCTGGTTTTCCGCCCAATCCAGCGCTTTCCTGCCATCCTTCCAGTTTTTCAGGATCGTATCCACCACACCGGACTTGAGGAATGCGCTGAGTCCTGAAGTCTTCAATTCGGCGGCTGCAAACTCGGGATTCACAGTAGCCAGATGGGTTAGGATGAAAAACACCCCGTCGTCACGATTTGGCCACGGTTGCGATTTTGCGGCGACAAGCGCGGCGGCGGCTCCTTCTCGATCGCACAGGGCTACGAGATCGTCATTGGAAAGCTCCCGAACGGCGTTTCCGCTCGTCGAGCAGGATGTTACCTGCCCGTTAGCTTGTCGGTCGTGGCGGGAGCCGGAGTGGCGGCTGACTGGATCGAGCGGCGCGGGACCCTTGATGGAAACGAGCCAAATCACTGGCACGGTCGTCGCCACCAGTGCGGCGGCTAGCAGAAGTGGATTGGGTTTCAGCTTCATTTTCATCCGGATTAGCCGGCAGCCTGGCCTGCATGATGATATGAGGGAAGGGGATTCTGAAATCAGGCCAACCGGTCCCGGAAATCCTGATAGGAAAACTCCCGCAGTATTTCCAGCCGCCCATCATCATGCTGGAGCGCGATGGCGGGATGCTTGACGCCGTTGAAGATGGTGGTCTTGACCATCGTGTAGTGCGCCATGTCATCGAACACCAGCGTGTCGCCGACCTTGAGGTCGCGGGGAAATGCAAAATCGCCGACGACATCGCCCGCCAGGCAGGTCGGGCCGCCTAGCCGATAGAGCCACTCGCCCGAGTGGCCGGCGAGGTGATAGTTTTCCCCCTTGAAGACGACGGCCGGCTTGCTAGCAGACGGGGCTGCATCGACAAGGAAGACGTCGGGCCGGTAGGGCATCTCCATCACGTCCGGCATGTGCGCCGTGGCTGAAATGCTCAGGATGGCGAGGCGGTGACCGGCGGATTCAAAGACGTCCATCACGCTCGCCCGCAGGACGCCGGTGTGGATGGCGGCGGCCTCGCCGGGCTCCAGCCAGACATCGACGTTGTATTTCCCGCGGGTCTCTCTAACCAGTCGGATCAGGCGTTCGCGGTCGTAGAAGGGTTTCGTGATCCAGTGTCCGCCGCCCATATTGAGATAGGTGAATTGCGGCGAACGCAGCAGTTCGCCGAATTTTTCGTCCACGGCGGCGAGAGTTGTTTCGAGATCGTCCGAGTTTTGTTCGCAGAGCGTGTGGAAATGCAGGCCGGAGATTCCGGTTAGATCGGCGCCGTCGAGTTGATCGACGGTGATGCCGAGGCGGGATCCCGGGACGCACGGGTCGTAGATGGGCGTTTCCCCGGTCGAGCATTCCGGGTTCACGCGCAGGCCGCAGAGCATTGCGCCGCTTTTGAAGCGGGGGTGCGCCATCACCCTTTCGCGAAAGCGGAACCATTGCGAGAGCGAGTTAAAATCGAGGTGATCCGTGAATTCGCAAAGCTCAGCGATGTCCGCATCGTCGTAGGCAGGCGAGTAGGTGATGACGTGTTTTTTGAAATAATCCCGCGCGAGGCGGGCCTCCCACAGGCCGGAGGAGCAGCAACCGTCGAGGTCGTCGCGGATGTAAGGAAACGCCTTCCAACAGGAAAATCCCTTGAGCGCCAACACCAGGTGGCAGCCGGCGGCTTCCTTGACCTCACGCAGGATCGCGGTGTTTTGCTTCAGGGCGGCGGTGGAAATAACAAACATGGGTTCTTCCGCAGACTGAGCAGGGAAACCGCCGCGGACGCCAGCAAGATTTTCGGGATCGCGCGTCAACTGCACCGATTGCGCGAAGCCCTCGACAATCGCGCTCCCGCCGTGCTCAACTCCCCGGGCAGCCACGTTTGGCCTCGATGATTCGCTCGATTCCACCTCTGCGCCTGACTTTCCGATACATGAAAACCATTCCCCACGCCCTCCGCCTTTCCGGCACCGAGGCCTACAACCACACCGCCGACAAGCGCTTCCTGATGATCGGCGAGCGCGCCAATGTCGCGGGTTCGCCGCAGTTCGCGAAGCTGGTTAGAGCCGGTGATCTGGAAGCCGCCGTCGAGGTCGCCCGCCAGCAGGTGGGCAACGGCGCCAACGTGATCGACATTTGTTTCGACGACGGACTCATCGACGGCAAGGCGATGATGAGCCGTTTCCTGCAATTGCTCCAAGGCGAGCCGGATGTCGCGAAAGTGCCGATCATGGTGGATTCCTCGAAGTGGGAAATCCTCGCGGAAGGCCTCAAATACCTGCAAGGGAAGGGGATCGTGAACTCGATTTCACTCAAGGAGGGCGAGGAAAATTTCAAGAAGCAAGCCAGCCACATTATGCGTTACGGCGCGGCGGTGGTGGTGATGGCGTTCGATGAAAACGGCCAGGCGGCGTCCTACGAGGAAAAGATCCGCATCTGCGAGCGTGCCTATCGGATCCTGGTCGATGAGGTCGGCTTCAATCAGGACGACATCATTTTCGACCCCAACATTCTAACCGTCGCCACCGGGATCGAGGAGCATAACAACTACGCGCTCGACTTCATCAACGCGACCCGCTGGATCAAGGAGAACCTTCCCGGCGCGAAAGTGTCCGGCGGCGTGTCGAACATTTCCTTCTCGTTCCGCGGCAACAACAAGGTGCGCGAGGCGATGCACTCGGCGTTTCTCTATCACGCCGGACTGGCGGGGATGGACATGGGCATCGTCAACGCCGGGATGCTCGAAGTTTACGACGAGATCCCGAAAGAGTTGCTGGAGCGGGTCGAGGACGTGCTGCTGAACCGCCGCCCCGACTCCACCGAGCGGCTGCTAGAGCTCGCGGAGAGTTACAAGAACGTCGGCGGCAAGAAGATCGAGGAAGACCTCGCGTGGCGCGATGAGCCGGTGGAAAAGCGCCTCGAACACGCGCTGCTTCGCGGCATCGACAAATACATCGACGAGGACACCGAAGAGGCGCGGCTGAAATACGTGCGCCCGCTCAAAGTCATCGAAGGCCCGCTGATGGATGGCATGGGCGTGGTCGGCGACCTGTTCGGAGCCGGGAAAATGTTCCTGCCGCAGGTGGTGAAATCCGCGCGGGTGATGAAGAAGGCGGTGGCCTGGCTGTTCCCCTTCATGGAGGCCGACAAGGCGGAATATCTAGCAGGCGACATCGCCGCGCTGATGGAGGAGAACCCCGCGCTAACAGATGAGGAGGCGCTCAAGCTCGCCGAACGCGGCCGCTCGGCAGGCCGCTTCCTCATCGCCACCGTGAAGGGCGACGTCCACGACATCGGCAAGAACATCGTGGGCGTGGTGCTGTCCTGCAACGGCTTCGAGGTCACCGACATGGGCGTGATGGTTTCCTGCGACAAGATTCTGGCGAAAGCCGTCGAACTGGGCGCGGACGTCATCGGACTATCAGGTTTGATCACGCCGTCGCTGGATGAAATGGTGCATGTGGCCAAGGAAATGGAGCGGCTCGGATTCAAGGTGCCGCTGCTCATCGGTGGTGCCACGACGTCCGCCGCCCACACGGCGATCAAGATCGCGCAGCATTACTCCGGGCCGGTCGTCCATGTGCTCGACGCCTCGCGCTCGGTGCCGGTCACCACTTCGTTGCTCTCGAAGGAACAACGCGACGGCTTCGCGTTAGAGAACCGTGAGAAGCAGCAGATACTCCGCGACAATTTCCTCGGCGGGCCGAAAAAGGAGACTCTAACACTGGCAGAGGCTCGGGCCGCCGGGCCGAAGCTGGATTGGGAAAACTACACGCCGCCGGTGCCGTCGTTCCTGGGCACGAGAGGCTGCGGGCAGGATGCCCGCGCCACCGGTGGCCCGGGCATCCTGCCCGGAGCCAAAGCGCCCTCGTTCATCTCCGGCAATCGCCCGATCCAAAAAACAAAGCGCACCCTGCCTCATTGGACACAGGACCAAGCCACTTACGCGGTCACATTCCGCCTTGCGGATTCCATTCCCCAAACGGTGATCCAACAGTACCTCGGCGAGAAAAAGCAGTGGCTGGACCTTGAACAGTTAGCACTTTCCAAGAACGACGAATCCTTGGCGAAGGATGCGAGGCATAGACTCAGCGAATGCTATCATGCGACCCTCGAGAATGCCTTGGAACAGGGCCATGGTCCCTCCTGGCTTGGGAACGCGCAGGTTGCGGACATGGTATCGGAGGCTTTGGGATACTTTGATGGAGATCGATATGACCTGATCACTTGGTGCATCATGCCTAACCATGTCCATGCGATCGTCAGGCCCTTGGGGGAGAATACGGTCGGTGACATTCTTCAATCCTGGAAAGCCTTTACCGCGAGGGAGGGGAACAAGCTGCTAGGACGGCACGGTGCGTTCTGGCAGCCGGAAAGCTACGACCATTTGATTCGCGGGATAGACGATTTTTCTAACCAGCGGGCCTATGTGCTGAAGCATAAGACGGAATGGAAGGGTGACTATAAGGAAGAAGGCAGCGGGCAGGATGCCCGCGCCACCGGTGGCCCGTGCATCCTGCCCGGAGCCCTCTTGCGTGAGCTTGCCAGGTTCATCGACTGGACGCCGTTCTTCCACGCCTGGGAACTCCGCGGCGTGTGGGACCGCACCACCGATACCCTCAAGACCAAGAACGTGGAAGGCGCGGCGGAAGCGGCAAAGCTCTATCAGGACGCGCTCGGCTGGGTGGACCGCATCATCGCGGAAGACCGCTTCCGCGCCGAGGGGATCTACGGATTCTTCCCGGCTAACAGGGATGGCGACGACATCATCGTCTGGACCGACGAGTCCCGGACCACCGAGCGGATGCGTTTCCACAGCCTCCGCCAGCAGCTCAAGAAGGACTCGGGAAAACCGAATGTCGCGTTGGCGGACTGGGTCGCCGAGGGGAAAATCCCCGACTACATCGGCGGCTTCGTCGTCGGCATCCACGGCGCGCATGAGTATGCCGAAGAACTCGACAAGCAGATAGATCCATACGGGTCGATCATGGTGAAAGCCATCGCCGACCGGTTTGCGGAGGCGTTTGCCGAGTTTCTCCATCACCAGGCGCGAGTCGAGTGGGGTTATGAAACGGAAGACGAGTTGACGCATGATCAACTCATTCATGAGAACTATCAGGGCATCCGTCCCGCGCCGGGCTACCCGGCGCAGCCGGACCACACCGAGAAACCGCTGCTGTTTGAATTGCTCGGTGCATCCGAGGCGACCGGCGTGACGCTAACGGAAAGCTGTGCGATGCATCCGGGAGCCGCAGTCTGCGGGTTGTATTTCTCCCATCCGGAGAGTCACTACTTCGCACTTTCCGAATTGCAGAAAGATCAGATCGAAGACTACGCGAAGCGCAAGGGCATCACGCTGCAGGAAGCGGAGAGGTGGCTGGGGCCATGGCTGGGCTATGCTTGATCGTGGCGGATTTTCGCTCGACCCGGGCGGATTTTGCGACATGGTGGCGGTTCATGAACATGAAACCAATCGTAAGAACGTGTGCCGCGTTGGTGGCATTGTATTGCTCGGGAGTCGCTGTCGCCGGTGGTGAGGGCTGGTCCTCGGACTTTGCCGTCGCCAAGAAGGAAGCCGCCGAATCCAAGAAGGATCTGCTCATCGACTTCACCGGCTCCGACTGGTGCGGCTGGTGCATCAAGCTCAACAAGGAAGTCTTCAGCCAGGAGCCGTTCAAGGCAGGGGTGAAGGACAAGTTCGTCTTGGTTGAGG
Organism: Akkermansiaceae bacterium; assembly: GCA_031429315.1. Lineage (GTDB taxonomy): Bacteria > Verrucomicrobiota > Verrucomicrobiia > Verrucomicrobiales > Akkermansiaceae > Luteolibacter. The sequence goes on from JANOZJ010000450.1 coordinate 13,896, forward strand.
TGGATTACCCCAAGGATAAATCCAAACTTTCGGCGGAGACCCTCAAACAGAATGAGGAACTCAAGGAGAAATACCCGGTGCAGGGATTCCCCACGATCCTGTTAGCTGATGCGGAGGGCAGGCCATTCGCCGCGACCGGCTATCAGAAAGGTGGCCCCGAGGCGTATGTGAAGCACCTCGACGAACTCCGTGCGAAAAAGACGGCGCGTGATGAATCCTTCGCCGCAGCCGCCAAGGCCAGCGGTGTGGAAAAAGCCAAAGCCCTGGTGGCCGCGCTTGAAGCGATGGGCTTGGACGATGCTCTGGTTCTGAAATTCTATGGTGACGTGGCGAAGCAAATCGAAGCCGCCGATCCCAAGGATGAAACC
>JANOZJ010000451.1:0-1650 GCA_031429315.1 Akkermansiaceae bacterium
TCCACGCCGAAGGGCGGATTGGACAGCATGTAGTCGAAGAACAGTCCGGCGAGTTGGTCGTCGGAAAGCGTGTTGCCGAGGCGGATCTTGCTCACGTCCTGCCCCTTGATGAGCATGTCCGCCTTGCAAATGGCGTATGACTCCGGATTCAACTCCTGGCCGAACGGAGCGAGCCGGGCTTTGGGATTGAGTTCATGGACGTATTCCATGCCGCTGGAAATCATCCCGCCGGTGCCGCCGGTGGGATCGTAGATCGAACGCACGATCCCCGCCAGTGTTAGGAGATCGTCATCCTCGATGAAGACCAACGCCGTGGTCAACCGGACGATGTCGCGGGGCGTGAAATGCTCACCCGCCGTATCATTGGACGATTCGGCGAATTTCCGGATCAGTTCCTCGAACACCAATCCCATGTGGTAGTTGTCGATGGCTTTCGGGGACAGGTCCCAGGCCGCGAAGCGTTGGACGATCAGATAGAGCAGGTTCGCGTCGTCGAGGAGGTGGACGAAGTCGAGGAACTTGAAATGGTCGAAAATCTCGCGGGCGTCGGGCGAGAAGGATTGCACGTATTTTTCCAGATTCGCCGCCGTGTCGCTGGACCCAAGGGAGGAGAGGTTCATCGGCGAGGTGTTGTAGAAAAACTGCTTCGACTCGCGGAGAAGGAGCTTTTCCTGAGCCTCCACCGGCATCTTGGCCACGGCGGGCAGCTTCGCGATCACCGCCTCCTTGGTGGGAGCCAGCACGCACTCCAGGCGGCGGAGCAAGGCGAATGGCAGGATGATCCGCCCGTATTGGGACTGCTTGAAGTCGCCCCGGAGAAGGTCGGCGACGGCCCAGATTTCGTTGGCGGTGGAAGAAAAGTTCGGCGGCATGGGTGAGGATGCAGGCTGGGAGAAATCCGCCAAACGGTCCACCCCAGAAAGCGATTCAGGCAAACAACTCTTTCACCACCTTGGCCGGTTCCACGCCGGTTAGACGTTGGTCGAGGCCCTGGAATTTATAGCTAAGGCGCTCGTGCTCAAAGCCGAGGGCGTGAAGCATGGTGGCGTGAAGATCCCGGATGTGAACAGGGTCTTTGACGATGTTGTAGGACATTTCGTCGGTTTCGCCATAGACTTGGCCGCCTTTGATGCCGCCGCCGGCCATCCAGATGGTGAAGCAGCGCGGGTGGTGGTCGCGGCCGTAGTTAGTCTCGGAGAGATTGCCCTGCGAGTAGATGGTGCGCCCGAATTCCCCGCCCCAGACGACGAGTGTGTCTTCGAGCATGCCGCGCTGTTTCAAATCTTGGATGAGGCCGTAGCAGCCTTGGTCCACATCTTTGCATTGCGAGGCGAGGTCGCGCGGAAGGTCGCCGTGTTGGTCCCAGCCACGGTGGAAAATCTGCACGAATCGGACGCCACGCTCGACTAAGCGCCGGGCCATGATCGCGGAGCTCGCGAAGGTGCCGCGCTTTTTGCTGTCCTCGCCATAGAGTTGGTAGGTGCTTTCTGATTCGCCGGAAAGATCGGTGAGTTCCGGCACGGAGGCCTGCATCCGGAAGGCCATTTCATATTGCTGGATGCGGTTCTCGATTTCCGGATCGCGGATGGCGGAGAAGGAGCGACGGTTCAGATCGTTTAGGCCGTCGAGCATGTTGCGGCGGGTTTCCCG
>JANOZJ010000452.1:0-3328 GCA_031429315.1 Akkermansiaceae bacterium
GTCGAGGTTTCCAGCGGCGCGCAGGGATTCCACGCGGTCTTGAAGAATGCCAATGAGGGTAGCTGTCGGGGAGTCCATAAGTGTGGGGTTGAAGTCATTATTCGCGAATTTCGTCGGCTGACGAGCGGAAAGAGTTCGCCGTTGAAAGTCTTTCGATCAACTCACTGCGGGAAGCGGGCAGGGTGCCGAGCGCGTCGCGCAGGGAGCGTTCTGCCGGACATTGGTGATGGGTGATGCCGAGGAGCCGAGCCAGCTCGGTTTCATAGTGGCGCATGGCCCGCAACCCGGGCGGATTGACATCGAGATGGTCGAGCGCGCGCTTGAGCAAATCGTGGAGCCCGGGGTCCGGATGTTCGGGTTCGACCGCCGCCTCCAGCAATTGGCAGCAGTAGGCGGCGAGCAAGGTGGAGGTGTAGTTCCGCCGCAGTCCTTCCCGCCACTGGTGGATGGCGACCTCGCGCAGGGTGTGCAGCTCGCTCCGTCGCGACCGGCTGAGGGTGATTTCCCCGCCGAAAAACAAATCGAGCTGGCCGGCAAAGGGACTTTTCGGCCGACGGGCACCCTTGGCCACCGTTTTGACCAAGCCATGGGCTTCGGTGAACCAGTGGACGATCAGGCTGGTTTCCGTCAGGCGGGTGAGGCGGATCACGATGGCTGCCGTGGCTTGCACGCCGCGATGCTCCGGAAATTTTGGCGGCTTGGCGACTCCGATCGGACCGCAGGCACGGATATGTCGGCACAGAATGCCGAAAAGGTACATTGACCAATCGGAAATTAGGCCATGAGATTCAAACCTTTGGCTCGTATAGCCGTATTACACTTTTTGAGAATTATCCTGTCAAATCAAACGTGGCGCGTTGTCGAGTCCTTCTCGGGCGTGAACCACTGCTTGGAGCGGCTTGCATTTCGCAAGGGATATCGCGTGGCGGACGTGTGCGCTGCTCTCGGCTGTAGCAGCCGTTATTTGCACACCTTGTTCGTGCGGGACATCGGTTTGGCACCGAAGCATTGGATGAAGCTGGAGCGGATGGTGGTGGCCAGGCGCAAACTGGAAGGCGGCAAAGCCCCCGAGGAGGTGTCGCGGGATCTGGGTTTCATGTCGATACACACGTTCCACCGGCAATTCCGCTTGTTCTATCAGACCTCGCCGACGCGGTTCCAAAATGATCGGCAGATCTTCGATCCCTCTGACTACCGCCATCTGCCGGACGCCGACACCGACCCGGCGTGATCCCGCGCCGGCAACCGGGTGCCGCAGGCTGCTAGCGCTTGGGAATCACCAGCGATTGGCCGGGGCGGATCAGGGTGCCGGAAATGCCGTTCTCGCTTTTGATCGCGGAGACCGATGACCCGGTGCGGCTCGCGATGGCGGATAGGGAATCACCTTTCTTGACGACGTAGCGCGTCGCTTTCGGCTTGGTCTTGGTCTTGGCCACTACCGGTTTGGGCTTTGGTTTCGCTTTGACCACCACCGGTGCGGGATTCTCCGCAGGAGGTTTCGTTCTGACGACTTCGGTGGATCTTCCGGCGGTCGGCTTTGGTTTGACCACCTGGGTTTGGGAAATGACCGGAGCTGGTTTGGTGACATTCGCCGGAGGAAGTGGATTCGAGTTTTGTGGCGGCTGTTCGTTCCTAGCGATTTCCGGCAGGCGATCCGATTTCAATTCGTGCGGCGAAGGAGAGCCGCCCTTCCGCCATTTCGCGGGATTGTCAGCCCATTCGTCGACGTAATTTCCACGACTGTCAAAGGGTCCGGTGGTTGCCTGGGGGGAGCCGCCGCCGCCGCCAGTGTTGCCGCAGCTTGAGAGACCAAGAGCCAGCGCACAGGAAGCGGGAAACCAAAGGACCATTTTCATGCGCAGATGATGAAGCATCGGGCGGCTTTGGCAAAACATTGTTAATCGCCCCAAAGGTTTTTTCCCGCCGAACAAGTGATCCGCCGGTCTTGAACTTGAACCTTGCCACGGGCACCGGCAGATGGCAGGAAATGCTGCGTAAGGGTCGAGAGGGGCATTAGCTCAGTTGGTAGAGCGCTTCGTTCGCAATGAAGAGGTCAGGAGTTCGAATCTCCTATGCTCCACGCCCCTAAGTTCTTTGAAAAACTCTAGTTTCTAGGGCTTTTTTCGTTTCCGGATAAATACCCGTCCTCCGCCGGTATCCGCCCCGGCCCCCCTAAATCCGAATTAATGGTGCATTTTTGGCAATTGGACTGGCAACTATTTTAGGCTTCTTGAGTGTTTCTACCGGTGACAAATACTCGTGGGGGATCGAGCGCTCCGAGATGAGCCAATCGCCGTCGAAGACAGCACCCCCGAGAGGAAGAGGACCGCGTCACGCAATCGGATCCGGGCAAACCGCACTCCGGGCAGCCGCATTTCGAGGATGCGCTCGATTGGTTCGCCGAACCTCGCATATAGCGCCCGGAATCCGGTCCGCTGTAAGATCGCGCTCCCCTGACTCGGTAACAGAACAGGGGCGACGTCCGGCGGGTGTTTTCCTTGCGCCCACTCTGCCTGTCACCTTGAATCCCACCACCAAACCACAGATTCCCGCCATCATGAAAAACACCTCGCTCTTCCTCCTGCCCACGCTCGCTGCGGCGATGTCCTTGTCCGCTTCCGCCGCACCCGCCGCCGCTGCGCCGGCCGTAAAACCGCTCAAAGCCCTGCTCGTCATCGGCGGCTGCTGCCACGACTATGGCACCCAGAAAGACATCCTCGAGACCGGGATCGAGGCCCGCGCCAATGTCACCGTCGATGTCTGCTACTCCCCCGACAAAGGCACCAAGCCGCCCTTCACCTGTTATGAAAAGGAAAACTGGGCCGCCGGTTACGACGTGATCATCCACGACGAATGCGCCGCAGACGTCAAGGACCTCGCCATGGTCAATCGCATTCTTGCGCCCCATCGCGCGGGCTTGCCCGGCGTCAACCTCCACTGCGCGATGCATTCCTACCGCACCTCTCCGGACTACAAGAAGCCGGTCGAGTCCGCTACCGACGGCTCGCTGTGGTTCGATTTCCTCGGCCTCCAGTCCAGCGGTCACGGCCCGCAGAAACCCATCGACATCACCTATCTCCCCGCCGCCAGCCCGATCACCAGTGGCTTTGAAAACTGGACCACAGTCAACGAGGAGCTCTATAACAACATCCGCCTCCACGACAGCGCCAAGCCATTGGCCAAGGGTAAACAAGGCGACAGCGAAACCGTCGTCGTCTGGACCAACGAATACGGCGACAAGAAGACCCGCGTGTTCTCGACCACCCTCGGCCATAACAACGAAACAGTCTCCGACAAGCGCTACCTCGACCTCGTCACCCGCGGCCTG
>JANOZJ010000453.1:0-6249 GCA_031429315.1 Akkermansiaceae bacterium
TCAGGAAGCATGGCTACCTTGTGGCCGCGTTCCAATTAGAGCTAGAACCAACCGATGACGAGACTGCGGCTTACGCCTCTGAAAGCAAAAGAGAAGCTGCCGGAGCCGCTGACGAGAAGCCGGACGGGCAGGCAGAGAACGTCAAATGTGTGCCACCCGCCGACGGAAAACTAACCAACGAAAACAGATGACCAAACCAAGGAAAACGACGACGAAGCGAGTGATGGCGGGTTGCGCACCACTGCCTTGTTCGTTTTCTTCATCTTCTTGATTCTCACGGGGGCCACCTCCCCGCGAGTGGTGGGTTCGGAATGCAGTCTGCTAAAAACAATGATCGATCCAAAAAAAATAGGAGTATTCATCCAAGAAATGCTAGTCGCCGCGCAAAAAGCGGGCGTCAGCATCACTGGCGCGAGCCTCACAATATACGACGATACACATGAGCAATTCATTGGGCCGTTGTCACATCGGAATCCTTCCCCGCAATGCGGATCGAAAAATCCAACCCATACGGCTCCCGCCCCAACTGAACCCCAACCACAGGGAGAGACTCCCCGCTGATCGTGATCTTCGCGGCATGAACCATCATATCCATATCGACGCTGACCTGAAACCGGACATCCTGAGACTCAGGGTTCCGATCATGGGCGGTCTTAACTACAAACGCAATGAACTCGTCTAATTTCATAATATTGGGGATCTTAAATTTCCAAACGAACGTCAAAGGTGTGGCACCGCTACTAGCGAGAGCCGATGTGGACACGGAGGTGGAGCCATGAAGCCACGCAAGACTTCGCCGACAGAGGGGCTAGTAGCGGTTGCCACTACCGACTTGTTAGCCTTCTTCATTGGTGAGCGGTTCTGGGTAGACGAAGAGTTCATTGCGGAAATCATAGAGATCGACGGGGAAATGGTTCGGTTGAGGTCCGACGAATTCAACGGCTGGGCTCTGAAATCAGACTTAAAGGCTGTCCCAGCGTAGGGCTATCTCCTCACAAGCAACCTCAAGATGAGACCTCAAACGCCGAAACGAACTTGGAGCCTCCCAAACGGACTTCCGAAACACGTCCACCGAAAAGCAAAGGCGGTGATCAGGAGTAGATCCACTTGGCGCGTTGGCCATCAGGTATTGGAGAAGGCCGGTAGCAACGTAGGTTCCTCCGTTCTGCCGCAGTGCGCTCGCCTCATCTTTGGTCCAGTGAAACTTAATCGCTCCAATGTAGTCGCGCCCTCGCCTAGTATGCTTGATAATGTAGTCTGGCCGGATACTGACGCGCACTCCAGCAAGTATCAGAGGAGCGTGTTCATCGGTATGAACAGGGATAATCTCGCAGTCCTCAATCGGAAGCAGGTCAATGGTATCAACGAAACTCTCCAGAGCATCCGCTGTGCTCGCGAAGTCGCTCGCCTGCCAATCAGTCTCCGGTTCTTCTCCCCGCCAGTGGTCTGCGCCGTCGTAGAGTGTGTCTGGATCACGCGAGGAGAAATACTGATCGAGAATCGGCCATGCGTTGCGGTAGCGGGCAACTATAACATCGGGCGGGTTCTTCTGAGCTTTGATGATGGCTCGGCGGCGAACTGGATTCGCGGTCAGATACTCGCCGAGCTTGTTGATCGAAATTCTGGGGTCGTTGCGACTCATATTATTTTTCTGGCTAACGTCTAAATCCATCCACCATGACCGTCGCCGCCACATCGCCACGCCCTCAGCGCCCTAACCAAAAACCCGCTCCGAACTCGGGGCGGGTCATGGTTGGATGCGATGTCTTGTTGTGGATCTTTTTGCTAGAGCGTGGCCAATGTCTCAGCGATGGCGTAAGCGCTCTTGATAGGCAATGGAGCCTTGCCGGATCGCCACGCCTCAACGGTGCGCGGAGAGATGGCCAGGCGCTCGGCAACCGTGGCCGCTGTGCCACCAAGCAGGCCGATGATAACCTCCATGACGGCTCGCTGAGTCTCAGGCGGGCGCGAGTGGATCACTCCACCAAGCCACATGATCCAGCGACCGTTAGGCATCAGGCAAACCATACCAAAAGTCTCAGCGGCCAGCGGCACCGCCCCCGAAGGGAGCGGCGCGGTGCCTTGAATCCATCGGTCATATCCAGAGATTGGCTTAAGGGTCATGGCGGTGGATTACTTGGATGCTTTGATGGCGGCGAAAAGATCGCTCATGTTGTAGCCGCGTGCTTGGCAAGCCTTCTGAGCGAGGTCGGGGCGGGTAAAGCCTTGACCGTTAAACCATGCACGCTCGGCTTGCAGACTGTCACCGGAGAGCTTGATAGCCTTCGCGGCTTGCTCGATCTCGTAAAGCTCAGCGGCGAGAGCCTCAATGGCCTTGTGGTGTGGGTTGAGGTAGTAATTGTCTGGGTTGCCGTGTCCCTCAAATTGGACGTTGTTGTAATTGTCAAAGGCGCGGCGTGCTTGGACAAGCTCGGCTTGGACTTCGGAGGCGGTGCGGTGTGTGGTGTTGGACATGCGCAAACACTACGCAAAGATTTCGTAGGTGTCGAGAACTATTTACGAAAAAGTTTCGTAGGGGGCGCGAGCCTCTTAATTCCTCTCCACAACGTTAGATGTGCGCCCACCGGCGCGAATGAAAAGAAATTGAATCGAATTTGAAAAGCTTATGGCCGGTTGGTGCGTCACGACTTGTTAGCCTCTTCAAATTAATACTTTGGACGATCTTTCAGGTCGGACAAATCGAATAAATAGAAGCAGATATCTAGAAAGGGTTTGAAGTCGAGATTGCTCTTCTCCTTCAGGGACTTGACCAACTCTGGGTCTTCGATAATCGGATTCGGAATTCCTTCAACAGTATATCCCTTGTCGTCGGTCACCTCTAAAAACCATTTGGAGCCATCTAGTCCCGACATGGCCTCCACAAAATTCTCGCGAAAGTCCTTGTCCAGTTTTAGGCTGGGCTTGCGTGCACCATCGACAGCGCATAGGTCAACCAGCTTGGACCATTGCTTGTCATCCAATTCGAACGTCTTCTTCATCTTGACCGCTCCCCATTCATATCCGCCCTTCCCTGTCATCTGAACTACTGTAAGCGAGGCCTTGTCGTTCTGCCGGGTCGCCCTGATTGAGATTGGGCTGTCAAATGTCGGAACCCAGATGAATCTGACTCCCATCGAAAGCTTCTGAGCAGGTTCGCTCAAGATCGGCTCGCCGAACTTTTCGAGGTCTTGCTTGGTCGGGGAAATTGACGACGGCCAGCGTTCTTGCGTGGCCTTCGGCTCTGCAATGGGATCCGGGAGCTTTGCTTCCTCACCCGCCAGCATGTGAGTGAGAAGAGCTGCGATGGCTATGAGGATACTCTTCATGTTCTTGGCTAACGTCAAAGTGGTGGCACCGCCGCTATTGGAAAGCGAAGGCGTTGAAATTGAAAAGATAATGGGCGGTTGCTCACCCACGTCTTGTTCGGAATCTTCATTGATTGAGGTGGAATTCCTAGGTGAAAGGTGTCGTGTGCCTGAGAAGGTCGCCCGTGCTCTTGTTGAGTCTGAGTCATTCCGTTCGCTCGCCAAGGCGGCTATCATAGTCGCCCAGCAAGTTCACGGATGCGAAAGCCATCCCAAATGCGAAGGAGACCCCCATGCTTAGGTTACTTGGCTCGCGGAAATACTCATCCATACCCATGATGACCTTTGTGGGATCTGCGTTGCGTCCGTCTAGCCGTGCCATCTCCCGACAAGCCCGCGTGACATATTCAGTCTTCTCCAGAGGAGTCGCATGAATCCATTCAATTCCCTTCGCTGTTGGTCCGATCATAAATCTCTTGGTATTGTGTCTGTGTGAAATCGCCGTGTATCCCTGAAAAATGTAGTATCCCAACCAAATGAATCCTCCGACGAAAATGATCCAAGGGTTGTTGACCAGTATCGGAAGCATCATCGCTAAAGCCAAAAGGCCAGCGATCCCCACAACATACACCGCGAGAATCGCGCATCCCATTCCTTCGCGATGCTTGAAATGGTTGATTCGCCCAACCATGTTTGGTCGTCTCATAGGTCATCTTAATTTTCTTCCGAACGTTTGATGTGCGCCCACCGGCGCGATTGAAGAGATATTGAAATGCAATTGAAAAGCTTATGGCCGGTTGGTGCGTCACGACTTGTTGTGCCTCTTCGATTGTCACCGGGCGATCGCTCTCTTGGCGAGTTGGATTGACGCTAAATCACATCCGAGCGCCTTCATCACTTCCCCGAGAATCTGCTGCTTCAGGTCGGTCGGTGTCGTCGTAATCACCCAGAACGGGGAATCTGGGATTTTCTTGGGATTAACGCTACGTCCGGACTGCTCAAGCTCCTGAACGCTTTTGGAGAAGTAGATCCGGCCACGTCCGCGAATATCTTCCACGACCGAAAACGCAGCGGAATCCTTCTTGTATAGCCACGAAAGCACGGCCAAGAATCGTCCAACGGCTCCCTTCGCAAATCTGAATTCCGTGGAGGCCAGAAACTCCTGTAATGGGGTGTCTCGGCTTGTTGTGACCGGCATTCCGGGTCCGCTCAGGTTCAGTTCCCTACGAAGCACAAGATTCGGGGTATCTCCAAAATCGCGGACTCTTCCCAAAAGGGCTTCGTAGACGTCATCATCAATGTCAATTGTCTTCACAGGCGGAACTGTTCCAACTGTTTGGACAGTTGGCGAGCGAATTCTTCATTTTCTGCACAACGTCAAAGAGCACGCACCGCCACTAGCGGGAGCGAGCGTGGAAACGGGGGTGAAGCAGTGAATCCACGCTGGATAACTTCGACAGGGCGGCTAGTGGCGGTTGCTGTGTCTCGTCTTGTTCGTTTCTTCTCTTCATTTCTTTGCAGGAGAGTTTGGCGTTGGGGGTATTACGAGTGGGGTTTTGTCGTTCAGGGGTTTGGGGTTGTCTGCACCTGTGGTGCCCTGATCTGCCTTAGCGTTGCCGCCCACAACCGAAACCGGCAGAGTGACGAGGCTCTTCGTGATAGTAACCTCCTGCTGCCGGTGACTATCCACAATCTGGAAAGCACTGAGAACCAAGGCAGTCAGCGCGATAAGGGCAAACCCGATCTGAGTCCAAAAATTACTTCTGTCGATCTTATTAATAAGTAACACCATCTGCAAATGATTAAGAGTAATACCCTTCACAACCTCCTTCGCGGTGTGGGAGTTCCCAGTAGGCTCCACACAAACGGATCTCAGCCATCTCTGCATATCAGCTTCGGAAGCGGACCAGAAGCTGTTGTCTTTGACGGCCTCGTCCATGGACTTTGAATCGGGGTTAATTGGTTCTGGATGCATACTAATATGAAAAATCTTAAATTATCAAACGAACGTCAAAGTGATGGCAACCCCGCTAGCGAGAGCCAGCGAGGAAACGGGAGGTGAGGCATGAAGCCACGCGAGACTCCTCCGACAGAGGGGCTAGTGGGGGTTGCCCATCCACGTCTTGTTAGGCTCTTTAAATTCATTGGGATAGGTCTTCAAACTTGGTGGTAATGGTGCCTCTTCCCTCGGCGACAACTGCTGAATCAACAGTCGCCCTATAGGAAAACTCAACATACGCAGAATCAGCGTGAAACCGTTCAGGGCCTGTCCGCGCATCAATGTAGTTCACTCCCTGAATTCCCGGCAGGATATCGCACTTGAAATCTGCGTTAGTGATCCCCGTGGTTCGCGTGTGAAGCCTAATGTTCACGTTACCAACAAACGGAGTGCTACCGTTATTCTTGGTGGTGAAAAAATAGCGAAATCTTGTGCTGTTGCCGACAGGAACACGCTTCACGATAAGATTCTGCACGGCAATGTCGGCTTGTCGTGATATGATCGGACTTGCTACGGGCTGACTGTTCGCGGGCGGACTGACCACAACACTGGGGCTTCCAAGCGAAGTTGACTCTGAGGGAGCTTCTGTCGAAACAGATTGCGACTCATCTGATCGATCTGCCGACCGCAACATGACCGATACGATGAAAAATGCGATGCAGAGAACGACGATCAAGGTTCCGCAACCCATGCCCTTGTTGATCTTTGCTCCGCAATGTGGACAGGCAGTGGCTTTGGTGCTCACCTTAGATCCGCATTCTTTGCATTTGACGAGTGCCATGATGAATTTCTTCTTTTCTGCCTAACAGTCTTATTGAACGACCGGTCGGGTTTGGGGGGATACACGACCGGTCGTGTATCAGGGTGAAACCCGACCCGGAAGTACGGATTTTGGCGACCTCGTTCATGAGACACTTGATAGGGTGTTCACGCTGGCGAGCCAAG
>JANOZJ010000454.1:0-10316 GCA_031429315.1 Akkermansiaceae bacterium
GGCGGTGGATGAACACGCGCTCTGGCTGCGGGATCGCAGGGGGCGGCTGTTGCTGCATCGCGAGGGCGGCAAGCGGCGCGAGGGGTTGTGGAAACTGCCGACCCGCGACGCGGCGGAGATTTCCCATCTGCCGGTGCTCGACGAGCATTGCTACCCCATCACCCGCTACCGGGTGACGCTGCGGGTTCACGACGGCGCGGCCGTTAGAAAAAATTTCCAAGCGGCGGAAGGTGAAATTTGGCAGGATGCGGACGAGGTGCTGGCGCTGGCAATGCCGTCGCCCTTCCGCCGCGCGATCGGCCGATTGTTGGAGGAACCGCAAAATCAGTTGTGACGAACGCGGACGGATATGCTCTAGTCCGTGTGGATGGAAAAAGTTTTTCGGTTGTCGGGTCTGCTGCTGATGGGGTGTCTGGCTCAAGCGTGTTCGGTTTCTCCTCCGCCTGACCAAGTAGCTCCCGGGCGGATGACCCGCCAGATCGTCGCGGAGCGGGTGAGTGCCGTGGTGGTGACGGATCGCAACAGCCTAGATCGCTGGGTGAGCCGGAACTTTGAGAGTTCCCAAGCTCCCGGAGACGCGGATGGCGGCTCGGCGGCACCGATCACCCCGGACGGCTATTTTCTAACCGCAGACCACGTGCTATCGCGGCTGGCTGGACGTCACGTGTTTCTCATCTACGGTCAAGGCGGGCGCTTGGTTCCGACCAAGGCCCGGGTCGTCTGGCGTTCTGATGGCGGCGATCTCGCGCTGCTCCACATTCCGGTGAAAACTCCGTATCATTACCAGTGGACGCCACCGGATCACTGGCTGCCGGCGGGAAATCGTATCATCCATGGCGGGATTTCCACCGGTTTCAAATCGGGCGATGGCAAGCTCGGCACCGCGTTGGCCCCGGAAAGCGCGTTCACCCGCACCCGCAGCTTCAAGATCGACATTCCGCTGCAACCCGGCGACAGCGGCGGCCCGGTGGTGGACGCCTATGGCCGCTTGGTTGGAATCAATTCCGCAGTCGAATTCCTGGTGCCGATGGAGACCGCCTTTTTCATCGACTCCGAAGGCAACCGGCCTAACACCCGGCTCATCGACTCGTTGATTCAAAACGACCGAGCCCGCAACAGCGGGCAAATCCCTGCCGCCAATTGAGCCGTGATACGTTTGTTAGAAATGCGGCGCGTCCTTGGAATCGCCTTGATCGGACTGCTGGTGAGTTCGTGCGCGCAAGTCAGTGGCACCTGGATGGCGATGGCGGCGAACGACCAGATGATGTTGGTGAGGCCCGAGCCGCCGTCCTTCGGATACCGTCGCTTGGTCGCCCAGTCCGCCAACTATCCCGACCTCGGGGGCTTCGTTTCCCAGCGCGGGCTGCCGGATTTCCTGGCGGAAACGGGCAATCAGGAAAGCCGTTACCTGATCCTCTACTATCTGAAAAAGCGCCATGCGTTCGCCTGCCGGACGCGCCCGGGAAACAACCGCGCCGTCGAATTCGCCGGCCCCTATCCGATCACCGACAAGGAATTCCGCCTTTTGGATGGGTTCCGGCGTGATCCTAGCAGGAAGCCGGAGGGGTTGTGAGAGCGGGAATTACCACTCGATTCGCAAGCAGGTCCAGGTTTCCTCGACTGCCGAGGTGAATCATCAGTTGGTGCCAGAGATCAGCCCAACGCCGAAAGTTCCGGCACGCTCGCAATGATCGCCTTTCCATGAGACCTCTCGGCCACTTCAAGGTCGTATTGGGCTTGAAGACGCATCCAGATCTCTGCGGTGGTGCCGAAATAGCGCGCCAATCGCATCGCCGTATCCGCCGTGACCGCGCGTTTCCCGCGAACGATTTCGCTGATCCTCAACTGTGGCACTCCGATATCCTTGGCGACCCGATACTGGGTGAGTTCCAAAGGTTTCATGAAATCCTCAAGGAGAACTTCACCTAGATGCACCGGCTTCAAGAGCGCTTGTTTCATGGTATTGAATCTAGTTAGTGATAATCAACAATCTCGACGTCTTTTGCAAATCCATCCTTCCAGCTAAAGCAAATCCTCGATTGTTGGTAGCCCTGAAGCGCGGTATTGCTCGGGTTTTTCACCGGATCGATGGACGCCTGGATGCGGACAAGCTTCCACTCCGAGAGCAACGACCCCAATCCCGGGGGAAATCTATCGTGGCCTGGCCGCCGCCGGCGGGCTCATCGGGACCAACGACTTGTGGATTGCCGCCACCGCGCTGGCGCATGGCATGAGCGTGGTGACTAACACCCAGGATGAATTTGGACGTGTCCCCGGACTGGTCGTGCTACCTGAAGAGATCGCCGTGGCTGCCGGTCCGTTCAAGGTAAAGCGATTCGCCGTCCATCCGGTAAATCAAGATCCAGTCCGGCTCGACATGACAATCACGGGAGCCGCTCCATTTGCCAGCTAGCGGGTGATCACAATGCCGCGCTTCCAACGACACACCTGCCGATAACATGCTGACGACGCTCTTGAGTTTCCCGGTGTCCTTCCCTCTCTTTTGGATCCTCTTGAAGTCCTTCCTGAATTGGCTGGTCTGAAAGATCCTCCTCATGCCTCCCAGCTCTCGAAAAGTTCTTCCACGGAATCAAACCGCTCCAAATCCCGGCCGGCCTTCGAGTCCTCCAGAGCCTTGACCGTTTTCTCATTAGGAATGCACACGTCGAATGGCAGGCCGTTCCTCAGGGCGATCTGGGTGTAGAACATGCGGATGGCTTCGGTCGGGCTCAATCCCAGGCGCTGAAGGATGGATTCCGCCTTCTCCTTGATTTCAGGCTGGATCCGGCTGTGAACGGCGGCGGTTTTCATGAACCGAACGTGTTGCGGTTGCAACGCGCGGTCAAGCGAGGATTCGACCGGACACCCATCTGAAAACCTGGGAAAAAGTCGTCACCCGGTTTCTCCCGCAAGCTTGTCATCCGACTATTCCACCACAGGCACTCCAGCTTAGCCGCCTCGAATGGAAAACCCATCCGCGATAGCGCTCGCAAAGCATTTGCCACCCGCTAATAAGGTTTCCGCCGCAGCGAGATCTACCCTGCCGTTTCCACTCTTCCCGCCCCATGAGAATATTTGCAGTTTTCCCTCGTCTCGTTTTCCTCCTGACGCCGTTGCTCCTGACAGTGGCAGGATTCGCCGGACAACCGTTAGTGGAACTCCGCGGGTGCAAGCTCAATCCTACCCAGTGGGCGGATGGAGACAGTTTCGAGATTCGAGCGGCGGACGGCTCCACGCACACGATCCGGCTCTATGGCGCTGACTGCATCGAGTGGCATGTGAACGACAAAAGTGATGCCAACCGGCTTGCCGCACAACGACGCTATTTCGGAATCGCGGAATTCGGAGGCTCGCCCAAAGCCTCCATCGAAGCCGCGAAAGCCACGGGCAAGAGCGCCGCCGAAGAAACCACTCGCGCCCTGTCCAAGCCGTTTACCGTCCATACGTCGTTTGCCGATGCCCGAGGAGATGGCAAACACAAGCGGATCTATGCGTTTGTGACCACTGCCGCTGGTGAAGATCTGGCCGAGCGCTTGGTCCGCTTGGGCTTGGCACGTGCCTTCGGCGTCTATCGTGAAACGCCTGCCAACAAGTCGGCGAAAGACTACCAGGAGCACCTTCAGGATGTCGAACTCGTCGCCGCCAAAGGTGGCACCGGCGCATGGGCCAAGACCAATTGGGATCGTCTGTCCACGGAGCGCCAGGAGCAGCGGAAAGCGGACGCGGAGCTGGATCTGGCGTCGGGCAACGGCAAGGCCTCGGAGGCGTTCAGAATCAACCCTAACATCGCAGCCCGCGACCAACTCATGCAGTTGCCCGGAATCGGCGAAGTCACCGCCAACCGGATTATCGAGAAGCGACCCTATTCCTCGGCGGCTGATTTGTTAAAGGTCCCCGGAATCGGGCCGCAGACCCTGAAAGCCATCCTGCCTTATTTGAATTTCTCTCGAGATTGACCCCACCAAAACCACCACCCACTCGAATGTCACTTGCGAGGCTCTTGGCCCAACTGATTTCTCCAACCCGTGGTTGGAGTTTCTTATGATTTCTGACTGCGGTGATGTGGCGAGCATTTGAAGCCGGACTCGCGAAATGAATATCGCGGTCCCGGTTTAAGAATCAGCCGCGATCTTGGAAAACCGCGCCCCGTAAGCGGGATCGAGTGTGCCGAACAGCTTGTCCCAGATCAGCGTGTAGAACCCGAAATTGTAGCGCGGATGTTCATGATGCTCGGCGTGGAAAGTGGAGGTTCCGACGAGCTTGAGAAATGGAATGGAATTCACAACGGCGGGCAATGGCTCGACGCCGGAATGCCCGACCGTGCCGAAGAGGACATTCAGGGTCAAATAGCCGAGCAGTCCGCCCAAGGATGTCGGATAGACCGTCAGGAATGCGATCATCAACCCGCCGAAGCCGATCACTTCCATCGGATGAAGAACAAACAGGCTGATGGGATTGGTCGTTTCATGACGATGGTGGAAACCATGGACCAAGCGATAAATCGGCGGGACGTGCGCGAGCCGGTGGAAGAAATACATTCCAAGATCCATGGCGAGAATCATCACCGCACAGTCGATGAAGCCGGACGCAAGCCCCACTGGGCGGACCTCGATCCATCCCGCGCGCCACAGAGTCCAACCCGCCACGGAAACGGCTGCATTCAGGACGACCGATCCGAGTGCCGCACCTAACTCCACGGGCCGGATGGGTTCCCAGCGATCAAAGATACGCTTTTTGCGGAACACGCAACCGAGAGTCCAACAGAGGACGACCGAGGAAATGAAGATCGCCACGTTCAGGACAAGGAAGAACGCGGAGATTTCCAAAAGGCCGGCGGATTTCAGTTCTTCTAACATGGGACCAAGGCAGCCGTGGGATTGCTCGTTGGCAAGGTCGCATTTGATGGTGCTACCCGGAAATGAAAAAAGCCTCTCGTTTTCAGGAGAGGCTTTTGAAGGGTAAGGCATGGCGGTTGGAAACCGCCGCCACGACTCAGCGACCGCCGCGGTCTTCGGCACCGGAGGCGGTCTTTTGCGAACGCTTGCGGACGTTGGCGTCGAGGATGCGCTTGCGGAGACGGATGTTGAGCGGGGTGGCTTCGACGAGTTCGTCGGCGTCGATGTATTCGATGGCGCGCTCTAACGAGAAGCGCAGGGCAGGGGTGAGCTTGGAGGTCTTGTCCTTGCCCGACGAACGCATGTTGTCGAGGTGCTTTTCCTTCACGGGGTTGACCGGAAGGTCGCCGACGCGGGGGTTTTCGCCCACTAACATCCCGCCGTAAACCGCATCGCCTGGGGCGACGAAGAGGATGCCGCGTTCTTCGGGTGTTTGCAGGGAGAACGGGGTGGCGGTGCCGGCGTCCATGGAAACGAGCGTGCCGGTGGTGCGGTTCTGGATTTCACCGGCGTGCAGCGCGTATTCCTTGAACAGGTGGCTCATGATGCCGTGGCCGGACGTTAAATTGACGAGTTCGGTTTCGAAACCGATCAGGGCGCGGGTCGGGATGGTGGCTTGGATGAAGACGCGGCCGAAGGCCTCGGTGTCCATGTGCTCCATCAGGCCCTTGCGGTTCATCAGGATTTTGAGGATGCCTTGGGTGTAGTCGCCGGGTGCTTCGACGTAGAGCGTTTCGAACGGCTCTAGCAGTTTGCCGTTGTCGTCGCGGCGGAAAATCACCATGACTAAAGACCTGTCCCTTCTGTCATGATAGTCGTCCAGCTTTCATTAGGATCGCCGGACAAGGCCATCATCCGCCCCATCAACTTCATTATCGGATTCAGGGCTCGGCCTGCAGTCGGAAGAAGGCGGCGTTGTCGGGTACGGTGAATTGGAACTCCAGCTTGCCCGCGCCGTTGATTGTCGTTTGGGGGGCTGTCATCGGGAAGGGTTGGAAGAGGTTCAAGTCGGCGCTCTTCTCCACGCCGATGGTGAGGGTGAAGGCACCCGTGCCCGCGTTCCGTTGGATCAACGGCGTGGCCACGTTGAGCGTTTGCACTTGGCCCGGCGTGTAGAGACCGGCACCGTTGGCGCTGCCCATTAGTGCCATCACGAGACTGGGCTGACTCACCTCCCAGTTGAAACCCAGAGCCGCCATCTGCAACTCGGAGGCGTCATTGAGCCCATCGTGATCCGTGTCGGCGGTGAAGGTGAGCGGGGTGCCCGTCAGTGCGATGTCGAAGGGGTTCTTGGACCCGACCACGTTGCTGGTGATGTGCAGCGCCGCCGTCTTGATGCCGTTGGAGGTGGGGGAAAAGGTAACGGTGAAGGTGGCGGGGTCGGCTCCGACCGGAATGCTGGTGGCGTTTAATGGACTCAGACCGAAGTTGTTGGCGTTCGGCCCGTCTAGGCTGATGGCGAGGTTGTTCAGAGTGACACCACCCGTATTGAGGATAGTAAAGGTGAGCGGTGCGCTGCTTCCGCCTGTCAAGGCGGGGCCGATGGTCACGGTGCTCACGCCATCGGGGACCAGGATGTTGTCCTGCGCCACATCAATATCCGGCGGCGGAGGCAGAGGAATCGTGCCACGCGCGATGTAATGCGAGACGGTTATGCCGGCGGCGGCGGCGGTGAAATCGCCGCCGACATAGAGATTGCTGCCGCTTGCCGCCAGCGCTTGAACATCATTGTTCACTCCGGAGCCGAGAGCCAACCAGGAGCTGCCGTTCCATTTAGCGACGTGGTTGGCCGACGTGCCGCCTGCGGTGGTGAAGTCGCCACCTGCATAAAGATCATCGCCACTCAACGCTAGGTCACTCACTTGGCTGTTCATTCCTGAGCCAAGCGCCGACCAGTCGCTGCCGTTCCATTTGGCAATACGATTGGCTGCCGTGCCCCCCGCCGTCGTGAAATCTCCTCCGGCATAGATGTCGCTTCCGCTCACCGCCACGGCAGTGACGTAGGCATTCATCCCCGAGCCAAGGGCCGCCCAGGAGCTGCCGTTCCATTTGGCAATGCGGTTGGCCGGCATTCCGCCGGCTGTGGTGAAGAAGCCTCCAGCATAGAGGTCGCTGCCGCTCACCGCCAGCGCATAGACATAGGAATCGATTCCCAAGCCGAGCGCCGACCACGCGTTGCCGTTCCATTTGGCGATACAGCTGATCGCGGTTCCGCCCGCCGTGCTGAAGCCACCTCCCGCATAGATGTCACTGCCAATGGCCGTCAGCGCATAGACATTGCCATTGATCCCCGAGCCGAGGGCTGACCACGCGTTGCCATTCCATTTAGCGACGCGGTTGGCAGGCATGCCACCCGCTGTGGTGAAGGCACCTCCGACATAGACATCGCCGCCGCTCACCAGCAGCGCTTGGACGTAGCCGCCAACCCCTGAGCCGAGGGCCGACCACACGCTTCCGTTCCAACGAGCGATGTTATTGCACGCAGCGTCGCCGACGGCGGTGAAAAAGCCTCCGACGTAGAGGTCGTTGCCACTCACTGCGAGCGCAAGGACAGGGCCGTTCAATTCCGAACCAAGATCTGACCACGACGTGCCGTTCCATTTGGCAATGTGAGCGGCCGCATCGAAATTCGCCGTCGTGAAGGCACCCCCTGCATAAAGATTCGTGCCAACCACTGCCAGTGCATCGACGCTGCCGTTCATCCCCAAGCCAAGACCCGACCACGCGCTACCGTTCCATTGAGCGATGTGGCTGGCCGCCGTGCCGCCCGCCGTGGTGAACAAACCGCCGGCGAAGAGATTGCTTCCGCTAACCGCCAGTGCATTGACGAAGTTGTTCATTCCCAAACCGAGTCCAGTCCAAGTGCTGCCATCCCATTTGGCGATGTAGCTGGCTGGCGCTCCACCCGCCGTGGTGAAACGGCCCCCGGCATAGAGATTGCTGCCGCTCGCGGCCAACGTATAGACGTGACTGTCCATTCCCCCCCCGAGGTTTGACCACGCAATGCCGTTCCATTTGGCGATGCGTTTCGCCGCCGTACCACCCGCCGAGGTAAAGCTCCCTGCTGCATAAAGATCGCTCCCGCTTGCCGCCAGCGCATAGACGAAGCTGTTCATGCCCGAGCCGAGGGACGACCACGCGCTGCCGTTCCATTTGGCGATGTAGTTGGCTGCTGTGCTGCCCGCCGTGGTGAAACTACCACCAGCATAAATATCACTGCCAACCACCGTCAGCCCTAGGACCTGACCGTTCATCCCCGAGTCGAGGGCTGACCACGCGTTGCCGTTCCATTTGGCGATATAATTCACTGGTGTGACACCCGCCATGGTGAAATTCCCTCCGGCATAGACGTCGCTGCCGCTCACTGCCAGCGATTGGACGTAGCCGTCAACCCCTGTGCCGAGGGCCGACCAACCTGTGCCATTCCATTTGGCGATGTGACTGGCCTCCACTGTTCCCACGGCGATGAAGTTGCCGCCGATGTAAAGATTGCCGCTGCCATCGATTGTGGTCGCCATCACAGAACCATTAGTACCCGGGATGCCGGGATCCATGCTCGCCCAATCCGCGTCGCTGAAGGTAGGGTCAATGCGTACGGGATAGACTGCGCCTGCGTCCTGCACTCGCACGACGAGCCGCATCGGGTCCGTCACCGCCAGTCTGGCGGTTAGCTCGCGGCCGGTGGCATCCACCACATGCAGCCGTGCATAGGACAACTCGCGCCGGGAACCTGTCAGCGTGAGCCGGACCCCTTCTCCGAGCGCCTCGGCACGCGCGCCGCTCAAGGCTAGTTCCACACTCAGCTCCCCGGGGCCAGCCGGTGGTGCCGCCACGATGAAATCCTGCCGCAGGCCATCTACGCTCACGGAATATTCCTCGACCAGCCCAGGCCGCGTCCAGCGCACGACCTTGTCTTGGAAGGAGACGATGCCGATAGAAGGGAGAGTATTGACGGATGAAAGCTCAAGGCCCGCATTCCGGCCGATGGAACTCGCGGTAAGGGACAAGCCGCCGCCTTCCGCCTCCGTGGATTCGAGCCTAAGTCCCGCGGTGGTGACGGTCCCTGCGAGCTTTTGAAATCCGCTGTGCAGCTGCGCCCCATCCGACGTGGGGGTGATGCCGATGGCATCGCCCTGATAACCCGCCATGGCTTTGGTGCCGATCTCAGAGAATGGGATGGGTGCGGAGTCGGTGCCTGCCAGGAGGATGCCCATGCTAGCGAGCAGTATGAAGGAGAGGAGGGGTGTTGATTTCATGTCGGCAATTCTATTCGATGGATGATTGTTTGTTGATATCCGGAAATTTGCTTTTGGCGTGAGATTCCTGAAACGGCCGTTGGGCCGGACCGGAGTGTACTGTTCATGTTGAGGAAAACGCCGGAGTGAGCTTGGATTCCAGTGAGGTCGGGCATCACGGAGGGGAATTCAGTAGTGTCTAGCGTAGGTTTTCAAACCGCGTTGGCAAGTTGCTTCTTGGCGGCGGTTGGTCAGGGCGGTGCGGCGGGCTTCTTGCCTGTCAGGTGGATCCGAGAACCAAGATGCGGTCGTCGTCCTGCTAGAAGGCGGGCGGACTTGTGGACGATCCAGGAACTGCTGGGGCACGCGGATGTGAAGACGACGGAGCTTTACACGCATGTGGCCAAGGGAATCGGAGCGATGGGGGTGATCAGTCCGTTAAATCGGGTGGCGCTCGGGTCGGGCTGAGGATTTGAATTTACGGCGGACGGGCGGACGGACGCAGAGGAAGATGGCACTGGCCGACATGCTGGGCAGTGGGAAAGCTCCGACATTGCGGAGCCATCCGGAAACGGAAAGCGGGCTTGCGAGCTGCGGGAGGTATTGAGGTCGTGGACGCAAAAAAGCCCCTCGTTTGCACAAGAGGTTTTTTGAAAAACGGATACGCGGAACGAAGTCCGCGCTCCCGGTGATTCAGCGGCCGCCGCGGTCTTCGGCGCCGGAGGCGGTCTTTTGCGAACGCTTGCGGACGTTGGCGTCGAGGATGCGCTTGCGGAGACGGATGTTGAGCGGGGTGGCTTCGACGAGTTCGTCGGAATCGATGTATTCGATGGCGCGCTCTAACGAGAAACGCAGGGCAGGGGTGAGCTTGGAGGTCTTGTCCTTGCCGGACGAACGCATGTTGTCGAGGTGCTTTTCCTTCACGGGATTGACCGGAAGGTCGCCGACGCGGGGGTTTTCGCCCACTAACATCCCGCCGTAAACCGCATCGCCTGGGGCGACGAAGAGGATGCCGCGTTCTTCGAGTGTTTGCAGGGAGAACGGGGTGGCGGTGCCGGCATCCATGGAAACGAGTGTGCCGGTGGTGCGGTTCTGGATTTCACCGGCGTGCAAGGCGTATTCCTTGAAGAGGTGGCTCATGATGCCGTGGCCGGACGTTAGATTGACCAGCTCGGTTTCGAAGCCA
>JANOZJ010000455.1:0-2788 GCA_031429315.1 Akkermansiaceae bacterium
GATCGGCGGGGTGATCTTCGACCAGAAAACCCGGGAGATTCGTTTCCCGACGAAAGTGAACATGACCGAAGGCCTGTTGGAATATCTAATCGTCCATCAGAACGGCAAGGTCCATGAGTCGCTGCTGTCCACGGAGATTTCGCCGACGCATCTTAATCTGGCGTTCGCCCTGCTCCGCTATTCCCCGTCCAGGGAACTCTACCCGCTGCCGAATGAAACCGGCGGCACCTCCGACAATTTCCCCGAAGTCCCGGCCGAAGTGAAGGCCACCGCCCGCGTCAACATCGACGTGGAATGGACCGCCGAGGGCAAAGTCCGCCGCGTGCCCGTGAACGAATGGATCCAACACGGCGTGACATCCGCGGCGATGCCCGCCGGACCGTGGGTCTATGGCGGTTCCGAGTCATTCGAGGGGAAATTCATTCCGGAAACCACCGGCGACATCGCCGCCATTTTCCTGGCAATGTCCGCGCTCATCAACTACCCGGGCGAGGATCACAACAACGACGATGCTTGGACAGCTTTCACCAAAAGAATTCCCGCCGAAGGAACAAACATCACCGTGATCATCGCTCCCTATCAGAAAGAACAACCGCTCCCAAAACCATGAAACTCCTGTCATCTCTCATCATCCTCGGCACGGCCATCGGCACGGCTGCCGAGAAAAGCCCGAGTCCATACACGTCCCTCAAGCAAGAGATCCGGCAGTCGATCGCCCGCGGCAATGCCTGGCTCAAAACCCAGCAGAAACCCGCTGGCTACTGGGACGACGAGGGCATCCCCGCGTTCACCGCGCTTGCCCTGACCGCCGCCGGTCGCGATCCCAACTTGGACCGCAAGGCTCCGTTTCCCGAGCACATTGAAAAAGGTTTCACCTGGCTGCTCGCCCAGCAAAAGGAAGACGGCGGCATCTACAACCGTGGCCTCACGGTTTATAATACCGCCACCGCCGTGACCGCCATGGTGGCGACCCAGGATGCGAAATACGAACCCGCCATCGTCAAGGCACGCAAGCACCTCATCGGCCAGCAATGGGACGTCGACAATAAAAAGGAAACCGACAACCCTAACGACGGCGGTGTCGGATACGGCTCCAAGGACGACCGCGCGGACATGTCCAACACTTACCTCGCAATTGAGGCACTGGCCCTTTCCAAGAAGGTCATCGAGGACGGCAAGCACGGCGACCAACCGGATCTCGACTGGGACGCCGCCGTCACCTTCCTTTCCCGCTGCCAGAACCTGGAGGAAACCAACACCAGCGAGTGGGCATCCAACGATCCCAAAAACAAAGGCGGCTTCATCTACGGCCCTAACGAAACCAAAGCCGGCGAAGAGAAGCTTCCCAACGGCCGCACCGCGCTCCGCTCCTACGGCTCGATGTCTTACGCGGGACTCCTCTCATTCATCTACGCCAAGGTCAGCGCCAACGATCCGCGAGTCGTCGCCGTCAAGGAATGGCTCGGTAAAAACTACACCCTCACCGAGAACCCGGGCATGGGATCCCAAGGCATCTACTATTACTATCAGACCATGTCCAAGGCGCTCACCGCCGCCAACGTCGATAAACTCAAACTCGAAAACGGCACCGAAGCCGACTGGCGCACGGATCTCGGCAACAAGATCCTCGCCGCCCAGCGCGAGAACGGCTCGTGGGTCAACGACAACGGCCGCTGGATGGAATCCAATCCGGTGCTCGTCACCGCTTACACCGTGCTTTCACTGGCCCAGATTTACGACTCGATCCCGGATTAGTCCAGCCGTCGCGACCCGACGCAATTTCATGGGACTAATGCCAAATTTCAAAATTGAAGTAACAGAATGCCCGCGCCACCGTGGCGCGGGCATTCTGCCCGACGCCTCTTGAGTCTCATGAATTAAGGAATTTGATATAACATGAAAGCGCTACTCCTTTTCCTCACCTGTTCTCTGGGCACGCTCCACGCCGATGTCATCGAGGAATCCATCGAATCCGCCGGGGTGAAATTCCGCGTGGTCCGGCTTGAACCGAAGCAGGTGCGGATTGCTTGGAACGATGAAAACGGCCAACCCTACCGCAGCTTCGATCGCGTGCAGGGCGCCTTCGCGAAACAAGGCAAGTCCGTGAAATTTATCATGAACGCCGGCATCTTCGAGCCCGGCGGCATTCCCAGCGGATTGCACATCGAAGGTGGAAAAACTCTCCGCCCGCTCAATCTGGCGGACGCTCCCGGTAACTTCTTTCTCAAACCGAACGGCGTCTGCACATTCAGCCTGGGAGGGCCACTCATCGGGAACTCCACAACCTGGAAATCCACCGGCAAAGAATCGTGGGGAATTCAAGCCGGCCCGATGCTCTTGATAGACGGACAACGTCATCCTGCATTCAGGAAGGAATCTATCAGCAAACTCCACCGCAATGGCGTCGGAGTGAATGCACAAGGGAAACTCGTTTTCGCGATCACCAACAGAGGTCAGGAGGTGAACTTCTGGGACTTTGCCGGACTCTTTCTCAAGCTCGGCTGCAAGAACGCGCTGTTTCTCGATGGGGATATCTCCCAAATGTCGGTGAATCCGGACAAGCCGGTTTCCAGCAACCGGTTCGGAGCCATGTTCGTCGTCGCGGAATAATCCCATGACCAGCCACACAGCCCTCCTAACACCCGCCCAGGCGGAAACCCTTCGCAAGGTGCTGGAGGCTCAGGGTTATGATTTCGAAACCAAGCCTTACGCCTTGTTTTCCGCCCGCAAGGGCAAGCTCAACGTGACGGTGTATGAGAAGGGACCGAAGGTTTTGATCCAAGGCAAG
>JANOZJ010000456.1:0-1825 GCA_031429315.1 Akkermansiaceae bacterium
CGAACAATTCGTCGCCCTGCTCAAACTCCTCGGCCCGCTTGCCGAAGCCCAGAGCATCACCGTCACCGTCGAGCAACTCCGCGCCGCGGAATGCAACTTTATCAACCACATCGGCGAAGGCGCCGCACTCGTCCGCGCCGCGAATCACCCTAACATCCGGATGCTCGCCGATCTCTATCACATCGCCTGCGGCGGCGACACCCCGGCCGACCTCAAGGCGGCGATGGACGTCGTGGTGCATGTCGAAATCGCCGAGAAACAAACCCGCACCGTACCCGGCGTCTCCGGCGATGACTTCCGGCCGTTTTTCCGGGTCCTGCGGGAGACGAACTATCAGGGAGCCGTCAGCATCGAGGGCAAATGGACCGACGCCCAGCTAGCTCCGGCATTCGCGGAAATCGCGAAACAGGCCGGAGAAGTTTGAAACATGCAGGCAGGGCGCGGCAAAACCGTTCAGCCACATGTCGCGCCCAATCACGATGCGGAACGGGTCTTTGGCAAATGCCGCGAACTCCCGGATCTCCTCCGGGATTGAAAAGGCTGAGCAGGCGGTCGGCCAGCCAACAGATCGACAAAGTCTTGCCGCTGCCTGCGGCGTGATCCGCCAGATACTTGTTGCCGATATCGCCCGCGGCGATGAAGTGCTCCGCGATGTGCTGCTGGAATGTTAGTTGTGGGGTTTTCTTCTTGCCATGGGCGGTTCATTACTCGATTCAGCTTCCCGGCATCAGCACGGGGATGACCTTGTTGCCGTGGCGTCGATAGATCCGGAAATCCCCGTCAAACGTTAGGACGACGCCGCCGGAGTGCAGTTCCGACAGCCGCACCAGACAGGCATCGGCCAGTGACATCGGGCGGTCCCGATAGCGGCGCATCAACACGCGCAGGTCCGCGAGTTGATCCTCGACCTCGATCCCCACCCGCAACACGCCCCGCTCCAACAACTCAAAGAGCTGATCAGTCTCGCGTCCTTCGCGTTTCAGGAGGAAAGCGGCTTCGGTCAACACCGGCTCGCAGGTCAGCAGCGGCGGGTGCAGCCGCTTCCATTGCTCGCAGACCCAGCCATGATGCGCGGTCCCGGCGGCGAGAAAGGCCACCAACGGACCCGTGTCGAGCAGCACCGCGCCTTTCACTGGCCGAATCCCTCCATGTATTTCGGGTGTGTCGCCAAATCATGCGGCAGTCCTTTCAGCGACCCAGCCAGATCGCTCGCCAAATCATAACAACTGGCCTTGCCTCCCACGGGACTGGTGCCCAGCGCCTTCTCCAGGCACTCCCGCACCAGCGACGATTTGGTGGTGCCGCGTGCGTGCGACTCCGCTTCCAAGCGTTCCAGCAGCCGATCCGGGAGTTTGAGCGAAATGGTGTTCATGGGCTGAAAGTAATACAGATCAATCTCGCGGGCAATACCTGATTCAGCCCACCTCCGTCTCAGACCGGTTGAGGCCGTGACTACTTGTCCATAGAGTGAATCCTCGCCAGAATCTCCTCCACCGGAGCCAGCCGTCCGATGCCTTCATAACCACACGCCAGATCGCCTTCCGCTGGGCCGACGAAGGAGCATCCATCCGCTGTTAGTCGCGCGACGTTGCGCTGGTTTGCCGGATGCAGCCACATCTTCCCGTTCATCGCCGGGGCGATTAGAACCGGGGTCGTGCGGGGCAGCGCCAGATAGATCGAAGTGAGCGGATCGGGCGATAGTCCGTTGGCGAACTGGCCGATGACGTTGGCACTGGCGGGGGCGACGATTAACAAATCCGCGTGATCCGCGAGCTCGATGTGGCCGGGTTTCCAGGATTGTTTCTCGTCCTCGAGCGTGACCAAC
>JANOZJ010000457.1:0-3064 GCA_031429315.1 Akkermansiaceae bacterium
GGTGACGATGAAGCCGATCTCGTCCATGTGGGCGGCAGCCATCGTCTTCTTGGCGGCGGACTTGCCTTTTTTAAAGGCGATAACGTTGCCCATGTTGTCCACGCGAACGTCGTCCGCGAGACCCTTGAGTTCGGTGAGGACGAGGTTGCGGATTTTCTTTTCAAATCCCGGAGCGCCGGGAGCTTCGCAAATACGAGCAAGCAGGGGAACGTCGATTGGCATGGTGCGGGGAAACTAACGTGCGATTGGCCGATGACGAGCGGGAAATAATTGTGACTTGGCGGGGGGCGGCGGACAGTTACATTCCCGCCATGAAAGGACATTTAACAATCGATCTGGCCAACCTGCCTGAGGAAGGGAAAGGGTTTTCCGGAGAGCTGCCGCAGGCAACATTCGACCTGCCCGAGGGCGACGCGCAGGCGGTCGGCCCGCTCGAATACGACCTGTGGGCGCACCGCTTCGGCCCCGAGTTGTTGCTGACCGGTTCACTCTCGGCGCCATTTGAATTCACCTGCGTGAGGACGCTGCATCCGTTCGTGCAAACGATCCGTTTGGAAAACGCCGCAATCTCGCTGGAGATTGAAAGAGAAGGGGTCATCGACGTCACCGATGCCTTGCGGGAAGAGATCCTGATCAACTTCCCGGTGGACCCGCGGTGCGAGGAAGGAGACGTGCCACAGAAGTGTGAAGTCGATTCCCGATATTTATCAGTGGACAAGCCGGCGGAAGATGGGCTACCCACTCCGCCCCGCGCCGAGAGCGACGACCGATGGTCAGCTCTCGACATCCTCAAGGACCTCAAGGACCAACCTTAACCAAACTACGACCATGGCCGTACCAAAACGCCGCCAATCCAAAAGCCGCCAAAAAATGCGCCGCGGCGCCACCCGCTGGCGTGCACCGATCTTCAAGAGCTGCCCTGAGTGCGGCAGCAAAGTGCCTTCGCACATCGCTTGCCCGTCCTGCGGGTATTATCGCGATCGCCAGGTGCTCGACGTCGAAGCTCTCTGAAGCTAACAACGTGCCTCTCAAACCCATTGCCGCTCGGGGGATTTCCCCTTGCGGTAATTTTTCGTAGCTTCATTCTCCCTAATCGAATTCTCAAGCCCGCATGAAAGTCGCCTTGGACGCCATGGGTGGGGACCACGCCCCTGCCGTCAATATCGGAGGAGCTATTGACGCGCTGCGTTACTATCCGAAGCTCCAACACCTTTATCTGGTGGGAATCCAGGAAGTCCTAGAGGAGGAATGCCATCGGCAAGGACTCGATCTCAACGACCCGCGGGTGAGCATCATCCATGCCCCGGAGGTGATCGGCATGGCCGAGCCGGGTGCCAAGACGGTGCGCCGCAAAAAGCTTTCTTCGATCAGCGTCGCCATGGACATGGTCAAGGATGGCCGTGCGAATGCTTTTGTTTCCGCCGGAAATACCGGTGCCGCCGTGGCTGCCGCGACCTTGAAATTGCGGACCCTGCCCGGCGTTGACCGGGCCGGCATCGCCTCCGCCCTGCCCAACGAGTACGGCATCTGCCACATCCTTGACGCCGGTGCCAATCCCGAGGCCAAACCTGAGCATCTCGTAGCCTACGCCGTGATGGGAACCGCCTTCTCCCGTGGCGTGCTTGGCGTGAGACACCCGAAAGTCGGCCTCATGTCGAACGGCGAGGAAGATGAAAAGGGCACGACCTTCACCAAGGAAACTTTCAAACTCCTCAAGCAAACCCCCGGCATCAACTTCGTCGGCAACGTCGAAGGCCGCGACCTTTTCGAAACCGAGCTCGACGTCGTGCTATGCGACGGCTTCGTCGGCAACATTATGCTCAAAACCATCGAAGCCACCGCCAAGGCAGTTTCCAAGTGGTTGAAAGCGGAAATCCAGGGCAACCCGTTGCGGATTGCCGGAGCGATGCTTGCCCAAGGCGCATTCAAGGCGCTCAAGGAAAAAAGCAGTTACGAGACCTATGGCGGCAGCCCGCTGCTAGGGGTGAATGGCGTGGTCATCATCGCCCACGGATCTTCCACCGCGCTGGCCGTGCGCAACGCGATCCGAGTCGGCTTGGAAACGGTCGAAACCGGCGTAAATCCGCAGATCGAGGCGGCACTGGCCGCCATTGCCCAGGCCGCTCCGCCCACGGTTTCGCTTCAGGGGCTTTGATTCTCACTTCGCGCTTGTGGCAACCGGTCGTGGGTTTCAGTCTCCCGCCGCATGAGTGAATTGACGGCCTCCTTCCAAGTTTGCATCGCAGGGACCGGCAGCTATCTGCCAGAGAAAATCCTAACCAATGCCGAGCTCGCGATCCAGGTGGACACCAGCGACGAATGGATCGTTTCCCGCACCGGCATCCGCGAGCGGCGGATCGCTGCGGACGGCGAATTCACCTCGCACATGGCCACCCACGCCGCCCGCCGCGCTTTGGAACAAGCCGGTCTCGCCGCCGAAGACGTCGAGCTGATCATCGTCGCCACCATCACGCCCGACACGCTGACACCGGCCACCGCCTGTTACGTCCAGCACAACTTGGGTGCCCACCAAGCAGTGGCGTTTGATATTTCCGCCGCCTGCTCGGGATTTCTCTATGCCATGAAAATCTCCAAGCGCCTGATTGGCGACGGAGCCTTTAAAAACGCCCTGATCATCGGCGCCGAGAAGCTCTCCGCCGTCATCAACTGGGAGGACCGCTCCACCTGCGTGCTCTTCGGCGACGGTGCTGGAGCCGCCGTCCTGCGCCGTGCCGAGCCTGACGAGGGCTCGATCCTCGCCACGGAAATGGGCACGGACGGCAATCTCACCCATTTGCTCAACATTCCCGGTGGCGGCATCGCCTGCCCGATCACCGCCGCCAACGTAAACGACCACCTTTTCACGCTCACCATGATGGGCAAGGAAGTCTTCAAACACGCCGTCAACCGGATGAAGGAAGCGGCGGAAAAAGTCATCGAGCGTGCCGGCCTGAAAGCCGAAGACATTGCCTGCGTCATCCCGCACCAGGCGAATTTGCGGATCATCGACGCCATCGCCGACCGTCTCGCGGTGCCCAACGAGCGCGTCTTCGTGAACCTCGAC
>JANOZJ010000458.1:0-3032 GCA_031429315.1 Akkermansiaceae bacterium
CGCTGGCAGCTCTGGGCGGCCCTTTTGCTATACCTCTTGCTACGCCACCATGGGCAGGCATCCAACTGGCCGCACAGCTTCAGTCGATTGTTCACCATTCTGCGCGGGCTGCTATGGGATAAGGTAAATGTCGAGAAACTGCTGGAACACTATGGGACAGCAAGTGGGCGCTGGCGAATGCGGGCGACCCCGGAAACCACGTATTTACCGGGATTAGCCCCTCCATGCTATGGGATAGCATGTGGGCTGCCCGCCTAGATATATCAACAGGACCGGAGAAATTCAAAAATCACTAAACGCCAGAACACCTCAAACCCAACGAGAAATCAAGCATCCCAGACCACTCTGGAGAGGCTATGGGACGGCTGTGGTCTAATTCGTAGGATCTCCCGAAGTGATATCCAGCGGGGATCTCTCTGGGAGCATGGGTCAACACTCCTTGAACTAACAAGGCTTTTCTGCGTGACGGGTGCGTATATCCGGTGAGTCAGGACTGGGCGCTTGCGGGCGACATGCCATGGCGGATATCGTGATAAAAGGCCCGTGATAAAGAGCCTGTCCCGGAGTCGTGCAAGACCAGCACCCGGATGCAATGGTCCGTGATCCGCTAGAGAAGACCCCCTTCGGCTCCATCACCGTCCTGGAGCGGTCCGGAATTGTTCAAGCGTCATGCCTGATAATGGATCGCGGCGACCTCAGATGCCCGCCGCCACGTTGAACCACGTGCGCTGATTCAAGGACCGGGACGCTCCTTTCACGGTCTGGCGCAAGGATGCTCCAGCCACTGGATAAAAACAGGCAGGAATGCCTGTATCACTTCATTCCGCGCTGTTCTTGCGGTCCCGGGAATGTGCGGCTACAAGCCCGCCGTGGAAGCGATCCGCTATTTCAACCGGCACACCGGCGTCATGGAAACCGAGCAGGTTTATGGCGAGGGCTTCTTGCGTTGGTCGTATGGCAATCCGCTGGGGGCGATCTCGCTCAACGCGTTCGTGAAGCGGCCGTTCTTCTCGGCGTGGTACGGGCGGCGGATGAGCACAACCGAGTCGGCGGCGCGGGTGGCTCCGTTCATCGCGGAGTATGGGCTGGACCCGGTGGATTTCGCGGATGCGCCGGAGAGCTACCGGAGTTTCAACGAGTTTTTCTATCGGAAGCTGAAGCCGACGGCGCGGCCGGTGGAGGCGGATGAGGCGAGCGTGGTGTTCCCGGCGGACGGGCGGCATCTGGGGTTCGAGCGGGCGTCGGAGATTGATGGGGTGTTCGTGAAAGGGCAGAAGTTCGATCTGCCTGCGCTGTTAGGCGACGCGAAACTTGCGGCGCGCTACGCGGATGGATCGTTGGTCCTGTCGCGGCTTTGCCCGGTGGATTACCATCGCTTCCATTTCCCGGCGGCGGGCGTGCCGGGGGAAACGCGGTTGATCGAGGGGCCGTTGTTTTCGGTGAACCCGATCGCGCTGCGCCAGCGGTTGGCGTATCTGTGGACGAACAAGCGGACGATCACCGAGCTGAAGACCGAGCGCTTTGGGACGGTGATTTGCATGGAAATCGGTGCGACTTGCGTGGGGACGATCTGCCAGACATTCACTCCGGGACAGCCGGTGGTGAAGGGCGCGGAGAAGGGCTATTTCGCCTTCGGCGGCTCGTCCACGTTGACATTGTTTGAACCCGGCGCGATCCGCTTGGCCGCCGATCTTCGGGAAAACTCTTCCCGCCAAATCGAACTCTACGCGCGGATCGGCAGCGTCATGGGCCGCTCCGCTTGACCTTCCTGAAAAACGGCACACCCTTTCCCACTCTTACATGCTGAAGCCACTTACCCCTCTCGAAGAGCACGCCCGCGAAGCACTCAAACCCGACTTGGAGGGCCAGCTCTCGCCCGCCGAGCGCATCGCCCATTACAAGAAATTCCTGAAAATCGAGGAGCACCGCATCCTGCTCCAGCACCGGGCCGGCGCCGGTGGGCTTGAAGTCGCCCGCGCCCGCGCCGCCTTGATCGACACCGTGATCCGCTTCATCCTCGAGGCGGCGCTCAATGCCCGCAAGGGCCAGGTGCCGCCGATCGCCTTGGTTGCCACCGGCGGCTACGGCCGCAGCACGCTCAACCCGCGGTCGGACGTCGATATTCTTTTCCTCCTGCCGCGCGCCTCGACCAAGCTTCCGCTGCCGCTCCAGGAACTCGTCCAGGACGTACTCTATCTGCTGTGGGATGTGGGCTTCAAAGTCGGCCACGCCTGCCGCTCGATCCAGGAATGCATCGAGCAAGCCAAGCTGGACCCGGAAAACAAAACCTCGTTGATGGACGCCCGGTTGATCGCCGGTGATGCCGACCTTTTCGCCCAATTCCAAGCACGCTTCCACAAGGAGTGCATCAACAAGGGCCAAGCCGGTTTTTTTGACATCCGCCGCAAGGACCTGCGCACCCGCCATCAGAAATCCTCGCGCACCGTGTTCCTCCAGGAGCCCAACGTGAAGGAAAGCTGCGGCGCCATGCGCGACTATCAGAACATCCAGTGGGTCGCCCTCGTCAAACGCGGCAGCAAGAACCTCAAGGATCTCGTGGACGCGAAATTACTAACAGCCACGGCCCACCGCGAACTCGAGGAAGCCTACGATTTCCTCCACCGCGTGCGCAACGAGCTGCACTACCACGCGCAGAAAGCCACCGACCAGCTCACCCTCCAGCTCCAGGGCGTGGTCGCCACCGCCTTCGCCTACCCGCAGAAAAGCATCCTGCGCAGCACCGAGGCGTTCATGCGCGACTACTACCGCCACACCCGCAACATCTATCAGCACACCGGCTCGCTGATGGAGAGCTTCCAGATCGAGCAGGAAAACCTGGCAGACACCGGCATCCGCTCGTTCCTGACATTCCGCAAAATGAAGCGCGAGGAATTCGACGGCTTCATCGCCCGCGAAGGCCGGATCTATCCGGCCAACCCGGAGATTTTCAAGGAGGACCCAAACCGGATGATGCGGCTGTTCCAGCATTGCCAGCTCCGCGGGCTGCGCTTGAGTCCGCCGATCCGCAAGCT
>JANOZJ010000459.1:0-8059 GCA_031429315.1 Akkermansiaceae bacterium
TCGCGGCCCTCCTTGGCGATCGCCTCCACCGCCTGCTTCCCCGCGCTGTTGGCGGTTGCCATTTCGTTGAGGATGACGGCTTGGTTGGCGGCCTCTTCCCTCGCCACTTCCCCCGCCTTCAGCCTCGCCGCCGTGGCTTCGGTCGCGGCGGCCGCTGCTGACTCTGCATCATTTCCCGCCACTGCTAGAGTCTTCGCGAGCAGCTCGAGCTTTCCCGCCGCGTCGTCGGCCACTGCCACCGCCAGCTTGCTTTGCTCCAGACTTTGCTTGAGTGCGGCGACCTCGTTGTTGGTGCTGGTGGCCTGTTGTCCCGCCGCGACCGCTTGCGGCGAGGCTCCGGCGGCCACTGCGGCCGTGCCGGCGGCGGCTTGTTGTTGCGCGGCCAGCGCCCGTTCCGAAGCGGTGATTCTCACGATCCGCTCCAAGGTCTTTTCCTGTTCGTCCAGGGCATCGAGTTCCTTCTGAAAGAATGCGGTTAGATTCTCCGCCCGGATCTGTGCCGCGAACTGCCGCCGCAAGTCCGCAAGTTCCTTCAGGTCGGCCTTTTCTTCTTTGGCGATCGCCTTGATCTTCTTGCCAGCGTCGGTGTAGGCGGTCACCACGCCACCCACGGCCGTCGCCGTCACTGCCAGCAGAGCCGCCACCGGATTGCCCGTCGTCGCCAGCGTGGAGAAAAAATTCTGGGTCGCGTCGAGTGCTAGATCGACCTCCGGTGACATCCCCTTGAATGACTCCGAAATCTTCCCCACCGCTTGGGCGAGCTGGCCTGCCACGATGCGCTGCTGGAACTCGGCGATCTGCGCCAAGCTCGCCGCCTGCTCGCGCTGCACCGCCGCCGCCTGCTTGCCCTTGACGATGTCCACATCCGCCTGGCGGCTCGCGTCCTTCGCCGCATCTTCCACCGCGAACAGGCTCTTCTTCACTTCATCCGCCCCCGTCGTATCGCCGGTGGTCTTAAGCTTCAGTTCGATGTCGGTTGGATCGGGCATGGGAAGAGTGTTAGGAGTTATTGGTTAGAAGTTATTGGGATGCCGCCTTTTCTTGATTCTGCCTCTTGATTCTGGTGTCTCTAACTTCTCACGGCCCCACATAGGACGGCCCCACGCAGGTGAGCGAGTAGGCCACGGCGAGCCGTGCGGTGTCGGTGTTGGTCATCAGTTCCGGGGTGCTGCGGGTGATGCGGGCTTGGGCGTATTGCCAGTAGCGGTCGGCATAGCCGGAGCGTTCGAGCTTGAGGATTTGGATGCCGGACCCCGCCGTGAAGATCAGACTGTTGAGCAGGGCCGCCGCCGCCTCTTTGTCGGTGGGGAAGTCCCAGAATACCGTGAAGGAGAAGGTAACCGTGGCATTGCCGGTGTCGAGCAGCAGCGGGTAGGCGGAGTCCGGACTCGCCACCACGTCGGTGCCGTTGCCGATGTCGAATGGGAATTCACGGGCCAGCATCTGGCCGTAGTCCACCAGCACGGTGGCACCGTGGGTGAGCTTCCAGTTGGAGGTGATGTCGGACATGGCGGCGGGGCCTTAGATGTCGGTGGTTAGCCCGGACGGGCCAAAGCTGATGTCATTGGTGTTAGGGAACGGCTGGCAGATCTGCCCGCTGCCATTGTTGCCCGCCTTGTAGCTCACACTCACCAAGGCCATCGCCGCAGTGGAACTCTCGATGAGGGTCTTGATGTCAGAGGCCAGCAGATAGAACGCGCCAAAGTTGCGGCGCAGATGCACCAGGATCGCGTTACCCGTCACGCTCACCGAGTTGCTGCCGCTGTTGTCCATGGTGAATTGGATGGTCGTCGGGGGTGATTTATACGGCCCAACCTCATCAAAGCGGAGGTCATTGTTAGCACCCGATCATGTTCGAAGCCGCTGGTGGCAGTCGGGTCGAACTGATAGGAGTCGATTTCGCGCAGCGCGTTTTCCAGGGTCTCGCGTTTTTGAGTCATCTGCGGCGCATGGGCGTTGCAGACTTCCTCGCGGCTTCCGCGATACGAGATCACGGAACTGATAGTGGTGAGCAGCGCCATACTCAGGGAATTCTTTAGTTTCATATCTTCTTGATTGAGCTGTAGCGGCGGTCTGTGACCGTCGCTGGTTAGATTATGGGTTGATGCGTGGGAAACGCGGGATCACCGAGATAATGTCGCCATCCGCCGCCGCCAGGGAACCCGGTGCCGTTTTGCCGACCCAGTAGGCACCGATCACGACCGCGTCGGTCACTTTACCGGCCGCCGTGGCATAGACCTGGGTGTTCTCCGCGATCGCCTTGGAGGCGATCATCGAGACCGTGCCAGCGACCGCACCGAGTAGCGCCACCGCCACGCGGTCCAAGATCGCACCCTCGTCAGGCGTCGGCCCGAGCGGGTTGAGCGCGGCGGTGCAGAGGATCGCGCTTTGCGAGGCAGTGCCCTTGGCCAGCAGCAGATACTTGGTAGCGACGGCGGCTTCCAACACCACCGTCTCATGACCATCCGGCAGCGGATGGAGATGTGCTCTCGCCTGCGGCGAAGACTCAAGACAGCAAAATTCAAGAATCAAGAGCAGAGTTGGAGAATGCTTCCTATGATTCCCCTGATTCCTATCACTCCCATTCTGCAGGGAAGAATGGGAATGATGAGATGGATGCACTCCGCGCCGCGCTAACAGCGGATCTGCAACCACTCGGCGATGCGCTTGCAGGGGCCATGCAGGCCGGTGACCTGGCAGCCATGCAGGCGGCGCTGAAGAAGATTTCCGCGAACATGCCGGAACTGGCGGGCGATGCGGCGAATCTATCCGAAGTGCTGGCCGGGCAGTTCGCGGATGCGTTCCTGGGGGAAGATGCCGAGGAAGTTGAAAACGCAGCGCGATACAATCCGCAGGATAAAGGTGAGCGAAGCAAGTTCATCCCATGGAACCGCAGCCGCGAGGGCGGTAGCGGTGCGAATCGTGATGCGTTCGGTCGCAAGCCTCACGCGGCAATGACCGAAGATGAAAACTTCGAACGGGTGACCAAGTCCGTGGAGTGGGCGAAGCGGAATCAGAAGTCGCTCCAGGGCATCGCTTATCGGAAGGAGCTGGGCCAGATTGATCTTCCTTGGGGAAACACCGGGGACAAAGCGGCGGATCACAAGGGCGGCAAAGGACTCTCCCACATTCTCTCCAAACATCCGCGCGACATCAAAGGGATCGCGGAAGTCATCGCTTACGGAAGACACCAACCGGGCAAGGAACCCGCCAAACGCGAGTTGTGGCTGGGCCGCCGAGTGGCGGTGTTCGTCAAAGACCACGAATCGAGCAGTTGGCTCCTCACCTCCTACCAGGATGACTGATCATCAAAGAAAAAATGGAGCCCACGGGATGGGCTCCTCAAGACAGATGGGACGGGATCGCACTCCCCACCCTACACGCTGGATTCCGCTTTTTACTGGAAGACCAACGGGTGCCGTCAGGACAAAACCAATACCATGAAACCAAACCACATCAACTCCGAAATCAATCCTGAAATGATCGCCCGTCTGGACGCACGGTTTTGCGCTCTAGTGAGTGATGCTAACGTGTTCGGCGCAGCCTCTCGTTCAGAATCGCCTTCTCCAACCACCAGGCTTTCCCTGGAAGCTGCCACGCCCAAATCAAGAGCCATTCTAACTGTGCTTCTTTCGGAAATGACGCGGGAGGATCTGGCAGCGCCGGAATATCTTCTCCGTCCGAGCAAGCTCCCACGGCCATCGTCAGCCACACCGCATGATCCAGCCGCTGGGCCAAAAAATACAGCGCCGCGCCCTCAAGATCCGGCAGCCGCCCTGTCCGGCAGAATGCGCGCACTGCTGCGTCCACCGCTGCGCTGGATTCTGCTTCTAGCCGCTCGAATGTATGACGTAGCCGCGCCTCTTCCGCAGGCTCCTCGGGAACGGTTAATAACTGTTTACCCGGTATTCCGGCTTGAAGGATTTGGAGGAGACGAAGTTGTTGATACCAAGTCATCGGAGGAGTTGAAGTTGAAGCTCGAACAGTTCTGGCATGAGCTGAGTCTGCGGGATGGGGAGTTGCTTGGCCAGCGGGAATGCGTGGCCAACAGCGCCGCCACCAGCGAGCGCGAGGGCGCGGTCTCCAACGCGGCGGAAGAGCCATTCGACGGGACCGACGACGGCTGGATGAAGATCGCGCCGTTCGGTTCGTATCCCGGCTCGCGGCCGGGCCGGCCACAGCACTTCACGGAAGTGGAGTCCAATGCGATGGTGCAGGAGTTCAACTCGCTGCGCGGGCGTCTCGGGCGGATGTTCCGCGGCGCTCCGGTCTACATCGGCCATCCAGACAAAGATCCGGCGGTTTACACGGACCATCGCCGCCTGGGCAAGATCACGGATTTGCAGACCCGCGCGGACGGGCTCTATGGCGAGGTCGAGTGGAATGCCCTGGGTTTGGAAAACAAGCGCGAGGGCTACTGGGTTTTCCCGTCGCCGCGCTGGGATGCACCCCACGGACGTCCCGAGTTCCGGCCGGACCGGCTGATTTCCGTGGGCCTCACCAACATGCCGCGCATCGCCGCCAGCGAGCCGGTGACCAATTCTCAGGATTTTGAATCCGAAACTGAAACAACAACCGATACCGATATGGACCGTAAAAAACTAACCGAAGGCCTCGGCCTCGATGTCACTGCCACCGATGAGGAGATCTTTGCGAAGATCGGCACCCTCATGACTGCCGCCACCACTGCCGAAACCGCCACGACGGAAGCCGTGGAGATGAAGGACAAGGTGGAGACGATCACCAACTCCCTGACCACCGCCACCGGGCGCATCACCACGCTGGAAGGCGAGCTGAAAGCGTCCCGCGAGGTCTTGGCGAACAGCCGCCTGGACAGCGCGGTGGAGACCGGCCGCATCACCAAAGCGGAGCGGGCCGAGTGGCTCACCAAGCTGACGGGTGAAAACCGCGAGGCGGAGTCCAACTCCCTCACCGCCCTGGTGCCCAAGCTCAACACCACCTCGCTCGACGTGTCCGGGAGCCGGATTCAGATCGGCGATGCGGCAGCCCGCCGTGAGGCCATCTCTAACGCGGTGGATGCACAGATGAGCCGAGGCCTGAGCTATGACGAGGCCTACGCCGCCACCAAGAAAGATCCCAAGCTCAAGCCGGTGTGGGAGGCGATGAAGACGGAGAGTTGAGAGACAAGAATCAAGAGACAAGAAACAAGAGACAAGAAACAAGATCATGGACACTAACACCACCATTGAAGACGAGGCCGCGCGTGAAGTCGCGGCAAGCACCCCGGCCACCGCGCCGAAGGGGATCAGCGAGGAAGCGATCGCGGCGAAGACCGTGCTCGGGATCACTCGGGAGCAAGCCATCGAGATCCTCAACAACCAAGCCGCGCATGATGCGGAGCTGGCGAAGGAATCCAAACCCGCGAAAGCGAAGAAGTAACCATTTCCCATCGCCGTCGGGAATCCGGCGGTGACGGAACACACAGACAACTGGAAACGCTGAAAAGCTGAAAACTGAAAAGCTGAAAACACATGAAACTAAAATACACCCTGAGCATGGTTCTGCTCGCCGTCGTCTCGGTGTTCCGCCTTGGAGCGGAGCGCGAGGAAATCTGCAACGCCGTGCCTCCCCGTCATCGCTCGCCGTCTGCAAGCTCAGCCGATCCATCAGCGCAGCGGTCGAAACCCTCGCCCCCCGGTCCGCCAGCGCCGTCGCATCGGTGACCAGGTTGGTGGTGTCCTCGCGCTTCGGCACGATCAGCTCCAGCCTCGCCAGTGGCTCGGTGTCGTAACCGAAGTGCCACTCGATGACCTTCTTGGAAATTTCCTCAAGCGTCTCGCAGATCGTCTCCGCGTCGTCGGATAGCAGGATGTCGCCTTCCTTCTCCTGGAGCGAGGCCCCGGAGCCTTCGCCGCCGCCCGCGCTCATCGTGCTCAGATCTGCGCCGCGATACATCGCCGCAATCTTGCGGTCCACCCGCTCCACCACCGCCGGCATCGGCATCCCGGAGGGATTGCCGGACGCCTGGATGATCTTGATCGGCTCCGCGTGGGTGCCGTCGTCGCCATAGATCACCCCGGCCCAGTCGTGGCCGAATGTTCTAACCGCCTCATGCATCGCCTGCCCTTCCGGCGAGTCCTTGGCCGCAGAGGTCCGGCCCAGCGTGCCAGGCACGGAAAACTTCGCGGAGAAAATCAGCCAGTCATTGAACGCATTCCGCTTCGCACTCCAGCCGATGGAACACGCGATCATCAGCCCGTCGCCAGCCGTCACCATCCATTCGCCGTCCGCGAGGATCTCTCCCTCGGTCGCCCAGGGATTCTTGAGGTAACGCAGAGTCCCGGTCCGGTTCTCAAACAACCACAGCGGCACAAACTCAAAGGTCGCCCGCAGTTTGCCATTCTTCACCTGCCAGACGATGTGATGCGCCGCGTAGCGAAAACTCACCGAGGTCATCATCTGTTTCACCAACCGGCGGAACTTGCCCTTCACATTCCGGTCGTAGGCATTGATCGCCGTGACATTGTTCCAGAAATCTTCTAACACTTCCTTGTGCGCCTCGCCCTCGGCACCGCTGCCAGGGATCGCCATCACCTGCTTGTCGAGCTGCGAGACTTCCTTTTCGCGCTTCGGCTTCACGCTCATCAGCGTGTCATCGCGCTCCGCGATGCTCTCAAACAACAATGCTCCCTCGCGAAGGTCGCCGATTTCGAACGCCTCCAGCGCCCGCGCCAAGCTCGCCGGGGTCGCCGAGCGGATCGGGTTGAAACGCTGCTGCCGCCAGATCCTAACGGACTCTGCGGAGGTCACAAGCGGGTCGTTGGGGGTCACGACTCCACCTCCGTTCCGCCCGCCATGAAAAGCAGGACCGTGCAGCCTCTTGCAAGGGCGCTGAGCGCGTTAACGCTTCGGAAAGGCATAATGTCCCAACTTGAGTCATACCCCCCCCTAAAATCGCCTTTCCCGTGGTTTTTCATAATCATCCTGCATACCGCCTCCCACGGCCATCGGGTTCGCCCATCGATTCGAATTCCACGGCCGTCATCACCGGCCCATGCCCGCCGACCATTTCCGAAAGCGCGGAATAGGCGTCAGCGAGGGTGAGGTGGTTTTCGCAACTGTCCACGTAGTCCTTGGCCTCGCCATCGGGACCGGCGTCGCGCTTCGAGCCGGTGATGAGGTGCGAGTCCAGCGTCTCGATGATAGGCAGGCAGCCAGGCTGCCGCTGTGGCAGGCGCATAACAGGATCCTCCAACAGCTTGCCGTCCACCGTGCGGATGACGTTCTCGGCAGGTGTTAGAAATTCATTCACAATCCGGTCGATCGATTCAAACCGGTTGCACTGGATCTTCGGATAGAACTGGTTGAAGCCACCCTGTGGATCCACCCCTAACTTGTGGACAATGCCACCGCCTGGTTTCACCGCGAACTCGACCACGAAGCAGCGGAGTCCACCTTCCCATCGTTTCCGCGCGCCGTTCCATGTTAGACCGCTCGGGAACTTAAGGATCGCATCATCCGGCCTGCCGTTGAACGGCCGCCAGTCGATGCCCTCCAGACCATTGAGCTTGTAGCACAGCGCCCGTGCTTGCTCCACCGCCGGGTTGGCGTCGATCGACAGGCAACTCAAGCCCAGCTTGTGAAATAGGACCACAGTCCGCGCCACCATCTGCGAGAGCGGAACCTGCTCCGCCCAATTGATCCGCTTGCGCGACTCGCTGAAAACATCGCGGCTCACAAACCAGCAGCGGTTGCCCGTGTCCATCCCGCCGAAGCGCGGTACCGTGGCCGACGCGAGTGATAGATCGTAGGGCGCTTCCACCGTCCGCGCCCGCAGGATGATTTCCGGGCTGATCGCCTGCTCCGTGTTAGACGGCATCGCCAGCACGTCGCACCGGAAGACCACCATCATCTCCGGATCCTTCACCGCGTCCTGCCAGCGCGAGACGAACTGGTTCACCGGCATCGCGCCCAGGCACAGCTGGGAGAGCCGCCACGACCATTTGTTCAGCTTGATGCGGTCCGGCCGCAGGTGCTTGCAGATCGGTTTGAAGCGATCCACCACCGCGCCGGTTTCAGGATCGGCGAAATAGTAGGG
>JANOZJ010000460.1:0-5864 GCA_031429315.1 Akkermansiaceae bacterium
GCCGAAGTTCAAGGCGAGCACGCTCTTGCCGATCTGGGCTCCGCCGCACACGTCGAGGGTGGAATCCGGCAGCACCACGCCCGTGTGGGAGCCAAGCACCAGGTCAAAGGTCTCGATGATCGGAATCAGCGCCTCACGCCCGATTAGGGAATATTGCACATACTCACCGCCAGGGATCTTGACCTTGGCCTGCGTCGTCAGGAACTCCATGAAGCTGGAGATCTGCGGCACGCTGGTCGTGTCCGACGCGTCGAGGCGCGCACCTAACTGGCCGAGAAAGGAAGGCTTCGGCTTCATGCCTTGGAAACCACCTCCTGAAGTTGTTTGAACAATGCCAGGGCTTTCGGGTTGCCTTGGATTTCCGCTAACAGCGCGTCGAGGCCCTTCTCGATCTGGCTCTTGCTCGCGGCTGATAGCTTGTCGCGGTCGAGCTGCTGCTTGGTCTTGGCGAGACCCAGCTTCGCAAGCGCCACGTAGCCCTTCACATCCCGGTTCTGAAGCGTCTCGGCCGTGAACACGGTCTGCGCCGCACGATCCAGATCTTCCGGTGTGAGCCGCGGATCCTTGGCCAGCTCCAACCGCGCTTGCTCCGCCCGCTCCGCAGCAGAGTCCATCCGCAGCTTGAACTGATACCAGGCATGCCACTCGTAAAAAGTTGATGACGCGACGGAACGACCGTGTTCCTCCTGCAGATAGAACATGCAGGCCTCGACGGTGTATGGCGTCACCGTATCGTCCGAGGGATGCATCAGCAGCCACAGCGTTTCCTGATCGGCATCGGGAAGCGACTTGATCTTGGAATTCGAGTGGACCTTGCGCTCCTCCTGATCCCAGCCCGGTTTCCCATTTCGTTGTTTCGCGGACATTCACGTTAGATGTTTTGTTGCGCGATGCCATCGGGGGTGATGAACCACAGGGTTTCCTCTGCCTCGTCTTCGAACTTGCTGCGGATGTAGGCCTCCGAGTGATTCCACTCGATGCCGTCGCGCAGCTCCTGCAGTGACACTCCACCGCCGGTGAGTTCGTTCACGCATTCGAGCAGCAGCTTCTCGGTCTTGCCGAAGCCGGCGCGGATGTGCAGCACCTCACGGATCTTGCGGCGGATCATGGCTTTGGAAATGGTGGGCATCATCCGTTGTTAGGGTGGGTGGGTTGGACTTTGATCTGCGGAGAAAGCGCGGTGGCGAGTTTGCCCAACTGCCCTGCCACATCCGAAGTGGCTTCCAGCGTGGCCAGTCGCTCGCCCTGGTTGTTAACCGTGTTGTGCAGCCGCTGCCGACCCTGATAGGCTCCGCTTGCGACCTCCTCGATCTTTTTGGTCAGCCGCTCGTTCTGGCCGTCCATCTTCTTGGTCACGAAAGTGGTCTGGCCCTTGATCTCGGACATGGTCTCGCGAAACAGGCCTTTCATTTCGGACATGGAGACTTCCAACCGGACCTCCAGTTTTTCGAACTCGCGCCGCGTCACGAAGTCCTGCTTCAGCTCGACCATGAACGGCTGCGGACCGATTCGCATGGCCTCCGCCTTACCTTCCACCTTGCCCGTCTTCTTCCCCAGAAATCCGCCGCCGACCAACGCGGCGATCACCGCACCAAGGATCGTCCCAACCGTGCCCGGCGAAAGGTCGCCGCTGATTTGTGATAGATAAGTCATCATCCTTCTTCCTCCCCGTTCGTAGTCCCGCCTTCAGGCGGTCTTGATGCGGCCATCATCCGCGCGAACCGGCACGCCTGCTCGACCAGCACAATCCCGAACAACGCGCCGCTCGCCTCGTTTTCCACGTAGTCCCGGCCGAGATCCCCGGCCAGCGCGCACAAATCCTCGTTGGTCATCGCCGCGACGGTTTTGATTTGGGCGTTCACAGCACGCTTCCTTTCTCCTGATAGAGTTCCCGCTTGCGCATCATGCTCAGCCCGGTCGCCACTTCGTAGTGCGGCTGGTCCACGATGGATTTCCAACTGCCGCCCCATTCCAGCCCGCAGGGTTCCGCGTGCATGCTGCAAGCCTTGTGCACCTTCGCCGCCAGATCCGGCCGGGTGTTATCCAGATAGGCCTTGCCCATGAACACCCCGAAGTCCCCGGCGATCCCGAAATTGTGATTGCTCTGCCCGCCCTTCGCCTTGGTCACCCGGTTGCCTGGCAGCGTCCGGCCTTGCGCATACAGCGCGTCCTGCTCGTCCCAGGTGCGGTTACCGCCGATGAGGATGTAAGAGCACCCGAACGTCGCGGCGGTCGCATTGGCGAGCCGATAGAATTCCCCAAA
Source organism: Akkermansiaceae bacterium (assembly GCA_031429315.1). Lineage (GTDB taxonomy): Bacteria > Verrucomicrobiota > Verrucomicrobiia > Verrucomicrobiales > Akkermansiaceae > Luteolibacter. The sequence goes on from JANOZJ010000460.1 coordinate 2,264, forward strand.
CGCCTCGCGCGCCTTCGGGTCGAGCGTCATCAGGTGGATCACCGTGCGCGCATCCATGTCCTCGCCGCCGGGGATCGCCTGGGTCTCATCATCCACGTCATGCAGTGCCCGCCAGACGAGCGCCGCCGTCTCTGGCCCAAACACTCCGTCCGCATCCGCACCCACGGCGCGCTGGATTGCCTTGATTGTCTCAGGCAGACTCATCGGCCGCCCTCCTGATCTTCATCATCCGTCCCCAGCCCGTCGCTCAGCGCGGAGACCACCGCTACAAAAGCGATGCCCACCGCCGCCACCCCGGCGATGGCCAGCAGCGCGACGCCTAGGATTTTTGCAAGGATGATCAGCATATCTTCACTTCGATGTTCGATGTTCGATGTTCGAAAGGGTGGGGCGGGGCGCTTGTGGTGATCACGGTTAGGTCGGATCTCGGCTGTCCCTCACCGCCCCAAATCATTTGCCCGTTTGGTAATCGACGGTTAGACCGCCCTTGCTGGTGTAGCCAATGTCGCCGCCGGGCGTGTTAAACTTGATGCGGATCGGCACCGCCTGCGCGGCCTCGATCTGCGCAGGCGAGCACGACGGCAGGGAAAAACCCATTAACCCCGCCGTCGCGCATGTCACAAGCAGCAGCGGACCACCCAGCCCGCCACTGTTATTCCCCCGCCCTGGATCGACCGTCGCCGATTCGGAGAGGCCGGGAAAAAGTTTGCCCACGCGGGCGATGATCAGGCGGGCAAGTCCGGCCGCGATCAATCCACCAAGAGTGGTTAGAGGTTCGATCAGCGCGGCACCGGCCTCATTCGCCGTGGCCACATCGCCCGGCGCGATGAGTTGATAGGAGAGCAGCAACCCGCCGATGCCAGCGAGGAATGTGAGCGCGTGGCGGAGATAGCTGTAGAGTGTTTTCATGGGAGGTGCGGGTGACGTTTCCGTCGAGGCCCAGACCTTGCCATGCCTTTGCGAAACCGCTTCACCACCGCCCGCCAGGATCGGCAACCACCGGTTACTTTTCTTCCTCTTCCATCCAAAATCTCCAATCCCCAATCTCCAATCTCTTCAAAGACTCACCCCGCCGCCAGCCGCTTCGCCTTGTAGTCCATCACGCTCCCCAGGTCGATCCGATATTTGCCGTTGCCCCGCTTCGAATCCGGCTTCCACCCGACGAGCTGCCGCGTCTTGATCAACCCGTGAATGGTCTCCACGTCCTTGAATCCTAACAACCCCGCCGCCTTCGCCGCGGAAATCTCCTTCCCATCCACCAGTCGCCGCGGCTTGAGCAGGAAGGTCCCGTCCGCGCGCGGTGTCGTGTCCGTCTCGAAAAGCATCAGTTGGCTGGCCATGCCCGCATCATAGCACGGGGGGTGTCAAAACAGCCCCCACGTCCCGTCACCGGCCGCGGATGTTGTCCCGCGTCGTAGCGTTGCCTCGGGTGCGAATGTAACTGCCAACCCGAGTGCCATCGTCCCGAGTATAACCGCCAACCTGCTCTTTGTTAGGGTTGATCTGCCGCGCCTGTTCGCGGGCGGTCGCTGCCGAACCGACCAGCACCATGCCTGGAAACGACGAATACGATGTGGGACCATCTTTAGATTCCAGACTTGCCAAACCCACTCCGGTTTCTCCCGGCCCCTCGCTATTCAATACATGGCTCGGATCGTTCCATTCCTTTACCCGACCGCTCAGAAACACCACTGAGGAAAACTTGTAGTTCCACACCTCGCTGCCATCCGCACGGGTTAATGTTGCGTCGGGCCCACCCATCGCCCGTTGCACCGTTGCCGGATCATCGCCACGGCGGAAAACCCCGCCGGAAGACGGGCGAGTGCTCGAACCGGGCGCGGTCGTTGATGGCATTGCTACGGGTTTCTGAACACAGCCGCAAATACACAGCACAAGGAGGCAAGGAAGGATGGATCTCATCATGTTGGTTTTAGGGTGGAGCTTTCCTGGCATTCATTCACGGCGCGCGGTAGCCTTGGGGACCGGCCAGCAAATCATCAAAATTCCTGTTCATGACCGCGTCGTATTCGGTTCGATTCAACGCGTTGACGTAGTCCCCACTTATTCTAGCCTTAGTGTTTTCGAGGTTATCCTTGGAGGCCGCTACCATCAAATCGCGCTTCCACTGTTGCAGAGTTAGGATAGCTGCTTCGCAATGTTTTGCCCAGGACTCGAACTCATCAACCATAGATGGATCCACGCGATTCGTGGAGATGAAGGCTCTGCCGGTGCGAATTGCTTCCCGCAACTTATCCACGTCCGCTGCGGCGGTGCTTTTCAAATCGACGATTTGTGAATCACTTTTGGCCAATTCGCGCTGCAACAGCACGACCTTGCCCGCGGCCGTTTCGCCTTCCAACGAGCGGGAGGTGTTTTCCATCACCCTCTCGGTCATCTGGAGAAGCTTTAAATCGCCAAGGATGGTGCCCAGGTCGTGCTTGCAACTAAAGAGGGCCATTTTCAGCGGAATCACATCCACCGCCGGTTTAACATCCGGCACCGGAGCGCTGTTGGATTTCTTCACTGGCTGAGTGGGACTTGTTCTCATTTGATCCACCGCGATGGCGGCTCCGAGGATGAGAGTCCCTCCAAGAACCATCCAGCAGACGACCTTCCAAGGATTGAGGGAATCGGTTTTCATGGGGCTTTTGTGAATTTCTGGTGAATGGTTAGAATGGCCGTGACGGACTAACAGCAATGGGTTTCCATGGACCGGGGATAATGTTCGCTAGCCAAACTTGGGCTTTTTAACGCCGGTCCCTGGGACTGCGGTGAGGGCAATTTTCTTGGGGCGGCCTCCTTTGCCAGAGCGGTCAGGGGCGAATTTTGCGGCTTCGGGCAATGTGTAGCCCATCCGTTTGAGATGATCGTAGAGAGCCTCCCGCAAAAAGTCTGAACGGCTTTTCCCACCACGCGCACGGTCAATCTCAGAAAGGAATTCCGAGGATACATGACAGCCCACAAGGGACTGTCCGGCGGCTCTTTGGTCAGGCATCAGGTAGGTTTTAACACCTCTTTTTAAAATAGCCAAATTATTCCTTGTCAACTCGCTTAAACTCGTTTAAACACCTTTTCAGTTGCCCATGCCTAAACAACCAACCAAGCCCCAGCCAAAGGGACACGCCCACAAAGAGGGCACCACGTTCATCGCAGCGTGGATTCCTGATGAAGTTGTCGCACAAATCGACAAGGCCGTAGTTCGTGATGACACGGACCGCTCGAAGTTGATCCGCAAAGCTCTGCGCCAATATCTCTCCCACCCATGACCGAAACCGAACGCCGCATCGACTGTGTGATGATCGCCCTGGCCGCGCTGCGCCGCGAAGGCGTGATCCGCGCGGATGCTTCGGTCTCGCCCCGCGCCATGGCCTACGTCTCCGCGGAGATCGGCGAGCCGGTGAGCGCCGCCACCTTCCACCGCCGGACCAACCGCGCCCTCACCCTCGCCCGCCTCGCGCTGCAAGCGCATTACCAAACGCTGAAAAGCTGAAAACTGAAACGCTGAAATCCCCCGCTCTCCCTCTCACCCCATCTCCCGCTCCTCTAACCAACCAACCACCATGACCGCCACCGAACTCTGCCACCTCCTCACCTACGCCCG
>JANOZJ010000461.1:0-1502 GCA_031429315.1 Akkermansiaceae bacterium
TATTTCGTCGATATCGAGGGCCACCGCGTCCATCGTTTCGATCCGGCCGATGGCAGTGAAATATCCTGGGACGTCGGCCAACGGGTGGGCACCGTGGTCCCCCGTGAGAGCGGCGGGCTGGTCGTCGCCGGCGATCACGGGCTGTTTTTCCTCGACGAGGAAACCGGCAGGCTAACAGCCATTGCCGATCCCGAGCCCGACAAGCCGGACAACCGTTTCAACGACGGCAAGTGCTCGCCGGACGGCCGCTTTTTCGCCGGAACCATCAGCCTGGTGAAGAAGACCGGCGATGCGAAACTCTACCGGCTCGACCCGGATCTCACGCTTCACGAGGCCTTCGGACCGGTCACCAACTCCAACGGCATCGTCTGGTCGGCCGACGGTAAAACGGTTTTCTACATCGACACCCCGCGCCAGGAAGTGCTCGCCTTCGACTACGAAGACGGCCATCTGCGGAACCTGCGCAGCGCCGTTTCCACCGCGCATCTGGACGCCTCGCCGGACGGCATGGCGATCGATGCGGCGGGCCATCTGTGGATCGCGTTTTGCCACGGCGGCTGTGTGGCTGGCTTCGATCCTGCGACCGGTGAGGAGTTGCGGCGCATCGAGCTACCGTGCCTGGAAACGACCGCCTGCGCCTTCGGCGGGCCGGATCTAGCGGATCTCTACATCACCACCGGCGTCCACAAATCGGTGGTCGAGGAGCACGCCGGGCGCTTGTTCGTCATCCGCGGCCTCGGCGTCAAAGGGCTGGCGGCGAATGCTTTTGCGGGGTGAGAATCCGGCTGATTTTTGGAAAAATCCACGGGCGTGGCACGTTGTGATGCGGTAAGATCCCACACGCTTCAATATTATGAAACTCAACCCCACCACCATGTTGGCAGCCCTTGTATTGATCGGAGGTGGCGCGTTCATGGCAGGCCGCGTGTCTTCTCCCGGCACGCCGGCGGACACTCGCGGCGGCCCTGCCGAAACCCGATCCTCGCGAGCGGCTGGCCGCGATGCCGGCGGTGAAGACGCGTCTAACCGGAAGGTTTCCAGGAGCCTCAAGACGGAGCGTGGCGAAACCAGCTCCTCGAAAGATCGGCTGGCCCGGCTCGAAGCGATTGTCCGTGGCGAAAATCCGTTGGAGCGCAACCGCGCGTTGCTCGCGTTTCTCGATCAACTCGGACCCGGCGATTTCGAGGCGGCGGTCGCCCATTTCCGCAGCCTTGGCATCACCGACAGCCGCCACGGCGAATACTCGTTGCTGCTGACCGCGTGGGCGCAAGTCGATCCCTTGTCGGCCCTGACCTACGCCAAGGAAAACACCAGCAGCGGATTCGCCCAGGACACCATCCTCACCTCGTGGGCCTCGACCGACCCGGAAGCCGCGATCCGCTGGGCGCAAACCAACCACGATGGCGACGACCCGAATCCCTACCTGCCCGGCATCATCCGCGGCCTCGCCCAAGCTGACTTGGCGCGGGCCACCGAGCTGCTCGCCAGCATGCCCCGCAGCG
>JANOZJ010000462.1:0-8177 GCA_031429315.1 Akkermansiaceae bacterium
GCCGCATGTAACACGGCGAAGACCATGGCTTGATTGAGCGGTGCTGCCTTGCCCACTGAGAATAAGGGCCCGCTGGAGTTGACCGTCAGCAGCCGATCGGTCCTTAGCTTTGGTCCCAGCTTGTCAAGAATGCCACGTTCACGAAAAGCTGTGAGGACATCCGTCTCAAGAACCGGCTCGAGGTCTGCATCTGGCGCCAAACCATAGTAGGCCTTCAAGACAGTGGTTCGCAGAATGTCCTGGTTGAAGTAGCCCAGGAACGTCTGCGTAAATGGAACGTGCTCGAAGTCCTTGACGAGGAGATTAAGGATGTCGGTCAAGGCACCATCGCCGTTGCCGCTCACGAGGTAGGTCGCTGGAGGATTGGCCTCCACCGCGGTAGTCCCAACTCCGCGCTCCTTCCAGTAGTCGTAGGTTTCTGCAGACCCGACCGTTCGTTCATCTCCAAAACCAATTGCGAAAAAGACCTTCTGGACGATCCTTGTTTCGCCATCAGCAAAGGTCAGCCGCCATTCAGCGTCCGATTTTTCCAACTTGTTGAGGCGCTTTTCATGTTGCCAGAGGAGCTTAGGGAGCATGGCCCTATGGCTATGGAATTCGGTTGCGAGCCGTTTGGCAATGGGCTTGCCGGTATCCAGATCCCAGTCGAGAAAAGGCAAGCCAGCGCTTTTGTCCAGCGAACCGAGCGCCGGCCATTCGTAAATGTGCGGATGGAGCAGGCGAGGGGAGGCACTCTGAAGCTGAAGGACCTCATCTGCGGGGTCGAAGAGGCTGACGTCGTAGTCCAAAAGGCCCAGCGCCAATGCGCAGGTCACTCCCGCTACGCCACCACCAACAACGGCGATTGTATCGGTGGGCTTAAGGATGCCTCGCTCGTGCAGAGCTCTGACCAAGCGGAATGCACGAACCTGCTGGGAATAGAATGTGATGCGCCGCTCGAACGTGCCTAGAAAAAACAAACCGTCGCTTCCCGGCAAGGTGCTTGCCGTAATCCAGTCGTTCAGCGGATCTGCGATACCAATCATTCTAAAATTGACCGGCGAAGAAATACGTGCTCATGGCGCGGCGCTAACCAGTTTCTCCAAATTTGTTGTTACCCCACCTCGGGATTTGCTAAGAACCCGAAGTATGCGACCAAACCTTGCCGTCGAAAGCCCGAAGGCGCAACGGTCAATCCACGAAAGAACAACCCAAGAGTCCAGCCTGACCTCTTGGCCTGCTGCCGGTTCCCTTGCCACGATCCTAACTTCGTGTCCTTGAAACCTGCAGCCGGCCACTGCGGTGGAGGCTTCGTGAAGTCTATCTGCATACCCCGTTAATGCTGCTCCGAGTATGAGCGGCTGCTTCGGTGAATGCTGTGTAGCAGCATCGTCGCACATCGAAAGGCGGCTCAGGGCCGATAGCGTCGATGCGCCGGAGCCGTGTCCGAACGCGCCTTGCTCAGGACGAATGGCCGTTGTGGTTCGCAGTGGCCATTGGGTATCTTTTGTCATTTGGCGCACACTAGCATACAGCCCGCCAGTCGCGCGACAGTTTCGAAGACAGCACGGGTTTGTTCCGGATTCGAAGTTATTACGACAGCTTAACCCAGCAGCTTCGCCTCGACCATGGCCATTGCTTTCTGGTGATCCGGCGAGGGGAACAGGTGGCCATAGCGTTCCATCGTCATCTGGATCGAGGAATGGCCCGCGAAGGTCATGATCTCCTTGATCGAGAAGCCCTGCTCGATCCACAGCGACACCGCGAAGTGGCGCAGGTCGTGCCAGCGCATCTTGACCGCGACCTTTTCCTGCAGCTTGCGGAAGCGGTCCTGTGTGCGGGTGTGCTGCAGGATGCCGCCCAGCGGTGCGGGGAACACCAGCCAGAGTTCGCTTTTCGGGCAGCGCAGTTTCCAGCGGCGCAAGGCGTTCAGCACCATCGGCCCGGCAGGAATGTCGCGGAACCCTGCCCGCGATTTGGGCTCGCCCATCTGGTTGTAGGCATCGGCACGCTGGCGGATGTGCAGGAAGCCCTTGTCGAAATCGACGTCCTGCCAGCGCAAACCCCGCAGTTCTGACGCGCGCAACCCGCCCAGCGCCGAGACGATCAGGTGCGGCTTGAAATCCTCGTCGGCAGCTTCGATCAGGGCGCGGATGGATTCCTTGGGCGGCACCGGGGCCTTGTGCTCGATCCGGCTGGACTTGATCACCCGCACGCCGTGCGCGGCATTGGTGAACAACTGGCCGTTGTCGATAGCATGGTCGAGGATCAGCTTCAGCACCGAAATCGCGCGGCGGGCCAGATGTTCGGACCGGCCATTCAGCAACAGCCGGTCGCGCAGTTCGTTGACGTGGCGGCGGGTCAGTTGGGCGATCAGCTTGTCCCCGATCCCGACCACCGGCGCGTTCAGGTGCAGCCGCACATAATCGCTGTAACCGCGCAGGGTGGACCGCTCCATCCGCCGCCCCGTCTTGCACCGCACCTCGCAATGGTCGAGCCAGCTTTTCGCGGCCTCGGCCACCGTCGTGCTGTCGCTGTCGGCCAGATAGGTGTGGTTGGCGACCAGCGAGCGGACCTTGACCAGATAGACATCCGCATCCTTGCGGCGCGGGAACAGCTTGGACCGGCGCTTGCCAGCCTGGTCGGTGAAATCCACCTGCCACCGCACCAGCCCCGAGGGCAGCGTTCGTTTGCGTATGGTTGCCATGGCCTCTCCTGAATTCGGCAATAAACGGGAATGCTTGCCAAAGCCCGTCAATGATCGATATAAGGCGTATCAAGTGCACTTGCAACAGAATGTAGCTTGTGTAAAGCGTCGTCTATGATGGGAAAAATCGACAATGACAGCGAAGGAACAGGTCGATCCGGCGACCAACGCGACGGGCCTGTACGGCGATGCAGAAGCCACCCTCGCCTCGAGTGTGCCGCTGCCCAGTTTGCGCGTCCTGCAAGCCGCAGGAGCAATTCGTTCGAAGAAGGTTGCCAAACCCCATGGTGGGTTTGTCCGAACCTGGCGGGAAGAGGGAATCCTGACGGCGTCGATTGCCGCCGCAATCAGCGAACACTTCGCTTGGAATATTCGGATCGTGTCGGAGGCTATGGCAAAGACGCTTGGCGGCACATGGGATACCCTCGTGGCGACATCGGGCGCCGGACTGGAGGCGTCAGCGACCGGGGCCACGATCCTGGTCAGGGCTTCGGATCAGGACTGGCATCTGGAACTGGTGGATCGGAAGTTTTTGTTCCTAAAGGTTCCGGAGGTCGCGACCACGATTCTGCCCGACACGATTTATGGCCAAACCAATCTGCTGCTAGGCATGGTCAGGAAAGACGGCTTCATGGCCATCCCTTGGGCTTTCGGCTCTCCCCAACGCCAGACCAGCTTGAAGGCAGCCGTTGGGCAGGAGGGCTATCAGACGATGGAAAGACTTTACCGGGTGGCGATGGCAGCCCGGGGCAATTTCCTCAGCAAGGCGACTATCAACGCCAGCATGCAGGTCCGCATGGCGTCGCACCGGCTGCAGGGCCGCAAGGCATACTTCGTTCAGGAAATGATCCAACCCCGAAAGCGAGAGACTGATCCATGAAGCCCTTCAGCAACACGACCGGTGGAGACACGGCAACCATCGGTGATGACCTGCTCCACGGCGCGGAGGCCATCGCCGTCTTCGTCTTCGGTAACGAAAAGCATCGCCGCAAGGTCTATTACTACGCTGGCGACGCCAAAGTGCGTTTGCCGGTGTTCCGGATTGGCAATGTCATCTGTGCCCGCAAGAGCAAACTCATCGAATGGATCGAGGCGCAGGAGGACCATCGGTGAACCATGCCTCGGCAACCTTCACCGATCTGACCGATCTTCGGCTTGCCCTACGTCGACATGGATACCGGCCAGTGCCGGTGGCCGGAGCGCATCTCGATATGAAATCCGCCGGCAAGCGCCCCTTGATGAAGGGCTGGGAGACGGTCTGCGCAAGCGCGGATGAGGCCGAAATCCGGCGCTGGACACGGAGTCAGACCGGATGCACCAATACCGGCCTTCTCTGCGGCGATCTGGTCGGCGTCGACATCGACGTGCTGGACGAAAGACATGCACGCCACCTCGCCGGTCTCGCCGCCGACCGGCTCGGGGCGACGCCCGCTAGGCGGATCGGCCGCGCGCCGAAACTGTTGCTGGCCTTTCGAGCCGCGACCCCGTTCGAAAAGGTACAGACGCCTGAGCTCCACCTGCCGGACGGGACTGTGGCCCGAGTGGAGGTTCTGGCGAAAGGTCAGCAATTCGTCGGCTTCGGCATCCATCCCGATACCCGGGCGGCCTATCATTGGCCGGAGTCCTCGCCTTTGGACGTGCCGCTGGCCTCCCTGCCCACGGTCGACGAGGCCCTTTGCACGGCCTTTGTCGCTGCAGCCGAACAATACCTGCGCAAGGTCGGCGGTCAGACCACGGCCGAACGGCGCGCCATCGATCTCGAGGGGCGCAGGATTGCCGGGCTAAACCGGCAGGACTCGCCTTCTCGCGCGCTGGTCGAGGAAGCGGTCGGCCAGATCGAAAACAGCGATCTCGGTTATGACGACTGGATCAGGGTCGGGCTGGCCCTTTACGCCGCCCTGGGCGACGGCGGTCGGGATCTGTGGGAGAACTGGTCGGCCAGGTCCGCCAAGAACGATCCTGCCGTCAGCGCCGGGAAATGGAAGAGCTTCGCCACAGTGCGCAGCGTCACTGCCGGGACGTTGTTCTGGCTGGCACGTCAGAACGGCTGGCGGGCCGGCACGTCGCGAGGGGTTCGTTCCGGAAGCGGTCGTTCCGGAGCACACGACGACACCGCCCTTGTCGAACGCGGGCGGCCCCTGATCCGCATGCACGCAGGCCTGATGCCCGAAACCATCGACCTGGCCGAAGGTGCCCTGCTCGCCTCCGGCCTCGCCTACTATCAGCGCGGCAGCATGATCGTGCGTCCTTCGATGACGCCGGTGGCGATCTCGGGCGGTCGCCAGATCGACGCACCGCGCCTCGTGGAGGTCAAGGCGCACCACATGGCCGAGGTCTTCACCCTCTGCGCCCATTGGGAACGCCTCGACAAGCGCACCGATCGCTGGGTCAGGACCGACTGCCCGATGCGCCTGGCGGAAACCTATCTTGCGCGTGAAGGGAATTGGCGGCTGTGGGTGCTGACCGGTCTGATCAACAGCCCGACCCTGCGCGAGGACGGCTCTATCCTGGATCAGCCCGGTCATGATGCGCAGACCGGTCTCCTATTCGATCCGCAAGGCCAGCGCTTCCCCGCCCTGCTCCGCGATCCAGACCGCGACTCCGCCCTGCGGGCGCTCGGCTATATCAAGGACCTGATCGCGACTTTCCCCTTCGTGACGCCTGCCGACCGCTCGGTCGCGCTGTCGGCAATCCTCACCACCTTGATCCGCCGGTCGCTGCCCACCGCCCCGCTGCATGCATTTAATGCGCCATCGGCCGGAAGCGGCAAGTCGATGCTCGTCGATTTGGCGAGCCTGATCGCCACCGGCCGCCCTGCCCCAGTGATCTCGCAGGGCAAATCCGATGAGGAAATGGAAAAACGCCTCGGCTCGGCGCTGATCGCGGGCGATGTATTGATCGCCATCGACAACTGCGAGGAACCCCTCCGCGGCGAACTGCTCTGCCAAGCCCTGACACAGGCTACCCTGAAAGTGCGGATACTCGGCAAATCGATGAACGCTGACGTGCCGAACAATGCAATGATGTTCGCCACTGGCAACAACCTGACGCTCGAGAGCGACATTACCCGCCGCGCCATTCGTGCGACGCTGGATGCCGGGGTGGAACGGCCCGAATTACGTGCCTTCGACCGCGATCCCGTCGCCATCGTGATGCAGCATCGCGGCGACTATGTCATCGCAGCGCTGACGGTCCTGCGCGCCTATCACGTCGCGGATTACCCGGCGCAGAGCACTCCCCTCGGCTCGTTCGCCGATTGGTCGCGCCGGGTGCGCGATGCGCTCATCTGGCTGGGCGAGGCCGATCCATGCCAGACCATGGACAGCATGCGCAGTGCAGACCCGAAGCTCTGCGCTCTTAACACGGTGATGGAGCAGTGGCGGGAAGTGATTGGCGGGGACCGTGTCACCGTCCGCCAGATCATCGACCGAGCCACCGACCAGAGGTCACCGACGCAGGGTCGGTCAGTGTTCATCCACCCCGAATTCCGTGAAGCGCTTCTGACTGTCGCGGGCGAAGGCGGGGCGATCAACGGGGGGCGGCTGGGAAAGTGGATCGGGGCCAATCAGAACCGCATCGTCACAGGACTGAAACTGGTCTTAGCCGGGCTATCGGCAGGCCGCACCCGCTGGCAACTGGTCTCAGCGGGCAGGGACGCCGCGATTGACAAGGGTTCGGAAGATCTTCGCAACCGTGCCGAGGCGTGACGCGAGTTGGCAATCTGTCTGGTGGGTTTGGTGTGTTTGGTGGACTTGTTTCCCCCTGTTTCCTTGTATGTCGCAGAAACTGTCAGCAACAGTGAACAGCAGGACATGACACTTATGGAAAGGAGCTGGATTCACCCCACCAATCTCCACCAAACCCACCAGACAATCCGCCGACCCTTGGGAGTGCACGTCACGCTCCGGCAAAACATCCGAACCGTTGGAGCGTTTTGCAGAAGACGCGCGTCTGAACTGCGCCGGGCTTGCCGGTTCCACTGCATGTCGGCCTTCGCGGGGTAGATGGAGCCGTCGGGTTCGGGCGTGATCCAGCTTATCGCGGTGGCCTGACGGACGCCGCTTTCGACCAAGCCGCGATGTGCTGCACATTGCCGCCGCCGCGAGACGTCCATTCTTATTTTTTACTCCACCTTTCCAGTGTGTTGCAGTTGCTCTTTGCGGTCGTCCCCCCAATGTCAGGTGCATTCGCAGCCCTGAAAGGAGCCCGCCCATGACCGCCCACCGCGCCACGCCCATGACAGGCCACGAGGCCAATTGCCTCGCCGCCGCCGACCACTTCGTTGCCGTCCGGGGCCGCACGCCCGGCGACCGCAGCCGCGAGACTTTTTCCACCCTCGCGGCTGCCGAAGCCTTCGCCGCCACCTTCGGCGACCGTCGCACCATGATCTACGCGGTCACCGTCGAAGGCCGCTCCGCCCACATCAGAAACGCTTGAAGGAGGCCCCGATGCAAACCATTCTGACCGCCACCGAGATCAACCGCCTCGCCCAGCGCCTCAGCGAGCCCCCCTTGGGCCGCAGCGCCAGCATGGCCAGCGCCGCTCACCGGTTCCAGCGTTTGCTGGCCGCGAAGATCGGCCCTTTGCGCGCCGCAGATGCCGCCAAGACGATCCTCGCCGCTCCCGGCTTCGAGACCGCCGAAGGGCGGCTAGAGGCCGAGATCGAAACCGACGCGCAGGACATGACAGTCGAACCGGCTCCTACGGCCGATCCTGCGCCAAAGGCAATCGCCAAGCCCGAGTCGGCACCGAAGCCCTCCGCCGAACCTACCGCCGCACCCAAACGCCAGCACCGCCGCCGCGATGCCGACCTCGAAGCTAAGGCGCGGCAGGGTGCACTGCCGCCCCCGCCGGACTTCTCGGCTCCGACCCACGCCCGGTTCCGGGGCAAGCTCGAGGGACTGGTCGCCCTCGCCGGGCGCGGCGACACCGAAGCCCTCGCCGCAGTCACGATCAATCCGGTCTCCTCCAGCCCCAAAGCCCTCGCCCGCTACCGCGACCTCTGCATCACCGCCCTCGAAGCACGCAGTCTCCAGAAGGCTTGACGACTAGCGGCACCGAGAAAAACACAATCTCCGTCGATCCGCCCACCAGTCGGGAGGAACTCTGACCGGTGGCCTCGTCCGTGCTGACTGGCGCGGCAGTCCGCTTGTCGATCTGCCACCCTGTAGCCGCAAGAATTGCCCCCACGCCTCGCTGCACCGCAGCGTCCGAGGCGTCCGAAGGCCGTGCGCACCTGCGCACCCAGCAGTGCGCACCCGGACTGCGCACCCAGAATTTGCATTTGACACTAGCGTCTTACCGCGCCTCTGCCCCCCGCATACAGATCAGGGCCGGGTGGAACCAAAGGCCGGTGGCTTTGCCAGGGAGCGCGCGGAAAGCGCCCTAAACGGCGTTGGAGCTGGGCGATGTGTTGCCCATAGGTTTCACCAGTTTACCGCTTTTGCGTCTCAATATCGGAGGAAATGTCTCGCCTGCCCAGAAGCCCTGC